>DGHZ01000040.1:660-3029 GCA_002392945.1 Caryophanales bacterium UBA3835 | reverse complement strand
TTTCTGTTTGATACTCAATGTGGGCTGTATTAATTGTAATACCACGAGCTTTTTCTTCTGGTGCAGCATCGATTTGATCGTATGCTTTAACTTCAGATAAGCCTTTTTTTGCTAAGACAGTTGTAATAGCGGCGGTTAATGTGGTCTTACCGTGGTCAACGTGACCAATGGTACCAATGTTAACGTGCTCTTTAGATCTGTCAAATTTTTCCTTTGCCATTGTTTGAATTTCTCCTTTCAATTTAATGAACTCAACATTTTTAATATATAGCAAGTTTAATATATAATCAATACCAATCTATTGGTAATAATTATCTTATTTAAGATTAGCGAGCAGACATCCCGCTTTTCTTAATAATTTCGTCTTGGACGTATTTTGGACATTCGCCATAATGGTCGAATTGCATTGCGTAGTTACCACGTCCTTGGGTCATACTACGTAAGTCGGTGACGTAACCAAACATTTCTGAGAGTGGTACTTCCGCTTCAATAATTTTAGCATTACTTCTTTGAGATTCGCCAGTGACGAGTCCACGTCTACGGGCGATATCACCAAGAACATCACCATAATATTGTTCTGGAACAGTAACTTCAATCTTCATGATTGGTTCTAAGATCACTGGATTACATTTCTTAGCAGCTTCTTTAAGAGCCATACTAGCGGCGATCTTATAAGCAGCTTCAGAAGAGTCAACATCATGGTAACTACCATCGAATAAGGTAGCTTTAATATCCATGACTTGGAATCCAGCAACCATACCTCTACCTAAGGCATCAACTAAGCCGTCTTGAGTTGGTTTGATATATTCTCTTGGAACAGATCCTCCAACAATCGCATCGACGAATTCAAAGCCTTTTCCTGGGTTTGGTTCAAATTTGATCCAAACGTGACCATATTGTCCACGACCACCAGATTGTTTGATGTATTTACCTTCACAATCCGCTGTACCTTTAATGGTTTCACGGTATTCAACTTGTGGAGCACCAACATTAACCGCAACATTGAATTCTCTTCTCATACGGTCAACGATGATGTCTAAGTGTAATTCACCAACACCAGCAATAATGGTTTGACCAGTCTCCGCGTTGGTTCTCACTCTGAAGGTTGGATCTTCTTCAGCGAGTTTTTGAAGGGCGATAGACATTTTTTCTTGGTCAGCTTTGGTCTTTGGTTCCACCGCTTCTTCAATAACTGGATCTGGGAATTCCATCTTTTCAAGAATCACTGGGTTCTTTTCGTCACATAATGTATCACCTGTGGTGGTATTCTTAAGTCCGACAACCGCACCGATATCACCAGCATGAAGTTCATCAACTTCTTGTCTGTGGTTAGAGTGCATTAAGACAACACGAGCAATTCTTTCTTTTACACCTTTGGTGGAGTTTAAGACGTAACTTCCTGATTTAAGTGTACCGCTATAGACACGGACATAGGCTAATCGACCAATGAATGGGTCAGTAGCGATTTTGAAGGCTAACGCGCCGAGAGGAGCGTTATCATCTGGCTTACAAGTAACTTCGTTGCCGTTTTCATCAGTGCCTTTAGCGGCAGGGATATCAAGTGGGCTTGGAAGATAATCAATAACACCATCTAATAAAAGTTGAATGTTCTTGTTCTTATAAGCACTTCCGCAGAATACTGGGTGGAATTCACCAGTTAAGACTGCTTTTCTAATAACAGATTTGATTTCTTCAACTGTTGGTTCTTCTCCTTCTAAGACCTTCATCATGAATTCATCATCGAAGGCCGCAAGAGCTTCTAATAAATCCGCTCTATGAAGTTCCATTGATTCAACCATATCTTCTGGTACAGGTACTTCTTTTGGATCTTGGCTACCAGCTTCATAAACATAAGCTTTTCTTTCAATGATATCAACTGCACCTCTTAAGGTAGATTCAATACCGATTGGAAGTTGGACAGCTTTTGCATTAGCGCCAAGTCTTTCCTTTAAGGAACGAACACACATTTCAAAGTCCGCACCAATAGCGTCCAATTTGTTAACAAAGACAATTCTAGGAACGCCATATTTTGAACCTTGTCTCCAAACTGTTTCAGTTTGTGGTTCAACACCATTTTTACCGTCTAAAACAGTGACAGCACCGTCTAAGACACGAAGCGATCTTTCAACTTCAACAGTGAAGTCGACGTGCCCTGGAGTGTCGATAATATTAATTCTATTACCTTTCCAGAAAGCAGTTGTCGCTGCAGAGGTAATGGTAATACCTCTTTCTTGTTCTTGTTCCATCCAGTCCATTGTGGCGGCACCTTCGTGGACTTCGCCAATTTTATGGATCTTTCCGGTAAAGTAGAGAATACGTTCTGTGGTTGTTGTTTTACCAGCATCAATGTGAGCCATGATACCGATATT
>DGHZ01000040.1:0-606 GCA_002392945.1 Caryophanales bacterium UBA3835 | reverse complement strand
AGCTAAATCAAATTCACGTGCCATAGATTATTTCTCCTAAGATTACCAACGGTAATGTGCATAAGCTTTATTAGCTTCTGCCATCTTGTGGGTATCTTCTCTCTTTTTCACTGAAGCACCAGTGCCGTTAGCCGCATCGATGATTTCGCCCGCTAATCTTTCTTCCATGCTCTTTTCGTTTCTGAGTCTGGAATAGTTAACTAACCATCTTAAGCCTAATGTGACTTTTCTTTCTGGAGAAACTTCAGTAGGAACTTGATAGTTAGCAGCACCAATTCTTCTGACTTTTAATTCAACTTCAGGCATGATGTTGTTAATTGCGGTAGCGAAGACGTCCATTGCTGGTTTACCGGTCTTTGCTTCAATTTTGTTGAAGGCGGAATAAAGAATAGTTTGTGCTGTTCCTTTTTTGCCATCAATCATGATTTTGTTAATTAAACGTGTTACGAGTTTTGAATTGTAAATTGGATCTGGTAACACATCACGTTTACTTACGCTTCCTTTACGTGGCATCTTTCTTTCCTCCTTCTAATTATTTCGCCGCTTTTGGTTTCTTAGAACCATATAAGCTACGTCCTTGTCGACGTGCTTCAATTCCGGCGCAGT
>DGHZ01000050.1 GCA_002392945.1 Caryophanales bacterium UBA3835 | reverse complement strand
AATGTAATAAAATCAGCATCTAAATCTTTGAAATCTACTTTGATGTGTGGAACAGATTGGGCACCATCTAAAACAAATATTGCTCCGTTTTCATGAACTACTTTAGCAATACTTTTCGCGTCAATCTCATATCCTAAAACATTACCAATATGAGCAAATGAGACAATCTTAATATTTTTATATTTATTAAAAGCTTCTTTGACTTTGTTAACAGTAATTCTTTTATTTTCTAATTCTACAAATTCAATTCTTGCACCTGTTAATTCACAAATACGATACCAAGGTAAAGTATTAGAGGCATGTTCTTCTAAACTAATTAAAATAACATCATCTTTCTTTAAGTTATCTAAAGCATAGCCAAAGGCTATTAGATTAATAGACTCTGTATCTCCAGAAGTAAAGACTACTTCATTATTTTCAGAATTAATAAATCTAGCAATCTTTTCTCTAACTTCTTGGACTTTTATATCCACTTTATAGCAAAGATCATAATCACCACGATGATGATTAGCGGTGTAATCACTATAATATTCTTCAATTGCCTTAATTACTGAATAAGGTTTTAAGGATGTTGAGGCACTATCAAGAAAAACTAAAGGATGACCTTGCATAGTTTTTTTGCCATCAAGCATAGGAAACTGTTTTCTAATTTCATCAATGCTATACATTAGATAGTCTCCTTTCAATTAAAGTATCAATCTCGTTTTGAATTGACTCATTAAATCCTTTTAAAATTGGTTTTAAATAACCAAGGGTAATAAGCATTTTTGCCTCTTCTATATTTAAACCTCTAGAGGTTAAATAGAATATATGTTCATCACTAACTTTTCCTACACTAGCGGCGTGACTAGCTTCAATATCATTTTCATCAATTTTTAATATTGGTTTAGCCTTTGCAACACAGTTATTATCAAAGACGACAATTTTCGCATTTTGATGAGACTTAGATTGATGACATCCTTTTAAAATATAAGAGATTCCAGAAAACTGTAATTTTCCTTCATCTTTACAGACTCCATAATTATCAATTCTTCCAAAAGTAGATGGATGATTATGATAAATATTTACCACAATATCCTTATTATCTTTATTAGAAGAAAGAGAAGCCAAATGCCATTCACAAGTTGCACCCTCATCATTAAGATTTATAGTCGCATCTAATTTATTCTTCTGAACACTAAAATCAGCAAAATAGACGACAATTTTCGCATTTTTTCCGAGATTTGCGTTTATTTTCACATTTTCAAGAGTAGAGTCCACAAAGAAAGATAAATATAAAACTGCATTCTCCAATAACTCAAAATTAAGCTCACTTTCGCTTTTTAAATTATGTAGATATAAAGAAGTTTCTCCAGAAGCAAACTCAAAAGATAATTCACTCTCATAAGTGGATAGGTCTAAATTGCTCATTCTATCTACAATTATCTTCTTCATATCTATTTTTTAATTGACTCTCTAACAGCGCAACTTCCGATAGAGACTTCATTCATTTTGTTCTCTTCTTTTTCGATATTAATTCCTAGTTCAGCTTTAATAAATTCATAACCAGTTTGATCGATTCGTTTGATAAGAGATGGGTCTCCATCTAAAACGATTTTTCCATTAATCATAACGATTGCTCTTGTAGGTTTAATTAAATCAAATAATCTAGCATAATGGGAAATGACTAAAAATCCTTTTCCTTCACCTTCTAATTTGTTAATCACATCAGCGACAGTTTGAATAGCATCAACATCTAGTCCAGAATCAATTTCATCAAGCATCGCAATTTTTGGATTTAATAGCATCAGTTGAAGTATTTCGTTTCTTTTCTTTTCTCCACCAGAAAATCCTTCATTTAAACTTCTAGTGGCTAAATCAAATGGCATCTTTAATTCTTTAGTGGCGCTATCAAGTAACTTATAAAATTTATAAGTTGACACTCTTTCTTTGCTAGTTGCATTAACAGCAGCTCTTAAGAAATCACTATTAATAACTCCTGGAACTTCAGCAGGATTTTGTAATCCTAAAAATAAACCAGCTCTAGCGCGTTCATCAGTGGTCATATGCGTTAAGTCGACATCATCTAAATAAATGCTACCTTTTGTAATCTTATATCTAGGATGACCCATAATCGCATTAAATAAAGTTGACTTACCGTGTCCATTTGGCCCTAATAAAGCAACTGTTTCTCCTTCAGACATACTAAAAGAGACACCTTTAAGGATTTCTTTTCCTTCAACTTGAACATGTAGGTCATTAATTTTTAAAGTTGCCATACTTCTACCTCAATGCTGAATTATTGTAATTTTCTCAAAAATAATATGCAAACGATATAGTAAGAAAAATATAAAAATCTAAGCTTTCGCACCAGTGTATGCACGAAAATAATTAAAATTATTATTGCGCGTAAAAATGAAGATATATAAAATATATTCGCTATGTATTTGAAAAGGAGAAACAATTAGATGAAAAAAAGTAAGCTATCTATCGGTTTAGTTACTAGTTTCATCGGCGCACTTGCGTTAACAAGCTGTGGAACTACAGCAACTGTTACCCCAAGCGACAAATCAGTTGTTGATTTTATCGGTTACAATAGTGAGACCGATCGTTTAGAAATCAACGTGGATCAATTGTATCGTGAATTCGGAGAAAGCAAAGATGGCACTACAAAATACTATAATGCTGTCCTTGAATCTTTAATCAGATACGAATATCCAAAACTTGCCGCAGATGAAAATCCAAAAGAACCTGATCTCAAGAAGTTCAGTAGAATTAAGTCTGATGCCCTTGATAAGGTCAAAGCAGCTAGACAAACCGCTAATGATAATGCCAACAATAATGGCACTGAACCAGAAGAAGAATGGGAAAAAATCTTAAAGAACAACAATGTAGAAACTGAAGAAGATTTAAGATTAAAATTCGTTTACGAATTAGAAAAAGAAGCCATTAATGACTGGTACTTCAAGAAGCACTATGAATCCTATGAAGAAGGAGAAAAAACTGTTCCTGGATTAAAACAAGAATATGTTGGTGTTTCCGCAACACAATCTGGAGAAGAAACTAAAGATTGGACACAAATCGAACCAGCAACTAAAGATGTTGAACCAGTATTCCCATATCACGTTATTCATATTCTCGTGAAGTTAAGTGCGGATGCAAGCGATTATAACCACGCAACCATCACACAAGCAGAAGCGGAAAAATTATGGGATATTGTGAGACACTTAGTCGATGGACAATACACTTTCGAAGAAGTCGCTAAATTATCTGATGATACTTCAAGCAGTGAATACGGTGACGTTGAATTAATGAGCACAAGAACCTCATTCTATAACGAATTCAAATTAGGTACTTATGCTTATGATGCTCTTTTAAGTGATAACAACAAAGAAGTTACTGATGTTAACAATAAACTTTATAAAGCCTTTGGCCTAGATAAAGATGCTGAAATCGTTACAAACACTGTTTCTAAAGTTAATCCAGAAACAGGTGTTGAGGAAATCAGCGAAACAAAAGAAAAGGTTGTTGATGTTATTAAAGAAACAATGTTAACTAATGTTAACGTTCACTTACAGGATGCTCAAAAATTATTACCTGCTATTCCATTTGATGTCTTTAGACAAATTGGTTTAATGGCTAAGGAAGAAAAGATTGGTACATTCACTCCAGAAGGAAGCCAAGCCTCTTTACCAAGAAACGTTTTATTCAATGCTTTCTTAAACTTCCGTTCCCCATTTGTTATTACAAATGAATTATTAAAGACCGATACAGTTAGTTTTGGTGATAACGATATCGGAACTGAAACTTATAATTTTGATAATGAAGATGTCTTAAAGTTAAAGAGTCATAATTTCAAAAGCAGCAAATTAGAATTTAACAAAGATACTTCTGAAAAAACATTTGAAAAGAAAGTCTTGTGTGACACCAATGATAACGTTGTTATCGGTGTTAGAAGTACAGCCGGAATTCACTTCATGGTGATGAGAAAATCTGTCTTTGAAAACACTAATAAACTCGCATATGAAAAAATCGTTTACAAGGAAGTTGAAGATCCAGATGATCCAGACAAAACAATCGAAGTTATTGATGAAGCGAATTCCGTTAAGAAAACACACACTTCCATAGAAGATTATTACTACACTGAAAAAGTCCCAACCGATAAAGACTATAACTGGGATCACGAAACATACGTTAACATTAAAAATGTTAATGATAGCTCCTACTATACAAATCGTGTTAACACTATCAAGAACGATGTCAAATCCAGCAACTTTGATGCTGCTTATGACTACCGTATTTATGAAGCATTACTCAATTATGACTTTGGAAGCGGCAAAATTGCTGGCAAAATTCACTTCTCTGATGAAGATAAAGAAGGAAAATCTGTAATTAGAACAAACATTCAAAAGACCATTGAACAATTAAGAGAAAGTTCCAAACTCTCTCAAGAAGAATCTATCAATAAAGCTTGGACTGAATATCTTATTCAATTAATCAATCAAAATGAGTTAAGAGGTGAAGAAGGAATGTATAAAGATTCATTCGTTCCAACAACTTGTGCTTTCTCATTCAATAAAGATAATGAAAAAGAATGGAAAGAAGAAGGAGGAAGATGCTATGTCAAATAAGAAATTTTCTAAATTAGCAGTTTTATCCTTATTAGGTATCTTAGGTTTAACAAGCTGTGGATCTAGTAGTGACGAAGTTAAATCACATCCAAGTAACTACAATGACCCAATTATTAAAATTGATGATGAAACCGAAGAAATCCACAATAACATTATCAAGATTATTGCTGATCAATATCATGATGGTGATCTTCCAAGCAAGACTTTGGATAAAGTCTTATATCGCTACGCTCAAAGTATTTATGGAGCATATAACAAAGTTACTCTTTCTGATGGTGATACCAGCACAACTTTAAAAGAAGCGGCCAGAATAGCCGAACAGGTTAATGAAAATAGCGCTTCTAAAGAAGAAATAGAAAAACTATATGCTTTTATAAGATCTCATAAAGTTTATTGGGCTTATAACAACAAAGGTGAACACGTCAACGATAATGACCCTGATCCAGAAAAATGGACCCCAGTTACAGATGATAAAGCTTTCGTTCCATGTAAGTCTGAAATCACTAGAGTTAGTTCTAGATACGAAGACATCGAAAAAAGAATTGCAGAAAATATGTATTCCAAGATTAGCTCTGGAACATATACCTCAAAACATTTCTTCAAAGAAAAAGATTTTGTAAAATCTTTATACGAAGCAGGTCAAAGTGTTATTAAATATAACCACGAATCTGTTGAAAGTGTTAAGCCTTTAATTATTGACTACACTGTTGAAGATGACGAAGTCTTTGAAAAAGAAGTCAAAGTTGGAGAAGAAACTAAAGTCATCAACATTCTTCATAGAGAGTTCTATCAAACAAACTATGGATTATCTCAAGAAGAAGACGAAGGTGCAATTCAATATCACTATATTGAAAAAGAAGTTGTACCACAAATCTATAGTGACTTATTAATTGAACAATACTTATTAGATGAAGAAAGTAACTCTGTTAAACAATCTAGAGCTAGATTAATCAACGTTATTAAGATTGAAAAATATAGTTCTTTCCACATTAACGCTGACTTATTAGTCAAAGAGTTAGTGAAAGAAATCTATTCTCATGCACCAACAGGTGATTATTACGCCTACGTTGATGAAAATCATAGCAATAACCCATACTTTGAAATCTTTGAAAAATATGAAGAAATCTCTAAGGGTTTAAAAGTTTATGATCCAAGTACTGTTACTCTAGTAACAGATGAGTCTAGCGCTGATTATTGGAAAGCAGAACAAATTATTGCTAGAATCCACGAATCACGTTCTGACGCCTTCAAATATGCCAAAAAACAAGGCAAAGAATATTATGAAAACACCACCTATGGTGATTTGGTCGAAGATTATGATGAATTCTTAAGCGCTAAAAGCTTTGAAGAAATCGATACCTCTTTAAGAAACAAATTCACATCAAATGGAACTGTCACTCCTGAAGAAGGATTTGATCAAGAAAGAATTTCTTTAAGCCAAGTTGAAGCTATCACTAAAGGTTGGTACGTTCAAAAGAATGGTCCATCTCTAGATGGTAATGGCACTATTAAAACTAATTTATTCCAACTCGGTGTTGCGAATAATAAATTAGAAGCGAAAAACGCTACTGACCCAATCCTTCAATGGAAACCAGCTAACGAAAATAAAGGCTTATTAGCTGCTACTGACCGTTATACTAAAGAAAGCGGCACTTGGGAAATCAGAAAAGAAAAGGCCGCAGACGAAAACAAATATCTCTGCTCCATCAATGGTGCTTACTTCCTCAAATTTGAAGGAAACTATGCTGGTAGTGACTATATCAATGATATCGTCTATGACGATGGAAGTGCATATTACATCTGCCAAGTCATCGAAGCTGCTAAAGATGTGAAATTAAGAAATTCTGAATCCACTGGTAGCTATGCTACAAGTCGTGGTCTAGAATTCTTAAATGCTGTTACTTCTGAAATCACCACTAAAGTCGCTGAAACCGGTAGCTATTCTTCTTTAAGCAAAGAATATTGGTTAAAGAAAATGGATATCAAATATCACGATCAAAGTGTCTATGATTACTTCAAGAGTAATTATCCAGACTTATTTGAATAATCTATCAAACTAAAAATTAC
>DGHZ01000067.1:1282-8207 GCA_002392945.1 Caryophanales bacterium UBA3835 | reverse complement strand
ATATAGACGTTAACATCTTTGTCACTAGAAAATTTATATCCTTTGCCACTACTAGGATATGTGGTATCAGTGTTACCTATATACGATCTCACTTTAATATATTGATCTTCTGTTCCGTGATATAGAATGGTTTGTGCTTTATCTCCGGAGACACCTTCATCCATTTTAATCGCACCTTCATATTTGTAACTGTTAGAACTGTTAACTATGTAATATCCTTCTTCATCAGGCATATCGTAATTATTTCTCCATTCACCATAGAAAGCATCAGGTTCTGAAATTGTTCCTATAGTGTTATATCCAGTTATATAGAAAGTTCTTTTGGTTTCTGGAATATCAATTGACCAGTTATGACTGTCATACCACATTTCCGATTTGACCATTTCATTTCCATAATGGTCTTCAAAATTAACAAGTGTCGCACCTTGTGGAATAGGATATTTATAGACATTATCTTTAACTGATTCCATCATGTAATCACTCACATTAGCGCCTCCACCAAATATGACATATGGATGGAAAAATGAATAACCATCTGAAACTGGCTTTGAGCAATCAAGATAGATATATTCAACTTTTTCTTCTTCTGCTTTTGTTTCAATATTTGTGTTTGTTTTAATACTAGTGTTTAAACCAATCCCTAAACCCAAAAGAAGTGATAATAATGCGCTAGATAGTATAATGTGTCCTTTTTTCATAATTTATGACCTCGAATACATATTATATGCGTATGTGTCACATAAGTGCCACACTATAAAATTCTTTGAATAGTTTTCTGACTGTTTTTATTGGGAAACCACTATAAAGAAAGTAAAAAACTATTAGAAAAAAGAATCGCATGCATCACATAAATATATTGTTGTGCTATATTTACAGCAATATCAATTTTGAATATAATTGATATAGATATTCGAGGTATATAATATGAAAAAAATGAACCTTCTATTTGGCATATCCATTTTTGCTATGGCGTTAACTAGTTGTGGAAGTAGCCCAGAACCAGAACATGAACATAAGTGGGGAAGCCCATCTTATTCTTGGGCTAGTGATTATTCTAAATGCACCGCTAGAAGAGTGTGTGAACTAAATAGTAGTCACGTTGATAGTGAGACAGTTAACTCTACTTATGAAGTAACTACAGAGCCAACTGAAAGTAGTGATGGAGTAGGAGTATATACCGCTACATTCTCTAAAGAATATTTTGAAGTTCAAACACATACTGTTGATATCCCTCCTATTGGGCATGAACATACATTTAGTGAAGATTATGAATATAATGAAACCACTCACTGGCATCCTGCGACTTGTGGACATGATGTTAAAGGTGGAGAAGCTGCTCACGCTTTTGATGTCGTAGAAAAAGAAGGAGTTACTACCTATACATGTATTTGTGGCTATTCTTATTCTATAGGTGGAGATCCAGCTTATAAATACGAAGATAACTACGAATTAGTGAAGAAATATCCAAAACTTAATACTGCATTAAAAACTTTATTAAATAGTAAGAGCTTTACTTTAGAGCATTCTCAAGTTTATACTCCAGAAACGCCTTATTATAGTAAGTATTATGATCGTCCAGTTGCTTTACTTGCTAATGGCAACGCTAAAAGCGTAATAAAGTTTACTGAAAGAGATTTGGAACAAACTGTTTCCTTTACTGGTGAAGTATATACTTCTTTAGAATTAGTTTTATCTATATATTCAGTTTCAAGTTGGTCTGAATTATTGCAAGACCAAGAAAAGTCATCATTTTTAAGAAATCAAATTTATGACGCTTTATCAGGAGCAGGAGTTCTTGCTGAACTTCGAACTTATATAGATTTATCTAACGCAGTTATTAATGAAGATAAAGTTACTTTATTAAGTAATGTCAATATTGTAAATGCTCAATTATATGATGAAGAAGCTAAACAATATTTAATGGCTGCCACAGATGGAAAAGAGTCTAGAAGCCTATATATTGTTCCAGATAATTATCAATTCCAGAATATTGACGTTAAATATTCAGTATTAGAACAAATGAGATTATACGCTCATACATTCTCAATCGGTTCTGGAGATTTTGAATTTAAATATAACGAAGAAACTCATACCTATGATAGACAATATTGGGGTAGTGGATCTTCTAGATTAGATTTCAGATTTATTTGTCCAATTGTTGTGGAAAATGGAGAAATCACTTCTTTAAGAAAAATGACTGTCAAAGATATTGGAACAACCTCAATTACTAGTAAAATTGCTGCTCCAGTTTGTAATCATTCTCATGGCACTCATCAATATTGGTATAGTGAGCAATTCCATGCCGATTATTGTGATGATTGTGGCAAAGTGTTAGAAAAACATAGTCACGCTATTCATAATGACCATGGTTTCTGCACTGAATGCGCTAGCTTTACGCATGGTTTATATGAAGAATATGGCTTTGAAGTTTATCATCCAGATTATGAGGAATTATTGGATAGAAAGATATATATAAATCCAAAAACAGGGAAAAAATATATAAATAATTATGCTTCTAGCGCTCCAGCATCGCCAGGTATTACTGGTAAAGATGGAAAATTCTATACACATTTTATAGATGCTCCAGTTGACGGGCAAATTAGTGAAATTACATTTGCCACTAAAGGAAATAAACATTATTTAGAAGATAATACATGTTTCTATGTTCTAGAATACACTCTTACTAAAAAAACTTATGACATGACCTATTTAGCATTAACTGATGAAACAATGCCAGAAGATATTCATGATGATCCAGAATATATGAAAGAGCATTATTTCTATGTTACTAGAGTAGAAGTTGATTCCAAAGTTGTGGATACTGTGTATTCTTTCCCAAATCGTGAACACGAACAACTCGATGCTAATACTAAATTTACTGTTATTTCCTCAGAACAAATGCTTAAAGAATGCAGTTATGCATATGTTATGTTTAAGTATTATAACAATCAAGACATTGATATGTTCACATATCTTAAAACAACATGTAAACATTGTCACAAAAGTTTATTTGTAGTTCTTCAAAAAGATTTAAGTGCAGTGATTCTTGATAATTTTGGAATGTGTATAAGAAGTCAATGCCTCACACTTACATATACATGGAATGATGATTTAACAGAATGCGTTGGTAAATTGATTCTATTAACATATGTTGAATACGAACAAGTACCTACTACGTTAGTGGAGGAATCCGCTACTGTGACTTTAGATAGTGAAACTAGCGCAATTACTGCAACATTTACTAATCCAATATTTAAGACACAGACTGAATATGTTAATAATTAATTTATGAACATTATTCAAAAGAATAAACAATTTTTATCAGAAATAGATAGCAATAAAGAGTTAAAGGCTACTAGAGATAGTTTAGTAAAAGGGCAACACCCTAGTTTAATAGTGGTGTGTTGTTCTGATTCTAGAGTGGTCCCTGAAAAAATTTTATCTTGTTCCTTAGGAGAGATATTTGTAATTAGAACCGCAGGTAATGTAATTAATGAAGGCGAACTAGCAAGTATCTCTTATGCGATAGAGCATTTACATATTAATCATATTTTAATTATGGGTCACACCCACTGTGGAGCGATTCACGCAGTTATTCATAATGAAGGATTTTTATATTCAAATCCAATAGTTAAAAGAATTAAACATAATATCCTTGATATAGTGGATGAAAAAACCGCTAGTGAAGTTAATGCTTTTAAGGAAGTTGAATATTTAAAAGAAAAGTTCCCTGATTACCAAGGAACTATTGAGTATAAGATATACGATATAGAAACATCTAGTTTGTATTAACAGTGTTTAAAAATAGTAAATTTCGTACTACAGTATAAAAAACGATGAAAGTATTATTTTATGAAAAAAGCAAAATATAAAACTATAGAAGAAAAAATCGATCAAGCGATATATGAATCAGAAAAAGAAGTTGCTGAAGGTGGTAAACCTATATCATTAAAAGAAGCCAGACAGAAGCTAGACGATGAGTTTTATAGGGAAAGCATAAAATCATATAAATAGTGATAGTAATTACCATTCAATATGTTGGACGCAACATATAAGAAAATGACCTAAATTTGGTCTTTTTTTTGCTATAAGTTTGTGTACCTAAAATAGCCAAAACGATATATTGTGGTATATCAAATTGACAAAAATTAGTACACAAAATACATGTTATCTATTTTTCTTTTCTTAATGATTACTATTTTTGAATAACATTATAGTTATTTCTTCCAATCGGATGGTTTTTCAATTGTTTTGATTCTTTCTATCGTATGATTTGTATAGCTATATTTATCAACCTCATAGCCATCAATTGTTTCATATTTATTAGCTGATTTATTTTTAACAGTTGTTGCTTCAGTAATAATATTAATCAAATATTCTGGCTTAGATGCACTATATAAAGAAGCAAGCACCAATGCATTTCTAAAAAATACTGCATTGTCTCCTAGAAAATCTATATTTATATGTAACCCAACTGTTTTTATAAGAAAATACAAAAACATTGCTGTTGATCTAGTATTACCCTCTCTAAAACAATGAATTTGCCATAATTCTTGAACAATTTTAGAAACTTGGATTATTTTCTCTTTGTTTGACAAATTTGACCATTCAATAGATAAAAATTTGCTTTCTAAATCATTCATTTCTTTTTCAATGTAACTGTGAGGAGTGTAGTCAACAGAACATCCGTTTAAGATTGGTTCTTTTTTGTACATTGTGATAGTTCTGTATTCTCCAGCCCAATCAAAAATAGAATCAAATAAGCATTTATGAATAATTTTGATGTCGCAAACACTTTTAATTGTAAGCCCATCTTTTCTTAATTTTATCATTCTTAAAGGAACGATATCTTCTTCTAGAGCATCTAAATCTTTCTGATTTTTTATTCCTCTTTTATTTTTTAAGACATCTACATCTGGATATAGATAAGAATCATCTCTACTCATTTATGCAACCTCATAATAGCAAATTCCGCTGTTTCGAAGTCAATAATTCCATCAGCATATACTTTCATTATTTCTTTTGCTTTTTCACTAGGTTTACCAGAATCTACAGTGCTAACATTTTCTGCAAATGCGACAAGATCTTCTTTTTCAGGAAGAACTACATCAAAAGGAATTCCCTTTCTTAAAGAGACCTGATTTAAAAATAATGTAATAGCGTAACTAGTGGTAATTCCTAATTTTAAAAAAATGTTATCACATTCTTGCTTTACTTCAGGAGAAACGCGTGTATGAATTAATGAACTTTTTTTCATGGTGATGACCTCTTGCTAATATTGTATAACAAAAGTTACACATTATAAAGCTATAATTGCACTTTAAAAAAATAAAAGAAAAACTGGATATCCCAGTTATTCTTAATCCTCTCCAGTGATTCTTTTGAGTTTGTTTCTAACAATCTCTTTAGCTTCAGTGGCGTGATCTTCAGTTTTAAATTTTCTTACCGCGATCACTTTCGGATTTTCGATATCGTAATCATCTACTAAAACGTAGCCAACTTCTTGAAGAACTCTATATGTTCCATTTTTAATAATTGCTCTAGTGTCTTTCGCTAAGGTTTTAACTTTACTAGGATCAACTACAAAGTAGATTTTTTTACCGTCTTCTTTTTCGACTTTTTCAACGTAATCACCATTGACTTGATAAACATCTTTATAGAAGTTTGGTCTGATTTCTTTAACTAATTTATCTTCTTTTAAGGTGGATAGGTCTCTATCATCGATATATCGATATCGAGGAGAGCCATCTTTATTAGTCATTAACTTTCCTTCTTTGTCATGCATTTTTTCAATGTGGGCTTCATAGACTGTATATGAGCCAACAATCTTATAATCCCCATATTCTTTGATGTAAGATTCATCATGGGCTAGTTCTTTTCCAAATAACATATATTTATATATCTTCCTTTTTCCTTATCTATTGTAGTATTCTATTTGCGTTATGAATAGATTATTTAAATATTTTTCAATCTTTGGAATCTTATTAGTGTTCGCGGCTTATTTCTTTAGACTATTTGAAGTGAACGGCTTTGTGAGATATATATCTCAACAAGAAGGTCCAACTGTCTATTTAAAAACCATAGGAATTATTTATAAGATCGATTATTTCTTTATTGCTTTAATTATGGTGTCTTGTTTAGTGAGCTTCATTTTAATGAATAAAGATAAAAAGATGCTTCTATTTAGTGTTTCTATTATTCCTATTGGAGTAGCGATATTAGAAAGATTATATTTTGTTATCTCCAGTAGTGTAGTCGCTAAAAAGACTATGGAAAGTAATATCTCTATAGTCAATATTATTAATATTGTGATACTCGCTATTGGATTATTATCTATTATTAACTCCATCTTAGTGGAGAGGTTTTTAGATAATAAGCAACTAAGTTTTGCTTTCTCTATGTTTGGAGTTGCCTCTATTACCGCTTCCACTTTAATAAGTGTTTATGCTGCTATTATTAATAAGGCTTCTATTCACTTTATTTTATATGCGATTTTCTTCTTACTAGCGGTTATTTTAATAGCAATTGAACTAATATTGAGAATTAGAAACAAAAAAGAAGATGCATCTGATGCACCTTCTAATGAAGCTTAATAAAGTTACGCTCTTTCCCAGGATTTAACGTTACAGTAGCTAATTCCAACGTTATAGCATTGGCTAGATTTATATGGCAGAGCGTTACATCTAAATTCAAAGAATTTTACTGATGCACAGTTAGATTCTGTGTAATACACTTTTAATTCGTTTGTAGAAGTATTAACGGATCCTTCTTTAATAACTGCCTTTCCTAAATAGACGTTATTATCTCCAAACATATAGATATGGAATGTATCTTTTCCTTTGTCTGGTTTTTCAGAATTGTTATAAACTCCATTAATACCAATACGGAATTCTAACTTTGCTCCGGTATGAGTGAAATATGGAGA
>DGHZ01000067.1:0-1181 GCA_002392945.1 Caryophanales bacterium UBA3835 | reverse complement strand
TGGACTGAACATTTATGACCTTTTGGCCCATCAGAACAAGAGTTCTTATAGATATATCTATAATTATTATCGACATCTCCGTCAAATGTGGTATTAAACCAACTAGAGGAATCGGCACTTAAAGTGGTTTTAATTTCTACTGGGTCATCTTCATTTAGTGGAACACCCATATTATAAAATCCACATTCAAGCATCACTTTATCATCTTCCCAGTCTACTTCAGGTGGAATGTCTTCTTTATCTTTCCATTTAGCGTAGACAGTCACATTAGACACTACTTTATAGGCTTGGTGTTCTGAATAAGATGAATTATTAATTGTCCAACAATCAAATTCTTTATTACTAGGAGCGGTAAAAGAATTATATTCAAGATAAATCCAAGTATTTTCTTCTACTGTGACACTAGGGATAGATCCACTTCCCCCGTTTGAGTTATAACTCACTGTGTATTTATTAGGAGTGATATTTTTCCAATTAGCCGATACAGTAACATTACTAGTGACATTAATTTGTTGACCAACTTGATAATGTGTAGAACCGGTTGATATTGACCAATAGTCAAAAGTCTTATTACTAGGAGCGGTAAATGTACATTCAGGAAGAGTGTATAATCCTTCTTCAACCTCTACTGGATTCATTACTCCGCTTCCTCCATTAGAGTCAAAACTCACTGTATATGTTTCTTTACCGTTTTTTACGTAATAAGCAGTAAACTCTGTATCTTCATTTATTGTGACATAGGCTTTTTCTTTATAAGTAGTAACCTCATCTCCCCAACGATAGAAGATTTCTCCTAATGGAGGAGTGAATGTGGAAACTGGTAGTTGAATTGAAAATCCTTCTTCTACCACGATTGGGGCCATATAGCCACTTCCTTTTCCTGGATTAAATGTCACAGTATAGGTTTTTTCAGTTTCACTTTTATCTTTATAAGTGGCAATGATATCAATATCTTTTATAATCGTGATTTTTTCTTTTGGAGCATAGACTTTATTATCTATAACCCAGCTATTGAATTCTTTATCAACTGGTGCTTCATACATAAAATCTTTAATAGTGTATTCAGTATTCTCTTTTACTAATTCGGAAAAAGTATTTCCACTTCCCCCGTTAGCAAGGTAAGTAACAGTAAAATAATTCTCACTTGGTGGAGTTACACTTGGTTCATTGTTACAGCCACA
>DGHZ01000024.1 GCA_002392945.1 Caryophanales bacterium UBA3835 | reverse complement strand
ATTAAATAAGCGGTCCATTTGGATCGCTTTTAATTTGAAAAATATTTTTAATATAATTTTTTGTTATCTATATATAGATAAAATTCTTTTGTAATCCTATTGACTAATTTAAAAAAAGGACTAGAATAATGTTCTTCATTGGTAATACCTCTCGTCCTAAGCACGACGATAAACTACTGAAAGAGAGGTAATACAAATGAAATACTATACCCTTGAAGCGATTGTTCAGGGAAGACCTGTTAAACTTAAAAGGTCAATGTTCGCCTCTAGATCAGAAGCAGTAAACTATATGTTTGATTACTACGAGGCACATTATCTCTATAATTTACAAGTCAGAGATGAATATCCAATTGATGACAATAAACATCGTATTGAATATTACTGTAACTTCAACAACCGTTTCATCATCACTCGTAATTAATATATAGCAAGTGATTACTATAACTCGGCAGTTCTATATGGACTGCCTTTTGTTTTATTAATTAATAAACATCGTAATTAATAATTTTTGTCCCAATCATATTGATATTATTTATAATTAGATTTAATATTAAATTAATTGATAAGGATATATAAATATATTATGGAAAAGAAATTAGGTGTTTTACTTGCGGTGTCTTCTCTCCCTTCTAGACACGGCATTGGTGATTTTGGTGAGGAATGTTATAAGTTTATTGATTGGCTTGCTAAAAATAAATATAAGTATTGGCAAGTATTACCTCTTAACCCATTAGGGCCAGGATATTCTCCTTATATGTCAACTTGCTCTAATGCGTTAGAGTTTAGAAATATATCTTTAGATATATTAGCCAAACAAGGATTTATTAAAAGAGTTCCTGCTTATTTAGAACATACTAGTAGTGTTGATTTCTTTAATGTTGGTGAATATAAAAAGAAATATTTATATAAAGCCTATAAAAAATTTATGAAGAAACAACCAGAAACTCTTCATAAATTTAAAGTGAGAAATAAATGGGTCATGCCTTATGCGACATTTGAAGTATTCAAATGGCATAACGATAATAAGCAGTGGAACCAGTGGAGGCCTGAAGATAGAGACTACTATCTTACCCACACCTGTCCACCTGTAAAATTGTTAGATGAAATTAATTTTGTGATATATATGCAATACGTGGCTTTAAAGCAGTGGAAGCACGTTTTAAGTTACGCGAAAAGAAAAGGGATTAAACTAATTTGTGATATGCCTTTCTACGTTGGTTTTGACGGGGTAGAATGCTGGCTTAATAGAGATCAATTTTCTATAGGTCCTGATAACAAATTATTTGAAGTAGGTGGAGTAGGACCTGACGCGTTTAGTGATGTTGGTCAACTATGGGGCACTCCAATATATAATTTCAAAAAAATGAAAGAAGATAACTATAAGTTATTAGTGGACCGTGTTGGCTATTTAATGAATTTATGTGACATTTTAAGAATCGATCACTTTAGAGCCTTTGATACATATTATGTCATTCCAGGAGACGCGAGTGACGCTAGAATCGGCGAATGGAAAATTGGGCCTCAAGATGAATACTTTAATGAGCTATTTAAGAAATACCCTAATACCGAATTAATCGCTGAAGATTTAGGCGATTTAAGACCAGAAGTATTAGAGCTTAGAGATCGATTTAATCTTCCTGGTATGTTTATTAGTGAATTCACAATATTTGATTTAAATAATGAAAGCACCAATAGACAAATTGTCTATCCAGGGACTCATGATAATGAAACTTTATATGGCTGGTTCTTGAATCTTAACGATGACCAAAAAGCCTTTATTAAGAAAAGATTAGGGGTCACTAATGATAAGAAATTATATGATGAGATAGTGAAATATATATTCACTATTCCATCTCTAATGACTATTTTCCCACTTCAAGATTTATTGAAGCTAGATAATAAAGCGAGAATGAATTATCCAGGAACAGTGGGATCCCCTAACTGGGAATGGAAACTCAAAGACCATAACTGGACTAAGAGAATTAAATACCCAGATTATAAATGGTTTAAATAATATATATGAGTTGCCGAGAAATCTCGGTAACTTTTTTACTAAAGTGCGTTTTCCGCACATTACTTTTGTGAAAATTTTGCACATAAGTTCAATAAAAAAGGAATTTGCATTTTTTGCATATTGCTTACCCATATGTGCGTTTATCGCACCTATGCTTTAAGTTAGTGCATTTTCTTGTACAAACTTGCTCTGTCGAATTTTTCGACTAAACTCAACCTGTGCATTTTCTGCACAAGTTCACAGTATTTTATAATAATAAAATAAGTGTATATTATTTGTTTTATAGATATATACTTTCATATTATTTTTATTAAAAAAATAAGAAGCATATTATATAATTAGTTCGGTGATTTTTATGGGATATGATTTTTCTAACTACTTAATGGGACAAAGTATTGATGCCTATAAATATTTTGGTGCGCACTTTGTTAAACAAGACGGAGCTGATGGTGTAGTCTTTAGATTATACGCTCCATGTGCGGATGATGTTTCGGTTATTGGGGATTTCAATAACTGGGATATTTATTCATGTAAAATGAACAAGATTGATAGTTGTGGAGTTTGGGAAGTATTTGTGCCAGGCGTTACAAATTATCAATCATATAAATATCACTTTAAAAACGCTCAAGGAGAATATGTTGATAAGATTGACCCATATGCTTTCTTCTGTGAAGTCGCCCCAAATACATGCAGTAGAACATTCGATGTAGAAAACTTTGCCTGGCATGATAAGAAATTCTTAAAAGGTAGAGATCGAAATTTTGATAAACCTGTATCAATTTATGAGATGCATTTAGGTAGTTGGCTTAAAAATCATGGAGATAGATTCTCATCTTATGAAGAAATCGCTGATGAATTAATTCCATATATCAAAGGTATGGGTTTTACCCATATTGAAGTGATGCCTGTAGTCGCTCATCCATTTACTGGTAGCTGGGGCTATCAAGCTACTGGATTCTTCTCTATTGACCCAAGATACGGTAATCCATATCAATTTATGTCTCTAGTAGATAGACTCCATCAAGAAGGAATTGGTATTATTGTGGACTTTGCTCCAGTACATTTCGCGACTGACAGTTGGGGTTTAGCTAATTATGATGGTGGATATTTATTTGAATATAATAATGAACATCGTGTTTCCCAGTGGGGAAGTTATCAATTCGATTTAGGTAAAGATCCGGTAAGATCATTCTTAATGAGTGCGGTGAACTTCTTTGTTGATTATTATCATGCGGATGGCATTAGAATTGATGCGGTTAGTAATTTAATCTTCTGGAATGGCAATAAAAATGACGGCCGTAATGATGGAGCGGTGGAATTTATTAAACGTCTTAACGGCAAGATGCATTTATATCATGACCAAGTGATGATGATTGCCGAAGATAGTAGTGATTTTCCAGGAGTTACTAAACCAACTGAACAAGACGGCTTAGGTTTTGACTATAAATGGGATTTAGGTTGGATGAATGATACTTTGAAGTATTACGCTTTAGACCCAATTTATAAGAAATATGAACATAATAAACTTACATTCTCTATGGCCTATTTCTATAGCGATAACTTTATGCTTCCATTCTCTCACGACGAAGTCGTACATGGAAAAGGCACATTATTAAATAAAATGTGGGGAGATTATTATCAAAAATTTGCGTTCTTACGAAATTTAATTACTTATCAATTCGCTCACCCAGGAAAGAAACTTAACTTCATGGGTAATGAATTCGCTAGCTTTGATGAATGGAATGAGAACAAATCTCTTCCATGGCATTTAAAACAGTTCCCAGCGCATGATTCTATTTCTAGATTATATCATGACCTTAACTTAATTTATCGCGCTCATAAGGCGATGTATTATCAAGAACATAACCCAGAAAGATTTAAGTGGCTTATTGTTGATAATAATGTCGATAGTGTATTTGCATTCACTCGTAGAGTGGATGATGAAATTTTAATCTTTGTCTTCAACATGACTACCAATTACTATGATAATTTTGGTATTCCTGTGGAAGTTGAAGGAATATACGAAGAAATATTTAATAGCGATAAAGATATTTATGGTGGTGCGAACCAATATAATGGTGGTCCAATAAATACATTTTATGGCTATTTAAATATCAAGCTTGCTTCTATGGGAGCATGCATCTTCAAACTTAAAGAAAAAAGAAAATAATATTTATTTAAATAAATAAAAAGGAGTTTTACTATGTTTAGTAGCAAACAAAATTTTAAGAAGGAATTTCAAGAACGTTTACTTCAACGTTATGGTGTTGAAGTAAAAGATAGTGGAGTTAATGAACAATACACCATTTTAGGTGAAATGATTAGAGACTACGCGAATGTCGACTGGAATAACACTCATTTAGAAAGTACCACTAAGGGAAAGAAAGTTTTGATTTATTTCTCTATGGAATTCTTAATGGGCAGAATGCTTAATAACAATATTCAAAACCTTGGCCTATATAAAATGGTTAAGGAAGGCTTAGAAGAATTAGGTATTGATATCAATACCTTAGAAGATGAAGAAAGTGACGCTGGACTTGGTAATGGTGGTCTTGGTCGACTTGCTGCTTGCTTCTTAGATTCTATTGCTTCTTTAGGTTATATTGGTAATGGTAACTGTATCCGTTATGAATATGGATTTTTTAAACAAAGAATTAAAGACGGCAAGCAAGTCGAGTTACCTGATCAATGGTTAGTTAATGGTAATGTCTGGGAAGTTAGACGTTCTAAATATGCGGTAGAAGTGAAATTCTATGGACATCCAGAATCTTATCAAAAGAAAGACGGAACCTACGGCATTAGAACCGCTGATGCAGTTTGTGTGAGAGCGGTTCCATACGATATGCCTGTTATTGGATATAGAAATAATGTCACTAACACTTTAAGACTTTGGAATGCTGAGCCTTCCAATCATTCTTTACCAAAGAATATGCCTTTTAAAGAGTACTGTAACGCCATTGAAGAATTATGTCACGGTCTTTATCCTGATGATTCTACAGAAGCGGGACGTATTTTAAGACTTAGACAGCAATATTTCTTGGTCTCTGCTGGTTTACAAAGCGCTTTAATTTCTTATTATAAACACCATGGTACCCTTAAGGGTATTCATAAAAAATATGTCTTCCAATTAAATGACACCCATCCAATTTTAGCAATTCCAGAAATGATGAGAATCATGTTAGATGAATATGATATGGAATGGGCTGATGCTTGGGAAGAAGTCAGTAAATGTATGGCTTATACTAACCACACAGTTATGGTGGAAGCTTTAGAAAAGTGGCCAATTAATTATGTGCAAACATTAATTCCTCGTATCTTCATGATTATCGAAGAAATTAATCGTAGATTTAATATTGAAATGAACGCTGCCGGCATTCCTGATTGGGACCGCTATGCGATGAATATTATTAAAGACGGACAAATCCACATGACCAATTTAGCGATTTATACCGCTTTCTCAGTAAACGGAGTGGCTGCTCTACATACAGAAATCTTAAAGAACACAACATTTAAAGAATTCTATAAATATATGCCTGAGAAATTTAATAACAAAACTAACGGAGTTACTCATCGTAGGTGGTTATTAAATTCCAATCCTCGACTTGCAGATTTGATCACTTCTAAAATTGGCGATAAATGGATTACCGACATGTCTAAGATTTCTGAATTTAAGAAATATGCGACTGATAAGAAAGTAATCAAAGAATTCCAAGATATCAAACTCGAAAATAAAGTCAAACTCGCTAAATATATCAAAGAGCATAATGGCATTGATGTGGATATTAATTCCATATTTGATGTTCAAGTTAAGCGTTTACACGCTTATAAGAGACAATTAATGAATGTCTTCCATATCATTTACTTATATCAAAGAATGAAGAATGACCCTAATTTTAGAATCTATCCTCATACTTATATCTTTGGTGCAAAAGCCGCTCCAAGTTATATTTATGCAAAAAAGATTATTGAATTAATCTTAGCAGTCGCTAAGGTTGTGAATAATGACCCAGATGTTTCTCCATATTTAAAAGTAGTCTTTATTGAAAACTATGGTGTTTCTTTAGCAGAAATGATTATTCCTGCAGCGGATATTTCGGAACAAATTTCCACCGCCGGAAAAGAAGCCAGTGGAACTTCAAATATGAAGTTTATGATGAACGGGGCCATTACTTTAGGAACTTTAGATGGAGCGAATATTGAAATTGTTGATTTAGCAGGCGAAGAAAACGCTGTAATCTTCGGCTTAAAGAACGAAGAAGTTGAAGAATTATGTCGTAATGGTAGTTATTCTCCTTGGGATATGTATAACTCTGATTCAAGAATCAAAGCGATTATGGATTCCTTATTTGAAGGTGAATGGACAAGTTATAGACCTGATAAATTCAGAATGATTTTTGATGAGATTATGAATAATAATGATCAATATTTCATCCTTAAAGATTTACCAAGTTATATCGAGGCCCAAGAAAAAGCTAGTAAGCTCTATCAAGACAAGGATAAATGGGCTACTATGTGTTTAATAAATATCGCTAGTAGTGGATTCTTCTCTAGCGACCGCACCATTGAATCTTACGTTAAAGATATTTGGAAGTTACCAAAAATTGCGTAGCTTGTAATTTAAAAAAACTCACATTAGGCCTAAACAAATTAGGCCTTTTTATATTCAAAATGTAGTGTATATAAGTCAATCAAAAACATTAAAAAAATATAGAATACATCAATACTTTTCAAAATTGGCTAAAAAAAAGTAATTGAAAAAATACTATTTTTTTGGCATAATTAAACCATGGAATTCAAAGTTAATGAAATCGTTGTTCATTGCCGTGAAGGACTTTCCACGATTGTCGGAGAAACTGAGATTGCTGGAAACCCATATTTTGTGATTGTGTCCCGTAAAAATCCAAAAGAAAATATCTACGTTTTAAAGTCTCGTACAGAAAACATTATTCGTTCTGTTATGGATGAAAAAGAGGCTAAGGAAGTCATTAACTATATGAAATCCGTTGAAGCTGGTTTTATCAGCAACACTAAACAAAGAAGAGATTTGTATAAGAAGAAATTATTAAGTGGTAATGTCTATGATCTCGCCTATTTATCTAGACAATTATATTTCTTCAATTATTACAATTCACATGGACAACTTGTTAAATTAGGCCCTACTGATTTACAAATGTTAAAAGATGCTGAATCGATTTTATTCGATGAATTCGCAATTTCCTTTAATTGCGATAGAGCAAAAGTTGAGGAAGTTGTCTCCAAATTAATGGTATAAGATCTAGTATCTTATAAATCCCCTTAGAAGCGTTAATCCCCCTTAACGCTTCTTTTTGTTTGATTTTTTTAATAAAAACACTAATTAAACAATTATTAAATAATAATTAGACAATTAGAGTACATATCATTATAATCATATTCGAATGGGTAAATTAAAATTTACATTGTCCAATATATTATTATACGTTGCGATATTTGCAACCTGCCTCATTTTAGAGGATGTAGGATTTCTATCAAGTAATCCTACCAGTTCATTATCGAGCGCCTTATTTTTTATGTACTTTACTTTAGCGATGGGATGCTATTTATCGTATTTCCTTATCGAGCATATAAAGAACAATGCCTCTCTAGATTATGTTTTAGCCTCAGTATTAATGATTTGCTTTATGGCAGGGTGTATTGCGATATGGCAGTTCACAGGTGTTACTTTAGACGGGATGAAGCATTTTGAATATCACGTTACTAATTGGGATAAGATTATTCAAACTTTATCTTTAATGACTTACTTGCTCGCTGTTTATTCGCTCCTATTTTATTTTAATAAAAATCATCCTTCTATCAGGAAACTTAAAGTTTTCTATGTAATTATTATTCTTATCTGTTTATTCGCTACGGTTTACTCTTGGATTAAAGAATTTGATGCCATCATGTTTAACTTATCTGCAAAGGGATTACCAGTATTTATTAATTCCTTATTCTGGAATCCAAATATGTTTAGTTTGATGCTTTTGTTAGGCATCTATTCTTGCTTTGCACTTAATTATTTTAAGAAGAATGTTTTCTCCTATATTGTGATTTTATATTTAGGCTTCTTTGTTTGCGTTGTGGCTTCTCTTACTGCAGTGGCCGTTATGTTCTCTTCATTAGCTATTTATTTCTTAATTGAGATTGTTTTTATTATCAGAAAAAGTCACGCCAGAGGTTTAGTTTTACTTACCATCTACCTTAGCTTCTTCGTTGGTGCTGTCACCTTATTTGTGTGTAGTCTTAATTATGACCTCGGTGGATTATCTTTGTTTTTTAAATTTATCTATAACAATTTTGCTGTTGCTAAATATGGAACATTAAGCGATAGAACCTTTACCTGGTCAAGTTCTATTTATTATATTGGGGAGCACCCACTTAATCTGTTATTTGGATTTGGATTTAAAAATTCTAATCACATTATTGGTGGTTTCTGGAACGCTTATAGAGGAAATCCTATGCTGACCTTGTCTGCCCATTCAGGTTATATTCAAGCCTTAATGAATTTTGGCATTTTGGGAGTTTTATTCCTTTTCTTATTCATTGTTTATTATTTCTACTGTTTTATCCGTCTACTCAAAAAAGATCCTAGGTTTGCCCTTATTTTTGTTCTTATTGGTTTGTCTTTACTAGGTTATGCGGTTATGGAAAGCATTATGTTTTTAGGAACTGGAACTATAGGTTTATTAATGGCAGCTTTCTTCTATTTGCCAGTCATGAATAAATGGAAACACTATAAACATCCTCAACTAGGAGATGATGCTATAGAAGTAAGTAAACCTAAACCAATGACTAGTAGTGCGATTAGTAAATCATTAGCCAAAATATTTATGGCATTAATTGCCGTTACTATAGCATTATTTGTCTTCCCTCTATTTAGAGATAATAGGCACGGCATGTACTTATTAATTAATATTATCGTGCTTTTATTCATTTGTGCTTTATTCGTACCATTTATTATTTCTTGCATTGCTAAAAACCATTCTAGAAAAGCGGCCGCTATATTAAGTACGCTTAATTTCTTGATCGTGGCTAGCCCAGTAGTCTATTTAGCCTTACGATATTATTTCCATCATACATGGTTTGGAAAAGGTGCGGAATGGATAATGCCTATTATGGTAGTTATTATTCTTGTGGGTGAGGCTATCATCTTTGGAGTTGGTAAGCGCATGAAATTTAAAAACTACTTATCTACTTTAGTGGGTATGACTAAGAATTCGTTCATGGGCTTTATTGGAGTAGGCATTATTATCACCGGTAGCATCTTTGCTTTAGACTATTTAGAATTAGCTTCGCCAATTACTTATATCTTATATGGAGTTATTGCTTTAGTGGCCTTCTATTTAGCAAGTTATCTAGTGCCATTTAAAGATCAAAAAGCTTTTGTTAATGCTTATAATGAATCACTTATGTACTCGATGAAGTTAGACGTCTTAAAGGACCGTTTAGGAGATTATAATGAAAAGCGCAGGGACTAAACTTATTGCCAGCAATAAAAAAGCGCATTTCAATTATTTCTTAAGTGACTTCATGGAGGCTGGAATTGAGCTTAAAGGCACAGAAATAAAATCTTTAAGAGTGACTGGGGCGACAATTAACGATTCTTATATAGTTATTAGAAACCAAGAAGCTGAAATAATTAATATGTATATTAAGCCTTATGATCATGGGAACTTATTTAACCATGACCCTTTAAGAAATAGAAAACTTCTTTTACATAAACATCAAATTAGATGGTTAGCTCAAAAGATTAAAACCGAAGGCTATACAGTTGTTCCTACTAAAATATATTTCTCTAAAGGAAAAGCCAAAGTAGAAATTGCTTTAGCAAAAGGTAAAAAGAACTACGATAAGCGCGAGACTATTAAAAAACGCGATTTACAAAGAGAGTTAGATAAAGGTTTATAAAATGAGCGTTTTAGAAAGTATTAGTGCTTATAATCGTAATGATTATCAAAGAGATAACTTTGATTCTTTTTTAAAAAAGATATCTTTTAAATATGATGTCCCTTCAATTCATGTGACTGGGACTAACGGAAAAGGCAGTACATGTAACTATATCAATAACATTTATATTTCTAGCGGTAGAAAAGTAGGATTATTTTTATCTCCTTGTTATGAATCAATGTTAGATATGATAAGAGTGAATAATGAATATATTTCTCTTAGTTATGTAGAAGAGATATTCAAAGAATATAAGAAATATTTTGATAAATTCGATTTGTCTTCTTTTGAAATTATTACCTTTATCGCTTTTAAATATTTTATTGATCAAAAAGTTGATATCGCAGTGATTGAATGCGGTATGGGTGGAGAAGTGGACGCCACTAATATTTTTAAACCAATTTTAAGCATCATCACTAATATCTCTAGTGAACACACTAATTTCTTAGGCGTCTCTATTAGTGAGATTGCACTTCATAAAGCAGGCATCATTAAAAATGAAGTACCTCTATTAATTGGGGAAATCGAAGGGGACGCTTTAGATGTAATAGTGAACAAAGTTAAATCCACTAAGAGTAAGATATATAAAGTTGACCATTATCACGCTCTTCAGTTAACTGAAGCAGGATATTTATTTAATTATTTTCCTTATGAGGGATTAATCATCCCTTCTAAATCACTTTCTAGCGTCTTGGACGCCTCTATTGCTATTGAAGCAATAAATATTCTTAAAAGTGATTATCCAGTCAATGAGGCTGCTATTTTTGAGGGGTTAAGAAAGTCTACCTTGGATAGTAGATTTAATATAATTAAAGGACAACCAACTTTTGTAATTGATGGGGCCCATAATCCAGACGCAATAGCAAAATTAAGAAAAGATATGGAAATAGTGTTTCCTGATAAAACTATCCACGTAGTTTTTGCATCTTTTAAAGACAAAAATATTACATCTATGCTTCCAGAGATTGGTTTATTAGGAGAATTATTATTAACAACGTTTAATCACATTAGAGCTAGAGAAGAAAGCGATTATTTCTTATATCTAGAAGATTATAAGTTTAATAGTAATCATATTGCCTTGATTAAGTCTTTAATAGAGACATATCCAGAAGATGTTATTTTAATTACTGGCAGTTTAGCATTTGCTAACTTAGTAAAAAAAGAGATTAACAATGGTGAGATTTAAACGTATCTATCAACTATCTATGGTACAAAAAATTGCTCTTGCGGGCATTTTTATTATCCTTATTGCTTTATTTCAAAAAATCTTTGCGGTTAATTATATTCCGGTTTTACCTTTTGTTCGTATTTCTTTTGGTGGACCAGCTTTAATTATTTTCTCATCTATCTTATTAGGCCCATGGTTTGGTTTATTAGTTGGGGCCGCTAGTGATATTGTTGGCTTTTATATATTTGATCCAAAAATGTTTGGTTCAGCGCCATTTTTTCAAATCACTTTTATTTATGCTTTATTAGGCTTTGCTAGCTTCTTTATATATAAGTTATTTCAAGTTATAAAGAATGAAAGAATAATGTTAATAGTTGAAGTAGTGGTGTTTGCTCTTTTATTAATTGGCTTAACACTTTTTTCCACTCTTGATTATCAAGTAGATTTGGCCCTTGTTTATCGAATTTTAATACCTGTTGGTTCTTTTATCCTACTAATTTTAACTTTGTTTACACAGATTTTTGTTTCTAGATATTTCAAAAAACGTGAAATTAATATTAATGTAGTCTCAATTGGCTTTGCTTGTTTTGTAATTGAGATGACTATCATGGTGGCTTTTGGGGTATTAATGAAGTGGTGGGCCTTTTCTGGATCGACATTTATCATTATTTTGGTATCTCAAATTATCGTGGCTTTTTTCAATATCCCATTAAATACTTTCTTAGTTTCGTATATAATGTATCTATCAAATAAATTGATTAAGCAAAAAAGATAATATGAAAAAGTTCATTCTCCCTTTATTATTAGTTCCTATGATGTTTGGGGCATTTAGCAAAAATTCCGTCAAAACTGACGTAATTGAGGCAAAAACCCTGGCAATTTCCTATGCAATTAGAAATAATGAGGAGCATCCTTTCTTAGATTATTGGGAAGGATTTATAGAAACTCATCCTGCAGTTTGTGACATTAGCGAAAAAGATTTTAGAGAAATGTATTATCAGCATTATTTACTTTTAGATAGTGAGGAAAGAGAATATGTCAACGCTAGACCAGATGGCTATGATGATGGTTATACAATTGGTCAAGTAATTAAAACATTGGTTAACAAATATTATCCAAATCATCAAAAGGTCAGAGAAGAAAAGCAAAAATTAGATCAATCTTCGATTATAGTTATTGCTACTGTAGTAGCTTTAGTGGGTGCTACAGCGATTTCTGTTTTATATATTTTGAAAAACCAAAAAGTTATTAAGTAATTAACCTTCAAATACTTTGTTTTATGTATAAAAGTGCTGAAAAGTACTTTTTTTGTTGTTTACATCAAAAATTCCTAGTGATATAGTAGTGACACTGTAATTCACATAGCGGAGGCCAAAGATGAGAGAAAAAGTAATTTTAATTTGCTCCGAATGCTTAGCAAGAAACTATGTAACGACAGTAAACAAATCTAATGGTAAAAGATTAGAACTCATGAAGTTTTGTAAATATTGTAATAAGCAAACTCTTCATAAGGCTAGTAAATAGGAGGCTCAGATAATGGGACTTAAAAAATATTTCGCCGGCGTCATTAAAGAAGGTAAAAGAGTACGTTGGCCAAAAAGAGAAGTATTAATTCCATCAATCATCGTTGTTGTTATTATCGCAGCGGTTACTGGATTATTACTCTTCGCAGAAGATTTAGCAGGTAAGCAATTAATTGACATCTTAAGTGATGCTTTTAAAGGCATTTAATTTAGGAGGAAACACAAATGGTAGATAAGAAAACAGCCTTCTCCGATACTAATACTGATATCGCTGATGAAGCACAAGCTAGTAAAGAAGTTAAACTAGGTGATAAAGCCTGGTATGTGGTTTCTACTTATTCCACCCACGAAAGAAAAGTTGCCTACAACTTACAAAAACGTGTGGAATCTATGGGCCTTGAAGATTTAATCTTCAGAATCATCGTTGTCGAACAAGAAGTTCCAGTGATGAAAGATGGTTTACCTACAGGTAAAACTAGAATGAAAAACTTATATCCAGGTTATGTTTTTGTGGAAATGATTATGACTGACTATGCTTGGTATATTGTTAGAAACACTCCAGGGGTTACAGGATTCGTTGGATCTGCTGGTAAAGGTACTAAACCATTCCCAGTTCCAAGAGAACAAATTGAACCAGTCCTTAAGAGAATGGGTATGGTTGATGAATCTATGTACGATAGATACTCTGAAGGCGACTATGTTAAAGTCATTCACGGCACTCTTGAAGGTACCGAAGGTAGAATTATTTCTATTAACAAGGAAACTGGTGCTGTTGAACTCGAAACCGTCTTCTTTGGTAGACCTACCAGAGTGGAAGTCGACTTCTCAGAAATCGATAAGATCTAATATATTATTTAGGTTAAATATCCTCGCTTTATGCGGGGATTTTTTATATCTCACAAAATATATATTTAATGTTTGAAAAAATAGACAATTAATATACTAGTGTGCTAAGATATAAAACGTTAGGAGTAGAAATATGAAACACGTGCCCACAATGACTATTGCAACCGAAAGAATTCTTAAAGAAATGGGGTCTCAAATTCGATTAGCAAGACTAAGAAGAAATATGCCTACAAGTTTAGTTTGTGAAAAGGCCGACATTTCTCGAATGACCTTATGGCAAATTGAGAATGGTTCCCCAAGCGTTTCTATTGGTAGCTATGCTATGGTGCTACAAGCACTAGGTGGACTTGAAGATGATTTACTCCTTGTTGCTAAAGATGATGTTTTAGGAAGAACTATTCAAGACTTGGGTTTAAAAGAACGTAGAAGAGTGAGAAAAAGATGAAAGCTGATGCAGAAAGAAAATATTTTATTTGTTTAGAAGATAAGGCAAATATTATTGGTACTTTATTTGTCGGTTTTGTTAGCGGAAAAGAAGTACATTCTTTTGAATTTAATTCCTCATTTTTATCATCTGATAATATTAATAAATTTTTTGATCCTGATTTACTTTTAACTCTTGGAAGACAATACCCATCAAGCAAAAGAGAAACTTTTAGTTTCTTAGAAGATTCTCTTCCAGATAGATGGGGAAGAAAACTTATCTTAAGAGATGCACATAAAAGAGATGTTGATAAGTTATATGTTATAGATTATCTCACTGGTATAAGTGATATCTATCGTACTGGTGCGATTAGAATTATGGATGAGAATGGTGTTTATCTTTCAACTAGAAACACCAATATCCCTCCTATTATGTATATTAATAAATTAGAACAAGCTGCTATTAAGGTTGATGATGAGCTGTCTGATGAAGAATTAGATTTATTGTTTTCTCCTGGTTCTTCTTTAGGTGGCGCTAGACCTAAATGTAATGCTTTTGATAATGATAAAAATGTTTATATCGCTAAATTCCCTAATAAGAACGATGACTTTGATGTTGGAGCGATGGAAATGGTGGTCCATGATTTAGCTAAGCTATGTGATATTAATGTCCCTGAAGCAAAACTCATGAAGTTATCTAAATATGGTTCAACCTTCTTAAGTAAAAGATTTGATAGAGAATTAGATAAGCGAATCCATTATGCGAGTGCGCTATGCCTATTAGGGGCGATTAAAGGCGACGACATATATTCTTATTTAGACATCGCTAGTTTAATCATTTCACGCTGTCAAAACGTGAACGCTAATCTAAAGGAATTATATAAACGTATTGTTTTTAATATTGCGATTAATAACACTGATGATCACTTAAGAAACCATGGATTTATTTATAATAAAAATGGTTGGGATTTATCACCTGCGTTTGATTTAACTATTAGTGTTCACGATAAAAGTCATGTCCTTAAGATCGATGAATCGCACACTTTCTTAAAGCTTAAAGATGTTATTAAACTATATAAACAGTTCCGTCTAACGGAAGTTGAAGCTCAAGAGATAGTTAACAAAACAGTCGCTGTTATTAAGGATAATTTCGATAAACTATCTCATAAATATTCTTTAAAAAATAGTGAGATAGAGATTCTTAAAAAGCATCTAGTATTAGAATAAAAAAAGCGGCTCAATCGAGTCGCTTTATTCTTATAGAATAATGTTGATTATTTCTTTTTTGCTTTATTACCGTTAATGGCTTCTCTAAAGGCGTAGATTTCTTTAGAGGTACCAACAACATAGACAATATCATCCGGAAGTAATGAATCATTACCGCCAGGAACAAATGATTTGTTTGATCTTCTAATTAAGACAACGTTAACTCCATAAACATTTTTTGGGTTCATATCTTTTAATGTCTGTGGGAAGAAACCTGGATTAATAATAATAGAGACAACTGAGTATTTATTATCTAATTTATAGTATTCTTGGAAGTCTTCATTGCCGATACGATTTGCTAAAGCAGATCCAGCTGCTTTTTGTGGAGTAATAACTTCGGTTGCACCGAGTTTTTTCATAATTGGGACATAGTAATCATCATCAACACGGACGATAATATTTTTCACGCCTAATTCTCTTAAAATAACAGTAGTTAAAACACTAGCTTCTTGATTATCGCCAAAGGCGACAATAGCAGCATCAACTTCTCCTACTCCTAATTCTTTTAAAGCTTTTTCATCGGTGCTATCAGCGATAAATGTGGTTGGCAAATCCACCGCAACTTCTTTAGCGATTTGTTCGTTATTATCAATAGCGATAACATCCATTCCGTTATCCGCTAATTCTTTAACGATCGATCTTCCGAATTGTCCTAGTCCAATGACTGCGAATGATTTGTGTGCCATAGAGATTTCCTCCTAACCTATAATAACATCTGTTGGAACTTCTCGATAGTGGGTGTTTTTCTCATTATCAAGATTTGTTTGGAAGATTTGGAATAAAGTGATTGGTCCTAATCTTCCAAAGAACATTAATAAACAAAGTGTAATTTTACTACCAATTGCTAAACCAGTGGTGGTGAAGTTCTCGGTTAAACCAACTGTACCAAACGCTGAGAATGTTTCATATAAAACTGAGTCTGTGGTAGCGGCTGTATTACCTCTTTCAAAAGAAGCAATTGAGATATATCCCACTAATAAAACTACAACTGATAAGAACACTAAAGTCATAGTCTTAATAATAGATGAGTTAGTAAATTCACGTTTAAACGCTGAAATTTTTCTTCCTTGTAAAAATCTAACAAGACAAAGAATTAAAACAAAGATAGTGGTGGTTTTGATACCACCAGCGGTGCTAATTGGAGAGCCGCCAATGAACATTAATACACAGCTAATTGTTTTTCCTCCAGGAGATAAGGTGGCCTGATTAAATGTGGTAAATCCAGCAGTTCTAGTAGTAACACTTTGGAATAAGGCTTCTAACGGAGTGATATTACCACTAATCCCGTCTGTTAACATTAGGGCCCCAAATCCTAAAACAATTAAAGAAACAGTCATAAGCAAAGTAATCTTTGCAAAGGATGACATTTGTCTAAATTTCTTTCTAAAGAAGGTAATTTCAATAATGGTGAGGAATGATAATCCACCCATAATAATAAGAATCATGATGTAGGCTTGCATATAATAATATGCCCAATCAGGAAGCGTACTCATAATCGTGCCGGCTTCTCTAATTAAACTTGTGGAACCAAAAATATCGAATCCCGCGTTATTAAAAGCAGATATAGAAGTAAAAATTGATGCCCAAACAGCTTGACCGGTTGTATATCCTGGAACATTTAAGAAAACAGGTAAACCTAAGCCAAAGCCAATGGTCTCAGCGGTAATAACAATCACAATCACTCTTCTAACGAATTTTCCAACGTCGGCAATAGAGGTGGAATTAACCGCTTGAGCGAGCATATATCTGTCTTTAAAAAGTAACTTCTTTTGTATCAATGATACAAAGAATGTAAGAATTGTAATAAATCCAAGACCACCAATTTGAATCATCACAAGCATGACAATTTGACCAAATAAAGTGAGTTCATTTCCTATGCCGTTAGCGTAAGTAGATAAGCCTGTCACACAGGTTGCACTTGTAGCATGGAATAAAGCATCCATGTAGTTACCCCAGTTACCGTCTTGATGGGCAAATGGAAGGGTTAATAAAAATGAGCCAAAGAAAATGACTCCCACGAATGAGAGGATGACTAATAGATACGGAGATACTTGTTTGCCTTTGGACTTTCTTTCGCTCTTCATATTAATCTGCTTGTATTATACTCTTAGCAAAAATAAAAGCAAATTTGCTTATATTTATGTCGAAATTATAACATAAAAATATTTTACTTGTAAAATATATTTGTTTATCCTTCAATTTTGTTATTCTTGGGAAATAACCATTCTAGAAAAAATATATTAAAAAGTGCTTGCGCTAGTATACGTAATTTTGATAGTATGTACAAGCATGTTGCCTTCACACGTATGAGAGAGTGTATCGCACGTGTAAAGCCTGTGGAAGAGTGGTGATTCACTCATACCACGGCACGGACAATCTTAAAAAGGAGGAAAGTCACGTGAGTAAAAAAATCGCAAAAGTGTTGAAGATGGAACTCCCTGGTGGCGAAGCTAAACCAGGACCAAAACTCGCTTCTGCCGGCATTAACATGGCGAAATTCTGTACAGACTTTAACGCCAAGACTGCTGATAGACGTGGAGAAATCGTTCCAGTAATCATCACTGCTTATGAAGACAAGTCTTGTGACTTTGTCATCAAAACTACTCCAGTTGCCCCATTATTATTAAAGGCTGCTGGAATTGCAAAAGGATCTGCTACTGGTTGCAAATCAGTCGTGGGTCATATCTCTAGAGCCAAACTCAAAGAGATTGCCGAGTACAAATTACCTGATTTAAACGCTAATGACATTGAAGCGGCTATGAAAATCATTGAAGGTAGTGCTCGTAATATGGGAATTGTCGTTGACGACTAATGGAGAACACTATGAAAAAGGGTAAGAAATATGTTGCCGCTTTAGCTAAAGTGGATGCCAGTAAGTTATACACTGTTGAAGAAGCAGTGAAACTTGTCAAAGAAACTTCTACTGTCAAATTCGATGCGACAGTCGATGTCTCATTTAAACTCAATGTCGATCCAAAACAAGCTGATCAACAAGTCAGAGGAACTCTCATCCTTCCACACGGAAACGGCAAAACCAAAACTGTGTTAGCCATTACTGACAAAGTTGAAGACGCTAAAGCTGCTGGTGCAGACTTCGTTGGTGGACAAGAAATGATCGATAAAATCGCCGGTGGGTGGTTTGATTACGATGTCATTGTTGCTACACCAAACATGATGCCTGTTATCGGTAGAGTTGCTCGTGTATTAGGTCCTAAAGGCTTAATGCCAAATCCAAAGACTGGTACCGTCAATCCAGATATCGCTAGAGCAATTAAAGAAATCAAAGCCGGTAAAGTGGAATACCGTGTTGACAAAGAAGCAAATATGCATGTGTCTATTGCTAGAGTCAGCTTTGAAGCAAAGAAGATTGAAGAAAATTTACAAGCCTTAGTTGACGCTTTATTAAAGGCTAGACCAGCTTCAGTCAAAGGTACCTATGTGAAAAATGCGGTCATCCATACGACCATGGGCCCAGCTATCCACTTCACATTTGATGGTCGTTAATTAAACTAGATTCTAATATACCCAAGACAGTAACGGACGTGGAGTCTTAATAATGTTACCGAGGTGAAGAAGAAATAAAGCATTTATTCTCACTGTATATTGGAGCCTCAAAACAAAAAACAAATTGAAAAGGAGGTCAAAACATGAATAAGGATGTCTTATTAGCGAAACAAGAAACAGTTAGTGAAATCGTTTCCAAAGCTAAGGATAGTTCTGCTCTTGTGGTTGCTGAATACCGCGGATTAACCGTGGAACAAATCCAAGAATTAAGAAGAGCCTTACGTGCTGAAGGTGCATCTATGAACGTTTATAAGAATTCTCTTGTGGAACGTGCATCTGATGAACTCGGTTACGCTGACTTAAAGCAAGTTTTAAGTGGTCCTAACGCTATCTTCTTCTCAAAAGAAGTTAATAGTGCTGCCAAAGTGCTTGCTAAATACGCAAAAAGATATGGAGACAATCTTAATATCAAGGGTGGCGTCTTTGAAGGAAAATTTGCTGATGCAAGTGGTGTCAAAGAAATTGCTAAATTACCTAATAAAGAAGGTCTACTTGCCATGTTGTTATCGTGCTTACAAGCACCAGTCCGTCAATTTGCCTGCGCTGTTAAGGCTGTTGCGGATGCAAAATAATGCCAATTTAGGAGGAAAAGAAAAATGGCTAAATTAACAAAAGAAGAAATTATCGCCAGCTTAAAAGAAATGACTGTTCTCGAATTAAATGAATTAGTCAAAGCTGTTGAAGAAGAATTTGGTGTCACTGCTGCTGCCCCTGTGGCCGTTGCTGCTGCTGCCCCTGCTGAAGAAGAAGCTGCTAAAGGACCAACCGAAGTTAGCTTATTCTTAAAATCTGCTGGTGCATCTAAAGTCCCAGTCATCAAGGCTGTCCAAGCTATCACTGGCTTAGGCTTAATGGATGCCAAAAAGATGGTCGATGCAGCTCCTGTTGCTGTTAAAGAACACATCTCCCCAGTTGAAGCTGAAGAGCACAAGAAAGCTCTTGAAGCTGCTGGCGCTGAAGTCGAAATTAAATAATTTAACTTCGCAAATAAACTCTAGAGGTATTAATGGGTCATTATTTTGACGAGGTTCCAACTTCGGAATCAAATATTAAAGAGATTAAATTCTCTTTATATGGTCAAGAGTATGCCTATTATACCGATAATGGAGTATTTTCCAAATCTCGAATCGATGAGGGGTCGTATATCTTTCTTAAGGTATTACTTCCTCTTCATCTAGACGGGAGGATCTTGGATTTAGGGTGTGGTTATGGGCCGATTGGCTTAACACTAGCTTTAAATTCAAAACAGGCAAGAGTTGATCTTGCCGATATTAATTCGCGCGCACTCGCTCTAGCGTCAAAGAGCGGTGAACGATTGAATTTAACTAATCGAGTCACCTTCCTTCAAAGTGACATCTATGAAAAGATTGAAGGACCATATGATTCAATTGTTGTGAACCCTCCAATTAGGGCTGGTAAAATCGTTACCTACCAAATGTATAAGGAGAGTAAGCACTACTTAATTGATGGCGGTTCGCTATATGTGGTGATTAGAAGAAAGCAAGGAGCGGAGAGCGCTCTCAAATACATTGAAACGGTATTTGAAAACGTTTCTGTGCTTCATAAAGAAAAAGGCTATTGGATAATCAAGGCCACAAAGTGAACTAAAAATATTTTATCGAAAAGGAGCCATTATAATGTCCAGAAATATTACTGAACTAAAACAAATTAATAACGGAAGATACGATTACTCCAAAATTTCTGGTGATCTCCCACTTCCAAATTTAGTGGAAATTCAAACTAAGAGTTACGCTGAATTTTTAGAAAAGGGATTAGATGAAGTTTTTAGAGAATCATTTCCAATTGAAAACTATACTGGCACATTAACTATCGAATATTTATCAATTCGTTTAGGTGAAGCTAAACACACTTACCTTGAATGTAAAGAAAGAGACTTAACATATAATGTCCCTATGTACATCATGGTGAGATTAATCCATAAAGAAACTGGAGAAATTCAAGAATCTGAAGTCTTTATGGGTGATTTACCTTTAATGACTAATAGTGGAACATTCATTGTTAATGGTGCTGAAAGAGTTATTGTTTCTCAATTAGTGAGATCTCCTGGTGCCTATTTATCTAAAGAATTTAAAGCCGGTAAATTCTTATACGAAGCCGATTTAATTCCTGGTAGAGGTACTTGGTTACAATTCGAATCTGATGCTAAAGATATGTTAAGCGTCAGAATCGATAGACAAAGAAAGATTCATGCTACTACCCTATTAAGAGCCTTAGGCTTTGAAAGTAGTGATGATATCTTAAAACTCTTTGGCGGATCTCAGGCTTTAAGAAATACTTTAGAAAAAGAAGAAGAAAACAAGATTAAATCTTCAAAAGCCGCTTTAGTGGATATCTTTAGAAAGATGAAACCAGGTGAGCCAATTACCGAAGAAGGTACAGTTAACTTCTTAGTCCAAAGATTCTTTGATGAGAAACGCTATGACTTAGGCCGCGCTGGTAGATATAAATTTATTAAAAAACTTGGTATCTATAACCGTTTACCAAACCGTATCTTAGCCGAAGACTTAGTGTCCGCGGATGGTGAAATTAGATTTAAGAAAGGTCATCAATTATCTGTTGAAGATGTTGAAGCCTTACGTAATGAAGATTTCTTTGAACAAGGTGCGCATTTAAGAGTCTTAAAAATTAACGAAAAACTCGATAATAACGGTAAAGTCAATATTGTTAAAGTCTATAACAATGATAAGAAAGAAAAAGTCTCGATTGTTATTGGTACTGATTTAAATAACACATGCACGCACGTTAATATCTGTGATATCGTTGCGATTTTCTCTTACTTCTTAAATGTCCAAGACGGATTTGGTAGCTGTGATGATATCGACCACTTAGGAAATAGAAGAATTAGATGTGTTGGTGAATTAATTCAAAATCAATTCCGTGTTGGTTTAGCCAAGATGCTTAAGACTGTTCAACAAAAGATGTCTATTTCTGATTTAGGAAATGTAAAGCCAAAGGCTTTAATTAATCCTAGACCATTAGTAGCCTCTATTAGAGAATTCTTTGCATCCTCACAATTATCTCAATTCATGGATCAAACTAATCCACTCGCGGAATTAACTAATAAAAGAAGATTATCCGCATTAGGTCCTGGTGGATTAACTAGAGATAGAGCATCTACTGAAGTTCGTGACGTTCATGTTTCGCACTATGGCAGAATCTGTCCTATTGAAACTCCTGAAGGACAAAACATTGGTCTTATTAATAATTTAGCGACATACGCGAAAGTTAATAATTATGGATTTATTGAAACCCCATATCGTCCAGTGGATCATAAAACTCATAAAGTCCTCTCCAAGGCTGAAGATAGTGTTTATCTTTCCGCTGATGAAGAGTGGGACTATAAAATTGCTGAAGCTAATATTCACTTATCCGAGACTGGCGAAATCTTAGATGATGTCGTTGTTGCAAGATATAAAGGTGAAAATATTTTAGCCAAAAAAGAAGAAGTAGACTTTGTTGATGTTAGCCCAAAACAAGTCGTTTCAATTGCTGCTGGTAGCATTCCATTCTTAGAGAATGATGACACCATGCGTGCTCTTATGGGTAGTAACATGCAACGTCAAGCTTTACCACTTCTTAGACCTCACGCCCCACTTGTTGGTACCGGATTAGAACATCAAGTGGCTAGAGACTCAGGTTTAGCAGTTGTTTCTGCTAATGATGGTGTTGTCACTTACACCGATAGTAGAACCATTGAAGTCTTACCTCAAGGTAGTTCTGAACCTGTTACATATCACTTACAAAAATTTGAACGTAGTAACCAAGGTACTTGTATTAATCAAGTGAGCATTGTCAAAGTTGGCGATAAAGTTCGTAAAGGACAAATTATCGCTGATGGACCAGCTATGCAAAACGGTGACCTTGCTTTAGGTCAAAACGTGACTATCGCCTTCATGACTTGGAACGGTTATAACTATGAAGACGCGGTTATTATGTCTGAAAGACTCGTCAAAGACGATGTCTATACATCCATACATATTGAAAAATATGATTGTGAATGCCGTTCCATTCCAAAACTTGGTGATGAAGAAATCACTGCGGATGTCCCTAACGTCGGACTAGACGCCAAAGCTCACTTAGATAGTAGAGGTATTGTCGTTGTTGGTACCGAAGTTAAAGAAGGAGACATTTTAGTTGGTAAAGTTACTCCACGTGGACAAACTGAACCAACCCCAGAAGATAAATTATTAATGGCCATCTTCGGAGAAAAGACTAATGAAGGTAAAGACGCCTCTTTAAGAGTTCCACATGGTGGAGCAGGTATTGTTCTTGATGTCAAAATCCGTAAAAGAGAAGAAAGAGCCAAAGATAATGAACTTCCACCAGGAGTTAATGAAATCGTCACTGTTTATATCGTCCAAAAGAGAAAGATCTCTGAAGGTGATAAGATGTCTGGACGTCACGGTAATAAAGGTGTTATTTCCCGTATCTTACCAGAATGCGATATGCCATTCCTTCCAGACGGCACTCCTGTTGACATTATGTTAAACCCACTCGGTGTTCCATCTCGTATGAACATTGGACAGATCTTAGAAGTCCATCTTGGTATGGCTCTTAAGAAATTAGGATATAAGATTGCTACCCCTGTTTTTGACGGCATCACTAATGAAGAAATCTTCGAGATGATGGATAAAGCAGGTATGGCAAAAGACGGTAAAACCGTCTTATATGACGGCCGCACTGGTGAGAAATTTGATGAAAGAATCACTGTTGGCGTCATGTATATGATTAAACTCGTCCACATGGTCGATGATAAATTACACGCTCGTGCCACTGGTCCATATAGCTTAGTGACACAACAACCACTCGGTGGTAAAGCGCAAAATGGTGGTCAAAGATTTGG
>DGHZ01000018.1:17164-24209 GCA_002392945.1 Caryophanales bacterium UBA3835 | reverse complement strand
TAAATAATTAGAATTGAATGCAATCTAGAAGCATCATTAACACAAAGCCGATAATAAATGCCCACACACCAAAGTGATCATGTTCATTTTCTTTGATTTCAGGAATCATTTCTTCTGCAACAACATAAATCATACAACCTGCTGCAAAACTTAAGGCCCAAGGCATTACTTCTTGAATTTGCATTGCAAAGAATAAACCAATAACCGCAGCGATAGGCTCCACTATTCCAGAAAACATCCCAAATAAAAATGCTTTTGTTGATTTTCCAGTATCTGCTTTAATTGGTAAAGATACAGCGGCACCTTCAGTAACATTTTGTATACCAATACCAACCGCTAAAAATAATGCACCCATTAATAAAGTGTGATTACCGGGATTAGCTAAAGCTACACCAAAAGCAACACCAACCGATAGTCCTTCTGGAATATTATGAATAGTAACCGCTAAAAACATCTTTTGGTCTTTATTTAAATGCTTAGTTCTAATACCTTCTTCTTTGTTATTAGAAGAATGAATATGAGGAACTAATTTATCAATACCCCATAAAAACAATGCCCCAGCTACAACAGATATCCCAGCAATGACTGAAGGCGGCATATATGTAACGTTAGATTCAAAGATTGCCGGTTTTAATAAACCGAAGAAAGAAGCAGATAGCATCACGCCAGAAGCAAACCCAGTAAATATTCGACCAATCGTTTTAGTTAATCCAGCTTTATGAAAAAAGAAAACTAAAGCAGAACCAATAGTTGTGGCACCAAAGATAATTGCTGTACCAATAATCGCATAAACATAATCAGGCATAAATAAAAAACCTCGCTGTATATTATATAGTATCCTACTACTTATTTGAAAAATTTATTTTCAAAACTCATAGTATCAAGTTTATAATAGAACACATGAACGATCGTACACGTACTAACGTCATCATTAATATCTCTCGTACTTTAGTGTTGACGATATTATCTTTCATGACATTCCCATGGGTATGTCGTTATTTAGGATCTGCTCAAGTTGGTATTTATACTTGGTGCAATACTTTCGTTTTATATTTCTTGGTATTAGCTAAGGTCGGCGTTCCTAATCTTGCTATTAGAGAATGTGTCAAAGTAAAAGACGATAAAGAGAAGTTATCTAATAAAGTTCAAACATTCTTCTTAATTCAAATGATTGCCACTTTATTATCGTTTGGCTTTATGTGTTCTTTAGTTTTTACTGTTCCAGATTTAAAAAATAATAACGAAGTTATCTTCCTCTTATCCATTAACTTTCTTTCAGGGGCGTTCTCTTTTGAATGGCTATTTATCGCTTTAGAAAAACAGTTCTATATGTCTGTTAGAAGTATTATAGTGCTTGCTTTATCAACATTATTAATCATTATCTTTGTTACTAACCCAAGTGATATATATATCTACGCTTTAATTACCGCTTCTGTTACTTTAGTAACCACAGTAGCGAACTTACTATATTCTAGGAAATATATTTCCTATAAGAAAACGATGCCTTATGAGTTTAAACAATATATTAAACCATTACTTATTCTATTCTCCATTACCTTAATTATTTCTTTCTATAATCAAACTGATACCTTTATTTTAGGTTTCATTGATAAAGGTAAAGGTGAAGTTGCTTCTTATTCTGTAGGAGTGAAGGGTATTGATATTATTATTGGTATTATTACTGCATTAAGTACGGTTTTTATTCCTCGAGCCGCTATATGTTATGCACAAGAAGATAAAAAATACTTTAATAGACTAAATAAGTATTCAGTAAATATTTGTCTATTCATTGTTTTACCTGCTATTGCGACTATGACAATGTTAGCCTCTCCTATTACCGCATTAATATCTGGTAACTATGATTTTTCTGAAGGCTTAGGATATGTTAACGCTCCAGCAGTATTAATCATCCTTTGTAGTATGATGGTCACTTATTCGATAAGCGACATCATTTACGGACAGATTTTACTCCCAATGAAGAAAGAGAAATATTATCTTTATGCTTTACTTGGAGGCACAATACTTAATATTGCTTTATCAATTATATTTGGTGCAGTTATCTTTAAAGATAAACCTGCTATTGGAGTGGCTATTGGTACTGCTATTACTGACTTATTTATTTTAGTTTATTTACTAGCAGTTACTTGGAAATGGATCTCAAAAGCAGTCTTTAACTTTAATTCATTAAAGATTTTGCTCGCTGCTGCATTAATTCTTATGATGACATTTATCATTAAAGATCCTATGCATAACTTATTAGTAGGTAAAGGACTAAGTCTAGCTACAAGTTATATTATTGAATTAGTAGCGATTGTCCTTATTGACGCAATTATATATATAGGTGTTTTAGTTTTATTAAAAGAAGACTTAGTAAGTTCTTTCTCAAGAAAAAGGAGACAAGTTAATAATGGCTAATCCTAACTTAAAAGAAAATAAATTTAAACGCGCATTAGTCTCTCCTTTTAGAGGCTTAGTTAAATGTGTTTCTAAGAAAGCCTATATCTCTTATCAATATAAATATATCACCCATCATAAACTTGATTGGAAGGGTTTAAATAGATATACAGAAAAACTCCAATATCTTCGTTTATATGTCTATCCAAAAGATGATTTGGTCTCTAAATGTGCAGGTCGTATAGGAGTAAGAGAATATGTAAAAGAGATGGGTTTTGAGCAAAATTTAATCAAAATCTATGGAATTTTCGATAGATTTGAAGATATCGATTTTGCGAAACTTCCAAATCAATTTGCGATGAAATGTTCTCATGGTTGTGCAATGAATTATATCTGCTATGATAAAAATAAAATCAACTATGAAGAATTAAAAAAGAAATTCAATAAATGGCTTAAAACAAACTATGGCAAAAAAACAGTGGAACTCCACTATGCCAAAATCAAGCCTCAAATTATTATTGAAGAATTAATGTTAGAAAATAATAAACTTCCTACTGAATATAAAATCCATGTATTTAATGGAGTAGCAAAAAATTTATATGTCGTTACTTCTAGAGGAGTTGATATTAGATATAATAACTATTATATCGATTGGACCCCATTTGATGGATCTCAATTTAACGGATGGAAAAAGACCGACTATCCATTAAAAAAACCATCTAATTTTGATGAGATGGTTAAGATTGCCGAATCCTTAGCGGATAAATTCCCATTTGTCCGTGTCGACTTATATAACATAAATGGAAAGATTTATTTTTCTGAAATGACTTTCACCCCTGCAAAAGGCACATTAATCTTAGATGATGATAAATGCGACTACGAAATGGGTGAATGGTTAGATATATCTAAATATCGCTAGTTCCAACTTGTATAAGGGAAGAATAATTCATATAAGAATAAAGCGTAGTCGTCATAACTAATGTCAACACCCATATCTTTGTTATACTCAATTAATTCATCGCTTAATACTTTATATGTTACAGATACACCCACTAATCTAGTAAAGGAGAACATATCTGTTTTATATTTGGTCAAATCAAAGGCCACAAAAGTGTAATGTGATCCTACATTTGTGGTCTTGTTATCAAAATCAACATTTATAGTAAATGGATAACCAACGATTCCTTCGTTATTCTTTAAGAATAAAGTGATTGTAAGGGCGATACTAGAATTATGATTTAAATCCTTATCATCATGCTTTTTATATTCAGTTCCACCAACAGTGTAATATTTTCTTGTATTATCAGTAGAAGCTTTAAATTGCATTGCAAAATAATGTAATTCATCACTTTCTTTAGAAAATCTAATAGAGAATCCAGATTCGGCTGTTTGCACCCTGCCTTTTTGATATGTGTAGTCAGGCCTACCATCTTTGCCATCCATTCCATTTTGCGCACCACAAACCATTTGTCCATCAAATAACTTAGATTGATAGCCATATCTAAAGGAGTCATTTACTGCTCCCATTTTAAATTCTTTACCATATTCTTCAACAAGTGGTTCGCTATCAAAGTAGTTTGGATCAATTATTCCAAATTCAGGTAAGGCTGCTGATGGGAAATATCCATAATCATAAATATAGGCTTCACTAGTGATGTCTAAAGGATCAAACTTGGTTGATTTCTTTAATTCATCATCCCAGTGCTTATAATAATTCTCTTTAAAGTTAGCGGAAGTATATTTGTCGCCTTCAACAAAATAAGAAGTGCTATAACCACAAGAAACAATCGCTACTAAAGGCAAAAGTAATAAATATTTAAGTCTTTTATGCATTAGTTACTTCCTCCTTGTTTTCTTCAACCTCAACCACACTTACTTCATCTACTCTAGTCTTACAAATAACATAAGAGAACATAAAGACCATAATCATAAATGGAGCGGTCAAATAGATTGGTTTATAAAGTTTATAATAAAGAGCGTAGTCAACATCATTAAAGAAGGCGCTATAAGCGACAAATACTATTAAGAATAATAGTAATGTGGCCTGTAACTTAAATTCATCTTTATGAGAATAGAAGTATTTCTTAAATGAAACAAAGCCTAAGAAGATAAAGACAAAGATCGCTACTGTTCCTATCACACCACTAGTCATAAATGTATCAAAGATAAAGAATCCAGTTGGATAGGCAATTTCATAATATGGATAATAAGTGACTGGCCAAGAAGCAAATCCTAAGAACTTCGCACTAGAGAAAATACCTTCCAAGTTAGGATTGATAATCGCAGAGAATCTATTACTTACAAATAATCTATTTAATATTCCAGTAAAGGAATTACTGATACCTGTAGCCACAACAATCACATAGAATAAATATCCTATTAAGAATAAAACTACTAAAGCAATTAGAATATATTTAAAAACTGTTCTTGTTTTAACGAATGTTTTTCCTAAATAAATAACAAGAACAAGAATAGCCACCGCGGCTAATCCACCTAAAGATAAAGTAGATGGAACAAATGTTAAAGCAAAGATTGCTAAAACAGTAAATACTAAGAAGGAGTAGAAATATCCTTTCTCCTTTAAGGGAGAAGTGAATAAAAGCATTACACTACTAGCGGATAATAATAAAGGATATAAGACGTAATGAGACATCTTCACTTCAATAAATTTGAATCCCTCTAGTACATAAGCCATTTTACTAACAGGAACTTCACTCTTAATGCCATCATAATATAAATAGAAATTCTTATAGAATAATGGGTAGAATGCACCAAAATTAATTAAGTTATAAACAAAGTTTATAAGGACGTAAACCGCTAAAGCAGAGAATACGACCATAATAAATGTTTTAAGTTTGAAATTCTTATCAATACTTAATAAATATCCATTAAAGGCCATTGGTAATAATCCTAATGGAATAAAGACTGTTTCTACCCAAGAGAAATCTCCTGCTTTAGTATGGCCAATGTTATAATTACCAACCGCAGTTAATAAAGTAAATAAAAATAGAGGGATAAAGAATAAGGCAATATTGGATAATCCCTTACTTTTAATTTCTCCGATATTAAATAAGATTAATAAAATACAAAGCGCTAAAGATAACGCCCCAAATAAAACAAAGCTACCACTATAGTTAAAAGCAATTAAAGCAAAAAACTCAAATGCTAAAAATGTTACAGCAGCGCTATATCTATTAAGAAGCTTTAATTTATTCATATGAATAATGATAATACATTTTTAAATAAATAAAAATAGCGAACAATTCGCTATTTCTAGAATAATAAGTCATCGAGATCAATTATTTCATCTACATCATCGATATCGGAATAGCCATCATAGTTTTCAATGACTTCAACTAATTCAACAGTTTCTTCGTCATCATGCATCACTTTGTCATTAGGCCCTATATATAGATTCATAATTACCCCTATGCCGAAAGGATACTATATTTATATTAATATAAAAAACGCTTTTTATTATTTATTGGACACTGTCCAAATAATGTGGAAAACTATATTTTGACATATATAAAAAATAGCGGTTTCAACGAAGAACACCGCTATTTAATTTGTTAAGTAATAACTTATTCAGCTTTTGGAGCTTCAGGTTTTTTAAATAAAGCTTTGTTAACGATTGATAAAGCTAATGCTCCAGCACCGAAGACCATTGAGACAATGGCGCCAGCACCCATGCTATATCCAAATCCAGGAGCAGATAATCCAATAGCAATTAGAACAAAACCTAGAACGCTAAATCCGAAGAATAACGCAGATTTAACGATTGAGGATTTCTCATAGTCAGCGTCCTTTTTTTCTGCACGGAATACATTAGTAATAACACTTTTGCCAAACCCAAGTGAAACAAGGATAATGACCATGCCAAAGAGAGCAAGAATTAATCTGAATACAACTGCAGTATCTGGAGTTGATCCACTTGCCGTATAACCAATTAATGCAGGGATAACTATGAATAAACCAGTTGTAGAATTTCCATCATTATAAGAAACTGTGGCGGCTAATCCAACGATAATAGCAACGACCATTAATGTTGCAGCACCAAGTCCTAATAACTTGTTAACAAGTTTAACTTCGTCTTTATTGGCGATATGATAAGCACCAGCAACAGCTAAAGCGATGATTCCGCTAGAAAGCATCATTTCAGAACCAGAACCTAATGTCATTCCACCAACTTCGCTTGTTCTGTCATAAATAACCCCTAATAAAAGCCCAATGTAAACAATAATGATAACACCAAAACCTGATAAGGATTTTAATAAAGCGCTCACTTCGCCCTTTCCAGACATACCTTTGATTGTTTTCACTAATAAAATAATGCCTTTGACAATAGCGATAATGCCAAACACCAAGGTGAAAACAGTAGCAAGTATTGTTAATAAAAGTAAAGCGATTTGACTTCCGGAATATGGTCCAGGCGCTTTTGCCATTTGAATAATTCCGTCAATAAAATCATAAATATTCGCGCTTGCAGTAACCTTGCCGGCTTCAATTTTTGCTTGAAGTGGTAAAGCCAAAACACCAATAATAGCTAAAGCGATAGCAACAAACGTTACCACACTTAAAATGATTCTCATTACTTTGTTTGTTTTTTCCATAAAAATCTTATAAATTCCTTTCTGAATAATATAATAAA
>DGHZ01000018.1:3014-17020 GCA_002392945.1 Caryophanales bacterium UBA3835 | reverse complement strand
TGTGAGGAAATAGTCGCACCAGCTGTGGTGACGATAATACGCTTAAATCCTCTAGCCTCACATTCTTTTTTACAAGCCTCAACCATTTCAGGAGTAGCCATTGAATGGGTTACAAATACTAAGCTCTTATCAGGATTATTAAATTGATCTAATGTATCTTTAGCGTAGCTTTCAACACAGCTGAGTTGTTTACCCATATATTTTTTTCCTGGGCTCATCTTGCCTTCCGCCATAATAATTTGTGGTCTAATTCTAAATAATAACGCTCCTAATTTAGCTAAGCCTGAGCATCTTCCACCTTTATGTAAATAATCAACAGTAGCTAAAACGAAACTGGTTTGATTATAAGGAATTCTCTCTTCAACTTTCTTAACAATCTCTTCTGGAGTTAAGCCTTGTTTAGCAAGTTGAGAAGCATAGATTGCTTCTAGAGCAATACCAGTAGATAAACTTAATGAATCAACCACGTAAACATTTTTCAAATTCTTAGCAGCGTTAATAGCGTTATTACACGCACTAGAAATACCACTACTTAAGGCAAAATGAATAACCGCGTCATATTCTTTTAATAAACCAGTAAAATATTCTTCATATTGCATTTCGTTGATTGCGCTGGTTCTTGGAAGAACTCCAGTTTTATCAACATAATCAAAAATTTCATTTGGTGTAATAACTCCGTCAAGTTTAGGATCGTCACCTAATAAGACAGTAAAAGGTGTAGTATGAATTCCAAATTCTTCTAGTTGTTCTTTTTGTAAATCAATTGTGCTTTCTGCAGAGATAGCAATTTTCATAAAAATCTCCTTAATGTTTATATATAAATAAAATAATAGATGTTTTGGTGGAGCCGGTGGTGTCGAAACCACGTCCGAAGATGGCCATACAATAACGTCTACAGCTTAGACGATATTTATATTTAACATAGCTTTGTATATCGACAAACTAGTCTATGCGAGACAAGCAAGATTTCATGAATAAGTAACATGTCCACTCTTATCCACTATTCTTTTGTTATGACACTTACTTTAAGCGTGAAAGAACTAAAACCTTAAAGAGCGCTCTGCCCCAACGATTGTCGGGACCCTATATCGGGTAAATTAAGCTAAGCAGAGAGATTGAGCTCTAGGAGCTCTCATATAACTGTTGTCAGTTATTTTGTTTTTGGTTTAAGGTTACCAACCGCTGCAATTAATGCCCTGCACATCTCCGTCGAATCCAATACGACCCCATGTACGCTCCCTAGAAGAGCAAAAAAATTTTATCACAGGTTATATAATTGTCAAATTATATTGGTCAACATGTCTAAAACTTTTTTAATGTATTTTCGCAAAAAATCAAAAAAATCGAGTCTGTATATAGTAGAAGGAGGAAAAATAATGTTCCAAAATTACGAAGGCAGCGAGAAATATCATTTTCGTCTTTATCGATTAAGTCGTTATCACCCATTTCTAGTTATTCTGGTGGCAGATGAATCGGTCGTAAATGGAAAAAAGAAAATAACCGGCTTTAATCTAACACACTCAATAACAATGGTGTTACAAAGGCCAAACAAATTCATTAAATTGAAAGAAAATCCAAATCCGATTGATGATTCTGATAGTTACTTATGTGTAGATATTGTATCTAATGCTGATTCTAAATTATTTACTGCCCCATTGAAGAAATGGAAAGTCAGTAAAGAAGACGAAATTATTATTGATGATATTCTGCAAAGAAAATATCCGGAAGTTTATTCAAAAACAAAAAAAGAGGGTTGACCCTCTCTTTTTCGTAAATTAACCGCCTATCCTAATAAGCATAGCTATAGCTGTGAATACTCTCTCGAAAATTTACCATGTGGGCGAACTAAATAGGAGTCTCCCTTAATCAGGGATGGAGTATCACCCCTGAACGTCTTATAGTATACAAATTGTTAATTCTAGTATCAATAATAAATTTAGTTGAAACTAATAAAGTCTACTTGCGGTTTGTTTAATATTCTCAATTAAGGTTTTACTTAAAATATTAAGTTCCATATCATCTTGTGGGAAAGAGAATGATGGAAGTTGACCTAATTGTTTAAAAAGTTGAGCAAATAAAGGAATATTAAGTTCGCTTATTTTTGCTTCTTTTCCTTTATAACGATACCAAACTGAACCGTCGTCTTTTTTAAATAATTCAATTTTATCCACGATTAATTTTCCTTCTTCTTACGGAAATAGAAATATCCACCAATAGCGATTACACTTAACGCAGAAATCACAACGATAATAATAGTTGTAGAACTATTCTTTACGCTTACTTGAAGTGGACTGATAGATATCTTAGATAGAGTTACTAATTCTGACATAAATGGAGTTTGCCCATGCTTTTGAACACATACCTCATATGTCTTCATCATTCTTTCAATACACGCCTCACCAGAATCATCAGTGTATTGTTTAGTGGCATTAGCAATTAAACTCTTCGCATACGCTGCTTCAGTTTCTCCTAAAGCATTAGCTTCACTTATGAATGTATCATATGCGTCACTACAAGCCGACCACGCACTTGATAAGTTAGTAGTACAACCACTAGTGGTATCCATAGCAGCATTAAATGCTTTAGCGAATTTCACTGCCAATCTTTGAGCAGCAATATGATCGACACTGTTAGAAATAACTGAAGTTCCACTGGTGTTAACAACAATCTCTTTAACATAAATTGCTTTAGAAGATGTTTGACTCCAGGAAATAACAACATTGCCAGACTTACCGCCTAAGTCAAATGTATAGCCAGCATTTGATGAAGTAATAGATTTAGCATCACCATATGAAGTTCCACCAACACTTACTTGAACAGTAGCATTAACACTACTTGCACCAGAAGTATAAACAGTAACTGAGTTAACAGTTCCATTAAAATCAGTGCATGTTAGGCTTAATGATGCATATGATGAGCTGCCAGAACCAAATTGTTGTCCCTTTGTGCCATCATATCCCCAAAATCCAGTTCCAGCCGCTAGAGTTCCGGCCTGTGTCCAACTATGCCCGTCCAAATTAACTGTACCAGCAGCAGAGAATTGCTTAGATTCAAATGTATAATCATAATTCTCAGCCACAGAAGCACTAATAGTGTTAACTGTTTGAGCTATTTGAACTGCAGGAGATGCAGTAGTTGTTAAAGAATTATAAGTAACAGTTAAAGTATTACCGTCATCTGTTGCTTTCCAGGTATATGGTAAAGAAATTGTAACTCCACCTAATTTAACACTAAATTGACCATATGTTGGATGTGTGATTGAACCAGTGCCATTGTTATAGGCAACTTCCCAACTATTTGCTTCTGTACTTGTTAAAATAGTACCAGAATAAACATTGATAGTTGGCGCGGTCCAGCTAATTGATGGGCTAGCGTTAACTGTAATTGTATAATCAGCAGTTTTAGTCACTTGTTCTTCAGTATATGTAACAGTAACAGTTTTATTTCCAGTAGTGGCTGTGCTTGGAGTAGAAACACTACTTGGAGTAACTGTCTTTGAAGACAAATCAGTATAGTGAGCAGTAACTACTAAACCAGTATAGTTAAATGTATCACCAACACTAAATGTGGTTTGTACATTTGATGTATCTAATGTAATTGATGATAAAGATGCAGGTGGAGTATAAGAATAGTTAACCACTACAGATGTGCCACCTGTAGTTCCTCCATGAACTCCATAGAATTCTTGAGACCCATTTGTTGGTGTAATAGTAACTGTTACACCGGAAGCAGACGCTGTAGCATTCGTCCAATTCGAACCACTTAATGCCGTTGCATAGTTAGCCGAAGTAGCTGTAAAAACTACACTTGTAATTGCATAATTTGTCGCAGGAACAAAACGCATAGTGTTTCCGCTATAGAATCTAGAAGATGTTCTTGCATTAGAATCTCCGCCTAAATAATTGTTGGTGGCAGTCTTACCTTCTGCTTGTTCTGCTGTCATAGTTGCACAATCGCTAGACCAAGTAACTAAAGAAGCAGATGTTGGTGTCTCATATGATGCAATTGATAAATCCCATGTGTATGAACCTGTCTCAGAACCACCACTTTCAAGAACAGTGATTGTATATGTAGCAGTCTTTGTAGTGCCACCATAGGTATAAGAAACAGTGATTGTCTTTTCTCCAGCACTAGACATATCAGGGGTTGAAACTGAAGCGCTTGAAGAAACAACATCACTAGAAGAATCACTAAAATTAGCGGTAACCACTAAATTATCGTGGTTAAACTCATCATCCACATAGAATGATTTTTTAACATTATCAGTATTTATTGCAATTGTAGATAAAGTCTTCGTAGCTGAAACAGTTATAGACTGTGTACAAGTTTTACCGCCATAATGGATTGTGACAGATACATCACTTGTTTGTAAATTGTCTATTGGATCGAATTCAAAATCATCTTCATTGCCTTCGTAGGAGATGTCTTCAGTTGAAGAATCACTGTATGTAGCAGTAATAACCAATCCGTTAGCATCAAAACCATCTCCGACAGTATAAGTTACTTTTGTTGGTGCAGTTTTAACAGCTATAGAAGAAAGAGTAACTGTTGAGCCACTGTTTGAGTACTCAGCAACCCAGGAAACAGTTTTTATGCCCCAGTTTCCAGCACCTTTTGTGGCATATGTTATTTTAAATCCAGTACAACCTGTTAAATCCGAATCAATAGTAAAAACCGAATCTCCGTAAGACGAAGTAACAACATCCGCTCCAGTTCTAGTGACACTAGTTAAGACATTTCCGGAAGAATCAAGAGCATCAATTCTATAAGAATTAGATTCGGTAGGTGTACCATTAATTTTGCTATTAATAGTAACTGTTAAAGATGTCATCCCTGCAGCACATGTAGCAGTAAAAATATCAGTTTTATAAACATTGTCACTACTACTATCGAATTTTACAGAACCATCAGCATAAGCCGAACCTGTTCCACTAGCAGTCCAGCCTTCTAAAGCACCGCTAGCGGCGGTAACAGAGCCTTCTTCAGTTCCGCTAGAGCTTTGTGTAACTGTAATACTATAAGTAGTAGTTTTTCCACCATAAGAAACAGTAACCGTTTGATTACCTGCTGTACTTAAATCATATCCGCTGAACGAAGCACCAGATGTAACGTTGGCAGTTGTAGAATCTGAATAATGTGCGGTGACTGTGCCACCAAAAACAAAGTCATCTCCAGTTTCAAAAGCAGTTGTTTGTCCACTAACAGTAATAGAAGAAAGAGTCTTAACTGTAACAGTACAAGTTGCAGTATAACTGCCATCCATTGTTGTAACAGTAATTGTAGCGTTGCCAGCTGCTTTACCAGTAACAACACCATTAGAAACAGTTGCGATAGATGTATTACTGCTCGACCATGTAACAGCCTTGTTAGTAGCATTGCTTGGAGACACTGTTGGAGTTAATTCAACTGTTCCATTAACAGCAATTGTTGCACTATTTTTATCTAATGTAACACCAGTTACAGAAACGGTTGATCCGCCACTATTGTATCCATTAATAGTGTCACTACTTGGAGTAGCATATCCGGTTGGCGTTGTGTCATTAGAAACATAAGTACTTCCGTTATAATTCACAGAGCCCCAAATAAAGTCTGCCCATTCTGGGAAATCGATAAATGGATTTCTGTTATTTGTATAGTTTGTATATAAAAGATTATTTCTATGAATTTCGTATTCATCAACTGGATCAGCGTGATGCCAGGCCAATAAGTCAGTCATAATACCCATCTTGCCTTGTTTAGAGGTTGTTGAACTATAACCACTACTAGCCCAATCACTAAGCGATTGAGTAAGAGCTAGGTTAGGGTTATTAGAATCAATGCCATCGCTATCGCTACTAGACAAATAGTTATATCTAGCAACCATATAGAAAATAGCTCTAGCAATATCACCTTTATCACAATCTTGTGGTTCAAAAACGCTTGTGGATCCTCCCAATGTTTTAGATGTGCCTCGAAGATTCCCACTTAAATTAGAATATTTACTCCCGCAGTTTGTATAACTACTAGATGTATTTACATATCCATAATAATAATTGCTGTGAATATTATTCGCGTATCCGTTTCCTGCCATTAAATGCATTGGGTCACCACGCGCACCACCTGCACCACTATCCTCAAAACCTTCAGCCTTAGGCCAAACGTGTTCTCTATTGATGCCCCATTGGGTTTGTTGGTGATCATCCCAAGCAGTAGTTTGGTTGGTCACATTTCTATTTATGTACAAAGCATGAATATATGGGTTGTTTTTACTACTAGATGAACTAGTGCCATATGTATAACCTGTGATTTTATTTGTACTTGAATTATATGTACCGTATGTAGTTGAACTTGCAGGTGACTTGTCCCAGTCTCTATCAGCAATTTCATATATCTGCCAAATTGCATTTCCGCTATCGTATGAATAATACTTTTGCCCATTTTTAAGAATGGCTTTTAAGTTTTTAAGTAAATTATTCCCTTGTCTTTGCGCGGTTTCTAAGCTATTAAGCGAACTGTAATAACTTCTAATATTTGCAGCGCTTGTATCATTTAAATCAATCGTGGTTGGCAAAGATGAGGTCGAATAACCTTCCACTTTTTCGGTTTCTTTTCCAGCACTAAAAAGCGCCACTGATAAACCAATCGACATTAAAGCCGACAAAGACAGGCAACTAATAATTCTTTTTTTCATATGTATATTCCCAAAGGGAAGGTTTTATTATATTACACTATTTATTTTTTTGAAATATATTTTCAAATAAATATTCGATAAGACCATAGTAAATTGAGTTTATAGTCATATTATCTTTACTTATTTAAAAATAACCTTTAAACTTTTATTTGCGTTTCGTTAACGAAAAGGAAGTATTACAAATGGCAAAGAAACTACAGAAAGTAAAAAAGGGGATGAATCCTAAGGTAAAATTCACCTTACTCAATTCATTCAAAGGATTAATTTCTAACCAAGCAGTTATTGATGGTTCAAGAGGTTCACATTGGTGGGTCGCTACTATTTTCTTAGTGTTTTCCGTTATTCTTCCTTTAATTCCTACATTTAGCCAATTGAGCAAAATGGATGGAGCTTCCTTTGTTAACGTGAATAACTTTGGCTTAGATGTCCAGTTATCCAAATTCGCTTATGAAGAAAAACTCGCTGGTATCGAATTCAAAGTTGAAGGCGGGAGACTCCACTATTATAAAGATGGAGTGGAAGATAAAGAGGGATTTAAGACTCCAGATCAAAAATATTTTGAAGATAGAACCTGCGAATTTTCCGTCATTAATTCTGTTACTAATCAATTTGACGCTAAATTCTATTTCTGGAATGATGCCAATTTAAGTTCTAATGTTGACAAAATCATTAAACAAACTTATCTCGTTAAAGGTAATAATGAAAGCGAAGGACAAGATATTCCAAAACCTGACATGAAAGATACCAAAGTCTATTTACCAAATATTGTTATTTTCACCCCAACTACCATGGCGGTTGCCTTATATAAAGCAGACACTAACACTGGTGTTGGCGCATCATACGGAGGACTTGACTGGCTTAATACTCGTACTGATATCGGTTTAATCGAACGTTTATTAGGTAAAGGTGTAAGCGAAGTTACTGATTTAGATAAAGAAGAAGCATTTGTTAACAAATATTACAAAGACGTTATGAGTGTCTTTAAAGGTATTTGTACTGAAACATATTTAAATCAAAAAAATAGAACTAAATGGACTAACACTGGTATCTACGCTGGTATATATGCAGGTGTCATCGTCTTCTTAGGTTTAATCGTCTTCATCCTTACTAGAGGAAAGAATAACCCATATAAATTCTTAAATATTTGGGAATGTCAAAAGATTTCCTGGTGGGGCGCTGCATCTCCTGCAATTCTTGGAACATTATTATCCTTGATCTTTGCAGGTAACACTATTGGTCAAATGGCGTTCATCTTATTAGTCTCACTTAGAATTATGTGGCTATCAATGAAACAACTTAGACCAATGATTCAATAATCAAAAACAGCTGATGTGAAGTCAGCTGTTTTTAATCTCCGTAATCACTACCACGGCTTTTATCTTCTACGAAGATTTTAAGTGGATTAGTGATATCTGTTATTTCTAAATATATATAATTAGGTACTTCAGTAAAATACGATTCATAGTCTCCAACAAACACAACGTGTTTATTCTTTTTCACTCGATCAATCATGGCCTTGATAATGAGATGATATTTATCTGGATGTCTTTCTTTGAAGCCTTGAAGTTGAGTGTACACGACTGGTTCAAAATAAAAGTCACACTCTTCATCAATTATTACATGAGGAGAAAATGGGTATTCCTTTTCAAACTTAATTTGATAATCTTTAAATTCTTCGTATTTCATTTGTGATATGTTTCGTTATTAAGTATTTTAAATGCTCGATAAATTTGTTCAAGTAATATTAATCTTGCTAACTGATGAGGGAAGGTCATTTTAGATAAGCAAATGGAGTTATTGACTCTTTCTTTAAGTTCATCACTTAATCCATATGAACCACCAATGACAAAAGAGATATTTGCCCCATGCGATTCTAATTCTTTTGAAATAAAAGACGCAAATTCAATAGAAGTATATTCTTTCTTATTTAAATCTAAAGAGACGAGATATTCGCTATCTTTTATTAAAGCAAGGACTCTTTTACCTTCTATTTCTATCGCTTTTTTAATTTCTTTGTCACTAGGTTTTTCACTTATCGCTTCATCTTTAAGTTCGATGATTTCTATCTTGCAATAACTAGAAAGTCTTTTAATATATTCATCAACACCTAATTTATAAAAATCTTTGATTTTTCCTATCGCATAAATCTTAATCTTCATAGTTACCTCCTATTAGAGGAATATTTTGATTAGCACATCTTAATTTATATTTATCTAAATTCACTCTCGCGTATTGAAAAACTTTATGATATGCCGCTAAAGCGAGTTCTGGAGTATTAGCTTCTTCAGAAAGATGAGCCAATACTATTTCTTTAGTATCTTCTCCAATAATTTCAAGCGCCGCAAAAGCACTATCTTCATTACATAAATGGCCATAATCAGACATAATTCTTTGGATTAATTCCATTGGTCTATTCGTATGTAATAACATCTGAATATCATGGTTAGATTCAATCACTAAATAAGTAGGATTTTTAATATAAGGAGTGTTATTAGATAAATATGTTCCTGTATCAGTCATATAGACTAATGATTCATTACCTTCTTTAAGAAGAAATCCACAAGGATTAGTCGCGTCGTGACTAGTAGGAAAAGCCATTATCTCTACATCTATTACCTTAAAAGGCTTATATATTTCTATAACATTACTTAAAGATCCAGGAATAGTGCCTTCTAATGAATACATTTTTTTAGGAGAAAATGTTTTGATATTACGGTAATGATCAGCGTGATTATGAGTAATTAAAACGGCGTCGATATCTTTAATAGATTTACCAAATTTTGAAAGTTCTTCTTCGATTACTTTAATCGGTATACCCATATCAATTAAAATAGTGGTCTCTTTAGTAAATACAAGAGTTGCATTACCTTTAGAACCACTATTGATAATATCAAAAAACATTGTAAATATTATTCATCAGCGATAGCGTTCATCGCTGCTTCCCATTCCGGAGTTGGAGCGTCAAATCTGACGTAATCTTTATAAAAGAATAATCTTGCAGTACCGGTTTGTCCGCTTCTATTTTTTGCCACTATTACTTCGGTATAAGAAGCATTACCAGGAATTTCACTACCTAATTCTTTTTCTTTTTGTTCTTTAGCAAGTTCATATTTTTCCGCACCAGTAAGTTGACCGCCTTTTTTATTCGCAGCCTTGCTGGTCTTTTTATCTGCGTAATAGTCTTCTCTATAAAGAAGAATAACGATATCCGCATCTTGTTCAATGTTACCAGAATCTCTTAAATCAGACATCACTGGTCTTTGAGAATCACGTTTTTCCACTGCTCTAGATAACTGAGAAACAGCAATCACAGGAATCTTTAAATCTCTCGCTAAAGCTTTTAAAGCAAGAGAAATACGTCTAACTTCTTCTTGTCTAGAATCTGGAGCTTTACCTTTAGTGGCGATTTGCACCAAACCTAAATAGTCGACAATAATTAAGCCAAGATCAGGTTCATGAGCCTGTAGTTTAGTGGATTTAGTGATAATATCATTAAGTTTAATTGATGGAGTGTCATCAATATAAATTTTAGAGTTAGCTAAAATCTTAATAGAATTAAGAACTTTCATTTTATCGTTTGCAGAATTAATTCTTCCACGGTTAATGTTTTTCGCATCCACAGTAGAATCCATCGCCACCAAACGATTAAACAATTGTTCTTTAGACATCTCTAAAGAGAAGATTGCCACAGCTTTTTTGGCTCTAGTAGCAATTCTATGAGCAAAATTTAAACACAAAGCAGTTTTTCCAACAGCAGGACGAGCCGCAACAATAATTAATTCTCCAGGTTTAAATCCTTGAGTGATTTGATTAAGCCTTTCGTATCCAGTAGTGACACCGATAACATCAGATTCATTATCAGCGTCTTGTAGTTTTTCTAAATTCGCTTCAATTTCAGGAGCGATGTCTTTAGTGGTGACAAACTGTGAGATCTTTCTTTTAGCGATGCTATCTTTAAATCTGTTCTCACTATCTAAGATAAAGTCATTAATATTTTCAATTTCTTGAGTTCTATATTCTGAGTCAATATCTCTAATGGTGGTGAGCATTTTTCTTAATACAGAGTTATCTTGAACAATGCCAATATAGAAAGTTAATGTAGAAGCCGCCACAACAGTATTAGTACACTCCGCTAAATATTTTGCTCCACCAATATTTTCTAATTCTTTTAAATTATCTAATTCTTCAGCAACTGTTAATACGTCAATAGTAGCGTTTCTTTCAGAAAGTTGACGAATTGCTCTAAAAATTAGTTGGTGTTTGCCAACAAAGAAATCTTCTTCTTCTAGGGATGTTAAAACATCAAGGCAATAGTCTTTTTTAAGCATAGCACTGCCAAGAACTACTCTTTCAGCGTCTTCGTTATATGGAAGTTCGCTAGATACTTTTTTCACAACTGTTTTTCTATTAGCAGCAGCCATATTATTTCCTTTCTGTGATATGAACGTTAACAACGCCCACCACGCCTTTATATAATTCGATTCTTAAGCGGTGATACCCTAAATAATCTAGTGGTCCCTTATCTAAGAATTTTCTTTTATCAATTTCAATATTGTGTTTCGCTTTCATCTCTTCTTCTACTTGCTTTAAAGAGATTGAACCAAATAATTTACTATCTTTTCCAACTTTTGCATCAAACTCTAAGGTAATATTTTTAAGAGTTTCCACTAGTTTAGTAGCATCTTCTTTTTTTCTAATCTCTTCTTGGCGAGCGTTTTCTTGTTGAGTTTGTAAAATCTCCACACTTTTTTTAGTAACAGGAACTGCTAATTTTTTCTTGAATAAGAAATTAATAGCAAAACCATCACTGACATTAACAGTTTGATTCTTTTTGCCAACTTTTTTCACATCAGCTAATAAGATTACTTCCATAATTAATCTTCCTGAACCATTCTTCTTTTAGCGTCTGCTCTAGCATCTGCTAAGTGTAAATTAATAACATTAACAAGCATATTTTCCACATCTTTTAAATCACTCTTAAGGAAAGTTGCAGCAGCACTAGTAAAGTGGCCACCACCACCAAGTTTTTCACATAATAAGGAAACATTAATTAAGCCATCACTTCTAGCGGATAATTTAGTTTCTCTAGCGCTAGTTTTACCAATAACAAAGGCGGCATGAATTCCTTTCATGCTTAAGCATGCATTAGCAGCTTTAGCAATCGCCGCAGTATCATAAATCTTATCAGGATCTGCTACTGCATATACTACTCCATAGCTTGCGGTAACAACGTGTCTAACAATATCAGTAGTCTCCATATATTCTTCAAAGTCATCTTTAAGTAAGTCATCAGCAATAGAATTATCCGCTCCATATTCTTTTAAAATTGTCGAGGCTTCAAAAGTTCTAATACCAGTATTTTTACTCTTATAGAAAGAACTATCTAAGAAGATGCCAGAAAGCATGATAGTCGCATATGTTGGATTAAGTTCAATACGAGGAGTAATAGAGGAGAATCTAATAAATTCTGTAATTAATTCAGAAGCACTACTAGCGCTAGGATCAATATGGTTGAAAACAGGAGATTCAATATATTCTTCCGCTCTTCTATGGTGGTCAATAACCACGACTTTATTAGTTTTTTCTAAAACTGCAGGAGCCATAACCATATTAGGGATATGGACATCACAAACAATTACTAAAGTGTCACTTCCAATTAAATCTAAAGAGTCTTTAGAAGTCACTATTAAATCTTCTAATTCATCTTTATCAAAGCTAGAAGTAATCGCTGCTCTAGTCTTAGCTTCAGTAGCCTTAAGGTCTACAACTAATTTGGCTGGTTTTTTTAATCTTTCGCAGATCGCTTTGACACCTAAACAGCTACCTAAAGCATCCATATCCATATTAGTGTGGCCCATAATTAAGACATTAGAGGCACTATTAATTAAATTAATTAAGGAGTCGGCAAGAACTCTAATTTTCACTCTACTACGTTTTTCTTGAGCTTCAGTTTTACCGCCATAGAATTCCATTTCTTTGCCATAAGGGGAAACAACAACTTGGTCTCCACCACGAGACATAGCGATACTTAAAGCCGCAATCGCGAGTTCATTAAGTTTAACAACATCAGGGAAGTCTCTAGCAATACCAATAGAAAGAGTTAATGGGATATCTTCACCCATAGAAACGGCTCTAACTTTATCAATAATGGAGAAGTGATCATCTTTGATTTTGCAATACGTGTCATAGTTAAATAACATAAGATAATCGCTGTCTTTATATTTACGAAGTAAAATGCCATATTTTTGAGCATATTCAAAGATAACATCTTTAGCCTTAGTAATCGTGTCATTATAATCATCATCGCCTTTAATGACTTCGTCATAGTTATCCATAGAAAGAACGCCAACAACAGGAGCCTGTTGTTTGTTGTAATAATAAATTGTTTCGTAGTCTGTTGTGTCTTTAAAGATATATAATCCCGCATCTGCTAAATATTTAACTTCATAGTTACGGTTATTTATAACCACTTTGATAATATTATCTGGAGTTGGTTTCTCTTTTAAAACTCTTAATTCATTTTTCCAATCAAAGATGTTGCTATCAATAATATCGATATGCCTATCTTTAAATAAGTCATTATTCCAAATGACAATGTCATTTTCATCAGTAACCACTAAACCAATCATTGCAAAGTTATAAGCTTCTTGAACGTCGCTACCAATAACTTCCGCAGCTTGTAAATCGGTTTTATGTCTATACATAGAAATGCGAATCGCACTAATCCACATGAAAATAATGTTAAGAGCCACCAAAGAAGATGCACCAATAACCACATATTCTGGTAAAACAACAGACTTCGTATTATATAGATTTAAGAAATAGAAAATTACAAAGACACCAATGCCTAATGTTTGTAAAACAATGGCAAGAAAGGCAAATAATCTCACTCTATTGATTTTCTTTTTCATAGTAGAAACATTATATTAAATTAATAATTTTATATAAAGAGGAAAAACTAAAAACTAGTAAATAATCTTAAAAGACTTCTATTATATAGTTTGTTTTTATTTAGCTGTTAGTGAGCGAACGACTGCTTCACAGTCTTTTTTATTCATAATTTTAGGAACAGGATATCCCGGATTTCCTTCTTTAAGAGCGCGACTTACTATAGTAGAAATGTCTTCTTCTTTAATAAAATCAAACTTCTCAGGAATATTCATAGCCTTATTCATTCTTCTAATTTCTTTAATGAATAATTTTGCTTTTGTTTCATTATTCATATCAGGCTTACTAATTCCAATTAAGTCCGCTAGTTTAGCTAATGGTTTATAGGCGGATTTACCGTACCACTCTAATACATATGGAAGTATCACAGCGTTAGCCAGTCCGTGTG
>DGHZ01000018.1:0-2849 GCA_002392945.1 Caryophanales bacterium UBA3835 | reverse complement strand
TCTTTGCCGTTAGAATAGGCAACTTCTAGATTTTCAAATATCAATTTAGTGGCCCTTTCAGCGTATTTTATCGTTGATTTGACGTTGCTTTTACCAATATAGGCTTCCACTGCATGAGTTAAAGCATCCATACCAGTTGTGGAAGTAATATGAGGAGGTAGTCCAATAGTTAAATTAGGGTCTAATACAGCATATTTCGGTCTAAGTTTGCCATCCGCAATAGCGTATTTTTCATGTGTATTTGGATCGCTAACCACTGCCGCTAAAGTTGTCTCAGAACCTGTACCAGCAGTTGTTGGAACAGCAAATAATGGAGGTAGTTTTTTCTTAATTTTAAGATAGCCTCTCATCTCTTTGATAGATTTTTTAGGGTTAGAAATTCTTGCCGCTGCTCCTTTAGCACAATCCATTGGTGAGCCTCCACCAAAAGCAATAATTCCTTGACACTTATTTTTAAGATAAAGATCTTTACAGTCTTCGATATTTTGGATAGTTGGATTAGGTTGCACGCCATCAAATACACTATAAGAGATGTTTTCTTTTTCTAGTTCATTAAATAAATCATCTAACAGATGTAAACTCATTAAGCCTTTGTCAGTTACTACTAAAACATTATTGATACCTTTATTTTTAATAAAAGAAGGGAGTTTTTTAACAGCACCTTCTCCTTTAAATAAAGTTGGTTCGCTCCAATCCATAAAGCGCATTGCAAACTTTAAAAATTTTTGATTTATGCGGTAATAACATTTCTTCATCCAAAACATCATAATTAAAACCTCTATAATCATTTTTTATGATTAGTGGTCAAAGTGCAACATCCTCTTTGCTCTGCAATGTTATATTTTTCATATTTTAAAATATAGATACAAAAAGATCGCCCAAAGGCGACCTAGTTTGTTAACGATTTAAAATAATTATTCTTTTTCTTCGCCTAAGCCAAGAATAGAAATTCTTTTTTGTTCGTATTCTTCTTTAGTGATAATGCCATCGTCAGCAAGCTTTTTCCATTTGAGGATTTTTTGGATTCTTTCATCTTCATCTGGATTATCTTTGCTAGCTTGTGGTTTGACAACACTAACAATGTAAGCAATGAAACGGATGATACTGGAAACAGCATATAAGACAACTGCAACGAGTCCTAGATAAACTGACATTCCGATTCCGCCAACATTGGCTATACCGTGAAGAGCAATAGCGAATGCGCTAACAAAAGCGACAAGTGTGAATCCTTCACCAACTCTGCGTGCGACTGGATTTTGAACAAATCTTAATAATGCACCAACAAAAAGGAACACTAAAACGGCACTAGCAGTACTGAAGAATAAAGCACCTAATGTCATCATGCCGACAGCGCCAGCAGATTCGTCCATCATGAGAGAAAGTGCGATTGACAACGCGCCAACGACTACTGCCACAATGAAAACAATTTTTTCAACAAGTCTTAAAACTTTCATTTTTTTCCCTCCAAGAATTATTGATATAAACATTATAATTATATAAACTTAAAAATTCAATTTCGTATCATCCTGGTACAAGCTGATATTAATATTTTATCTGATTCAATCTAAAGAAATTAAAATTTAATTTATACACATTAATCATTAAGAGCATAATAGAATCATGAAAAAAGAATTAAAATTACTAAACAATAACAAAATACCTATGTTAGCCTATGGCACTTGGCTAATTAAAAACGATATCGCTGATCGATGTGTTAAACACGCTATAGAATCAGGATATAGACATATTGATACCGCCCAAGCCTATGATAACGAAGTTGGAGTAGGAAAAGGAATCAAAGAGTCAGGTATCAATAGAGAAGATTTATATGTCACCACCAAAGTTATGGCGGAGTATAAGTCATATAAAGAAGCTAAAGAATCTATTGATGAATCTTTAAATAGATTAGGATTAGATTATGTTGATCTTATCCTTATCCACTGCCCTCAACCATGGGATGAATATGGTAGCGATAATAGATATTTCAAAGAAAACATCGATGTATGGAAAGCCTTAGAAGAAGCTTATAAAGAAGGAAAAGCCAAGGCCATTGGAGTGTCTAACTTCTCAGTTGAAGATTTAGAAAATATTATTAATAATTCAGAAATAAAACCAATGGTGAACCAAGTGTTATGCCATATCGGCCACACTCCAATTGATTTAATTAATTACTGCAAAAAACATGATATTGTCTTTGAATCTTATAGCCCAATGGGGCACGCTAAAATTCTTGATAATGAAATCATCAATAATATGGCAGAGAAGTATCATGTCAGTGTTGCTCAACTTTGTATTAAATATACTTTGCAGTTAGGTACAGTCTCTATTCCTAAAGCCCAATCTCTACCACACATCATAGAGAACACAAAATTAGATTTTGAAATATCAGAGTCTGATATGGAAAAATTAAAAAAGTTGGACTTTAAAATCAATTACCTTAGTTAGAAGTTAGATTCATAAATAAAAGTTCGTGGTTATAAATGAAAAGTCGTCAATAGAATGACGACTTTTTAATCTAACTTTTGATTATGCTTTTAAGATTATAAATCTTCGTTTTTGGAGCCTTTCCAAGTATACCCACATTCACACACAAATTCATAGATAAGGCCATAATATGATTTTCGACCAATATAACGACCTTCCACTAATCTACCGCATTTTTTACATGTTTTTGAAACGTCAGGTGCGTTAGTGGATAAACAACCACCACCATTAACTGCTTCTAATTGTTCATCAGTTAAAGTAAACCCTTCTTCTTTAGCTAAAGCGAGTAATTCGTCCGTATTTTTGCATGCACTAACTTTTTTAATTTGTTCTTCGCTTAATCCTTTTAATAATTCTTTTTTCAT
>DGHZ01000012.1:1407-6826 GCA_002392945.1 Caryophanales bacterium UBA3835 | reverse complement strand
CGACGTGCTTCAATTCCGGCGCAGTCAAGTGTTCCTCTAATAATGTGATAACGAACACCTGGTAAGTCCTTAACACGGCCGCCTCTAATCATGACGGTTGAGTGTTCTTGTAAGTTATGTCCTTCACCACCAATATAGGCTGTAACTTCATAACCATTGCTTAATCTAACACGAGCGTATTTTCTTAAAGCAGAGTTTGGTTTTTTAGGGGTCATGGTACCAACACGGGTACAAACACCTCTTTTTTGGCTAGCTGCTTGGTTGGTTTCTTTTTTCTTTAAAGAGTTCCATCTTTTACCAAGAGCAGGAGCTTTTGATTTTACAGTGGCGGTTCTACGACCTTCACGGACTAATTGATTAATTGTTGGCATATATTGCTCCTTTCAATTACTTATTAGTTTTTGACTTGTGAACTGTCCACGTTACCGGGTGTGTCGACTTCTTTCCTTAAAAAAGCGACCTCAACGGTCAACGTGCTCCAATTTCACACGCTCATATATTATATATAGGTAAAAAAATCGCGCAACAAAAAAATGAAAAAATTTTATTTATTGGTAAAAATGCTCAAAAATATCACTTAAAAATATTATAAATCAGGGTTCACACCACTAAGTAAATAAGCCACTAATGCCTCTCTAGCGGTAATGTCATAATTTTTATAACTTTGTTGATAATAAGAAGCGTATTTATATTCAGTAATATAGGAAATGCTAACCGCATAAGTTATTCCTTCTACATAATGCGGTTCACCCTCTTTATAAGTGCGATAATAAGATGAATTTTCCATATTAGAAATATTATATGAATTACATTCTTGAATAGCCATCCAGTTATCAAATGGGAAAACTTTAATTAATTTTCTTCTAGTCATCTCTCCAATATCTACTGTACTTCTAATTCCGCCTGTATTATGGCTGGCAAAATAAACTGTGACCTCATCAAATTCATCTTTGTGATTATTAACATACCAATACATCGCTTGGCAAACAACATAAGTAAAGCTTTCTTTTGAATAATAATTGGAAAAGTAATAAATAGCATCATCTGCATGAGCAATCATATCTTTATATTCTTCTTTTTGAGTAATTGCTTCAATTGCAGAATCTGGAGTAGTTGCCTCGCTGTAGGCATTAATCACACTTGGAGAACCACTACTAACAATATAGCGGTTATTTTGATAAGAAAGAGATAAACTCATAATACCAATATATTTACCGTTTAATCCTGCCTCTAAATAAGGGACTCCATTATATGTGCCTTTTTTATAAACGTGGTCATGAGCAAAAAACATCGCATCGACATATTTTAAATTGGTACTAGGATCTGTTTGCGTTAAATCATAGAATTTATTAGGCTCACCACTACTTCCTTCAAATCCTTTATCATGGAAACTAGCGATAATGACGTCACACCCTTTATCTTTTCTTAAATAGGTCGAATATTCTTTAATATAACTATTTGAACTTGGAAAATAGAATTTTTCAGAAATACTACCAGTAATAGAGGTTTCAATTCCTTCTTGAATGGCCCCAATAATGCCAATCTTGACTCCACTTTTTTGAATGATTATGTATGGAGAAAGCCAATTAGGTCTAGTCACGTTATCTGAGCTATAGAATGTATTACAAGAAATAATGTCGCAATCTAATGTTCCAGCAAAAGTTTCAATTGCTTTTTCTCCCCAGTCAAATTCATGATTGCCAAGAGACATCGCATCAAAACCAATCTCATTCATTGCCTCAATCATAATCTTGCCCCTGGTTTCGTTAGATTCATAACCACCTTGGAACATATCTCCGCCAGAAAGGGTAATAGAATACTCGTCTCTATGAGTTTTAATATATTCAGAAATATAACTTATCCCAGCTTCATAATTTTCATCGTCACGAATAAACGAACCATGTGTATCATTTATATAATAAATTGACATATCAATATCACTAGGTGGATCAACTGGACTACTTTTAATAGTGAAATTAACCACATTACTGCTATCGGAATCTGAATAATTGAGATTATCTCCTTTAGCAATGACGCTTATAGAATAATCACCATCCATCATACTTAAAGTAGATACATCTAAACTAGTTGAAGTTAAAGAGCCGCTTTTACTAGCTTCTCCTGTAATGGAATATTGATATCCACTAGCATTAGCAATAGAAGCCCAGGAAACAACATGATTACTAATACTAACATTAGGGGTGTCTAATTTTGTTAAAATAGGTCCGACTTTATCAACAACTTTGACGGTAAAAGATAAGTCCTCATAATTTTCTTTACTAATAACAACAGAAAATAAATCCGAGATATCTCTAGCGGTAAATACATATCCTTCACTAATAGAGGTTTGGTAGTTACTTAATCGCTCAGAAGTTTTATTATCAACAACCACTAATCCAGATAAAGAAAAAGATTCTCCTACTTCATATTGTCTAGTATATGGAAAAGAATATATTCTCATAATCTTCTTAAGATTAATAACAGGTTTACAACCAAATAAGCAAAAAGAAATAGGAGCAATTAAAAATAACCACGCTTTATTAAGTTTATTCATGTCTACATTCTACTCTTTTTACCAATTTTATCACAATAAAAAACCAGCGATGACGCTGGTATATAGACTATTTGCTAATAGATAACTAGCACTAATCCTTGTAAGACTAATGCACCTACCGCGCAAGCTAAGCCAGTAAATAGTAACATCTTATGAAGTCTAAGTTTATAAGTTGGTAAAGATCTAAAGTTTTCTACAGTAATCGCTTCGCTGTCACTACCAAGCTAATTACTGGTCCACTACATTTTTTATAATTGATTAACTGAAGTTTCACTAACTTCCTCTAAAAACACTCCACAAAATGGGCAATATTTACTACCATCTGGTATTTCTTTATTACAATATTTGCAAATCATAATGCTAATTCTCTTTAATTAACTTCAGTATATCACTTAACAATAAAAAACTGCTTAGAAATAATCTAAGCAGTTAATTATTATTTTTTAACGATTAAGCGTTACGAGAATTAATCTTTTCTTTAATTTCGTTAATGGCACGATCATAGTCTTCGACATATTTGTCTTTAACTTCATGCATTGTGCCTTCAACAGAGAAGTCTTTTAATAATTCTTCGCTAGCTTCTTCGCTCATAAGTCCACGTCCAGCTGGAATTAAGTGTCCAGTAATGACGTTTTCTTTTAAGCCGTGTAAGTGGTCAACTTTGCCTTTAATAGCAGCGTCAGTTAACACTCTTGTGGTTTCTTGGAATGAAGCCGCTGATAAGAAGGAATCAGTTTCAAGAGCCGCCTTAGTGATACCTAAGATAAGTGGAGAGAAGACCGCTGGACGTTTGCCGTTAATAATCGCTTCATTATTTTTCGCGGTGAAGGTATTAATAGATACACGGGTACCCGCGATCATATCAGTATCTCCAGCGTCGATAACGTAGACTTTTCTTAACATTTGTCTAACGATAACTTCAATGTGCTTATCAGAAATTCCGATATCTTGTAAGGAATAGACTTTTTGAACTTCTTTAATGATGTATTTTTCCACCGCAGTGACATCAGATACTTCGAGTAATTTCTTAGGATCGACCGCACCTTCGGTGATCTTACCACCATTAATGACTTTATCACCTTTTTTGACACGGAGTTTCGCACCAAAGGCGGTAGTATAAGTCTTTTCTTCTAAATCGTTACGAACGGTAACTAAATAGCAACCATTCTTTTCTTCAATCTTAGTGATTGTTCCTGGAATTTCAGAAATAAGAGCTTCTCCTTTTGGGTTACGAGCTTCAAATAATTCTTGAACTCTAGGTAAACCACTAGTGATATCGCTACCAGCAACACCACCAGTATGGAAGGTTCTCATTGTTAACTGTGTACCTGGCTCACCAATTGATTGAGCAGCCATAATACCAACAGCTTCACCAACTTGAACTTCTCTACCAGTCGCTAGGTTACGTCCATAACAGTGGATACAAACACCATCTTTAGTTTCGCAGCCAAAGAGTGATCTAATTTCCACTTCTTCAATGCCAGCATCAACGATAGCTTTAGCACTTTCTTCGTTAATCATGGTGTTACCTTTAACAATCACTTCACCAGTTTTTGGATTAACGACATCATTTAATGCATATCGACCAACTAAACGGTCATAAAGTTTAACAATAATCGCGTTTCTAGAAGTATCTCTAATTTCTTTGACTTTGAAGCCGTGGTCAGTGCCACAGTCGATTTCTCTAACGATAACGTCTTGAGAAACGTCAACAAGTCTTCTAGTTAAGTAACCTGAGTCCGCAGTCTTAAGCGCAGTATCAGCACCACCCTTACGAGCACCGTGGGTGGCAATAAAGAATTCAGAAACGGTCATACCTTCACGGAAACAACGTTTAACAGGAAGTTCGATTGTGCCACCAGAGGTGTTACCCATAAGACCTCTCATACCCGCTAACTGAGTAATATTAGAAATATTACCACGAGCACCAGAGTCAGACATCATAAAGATGGCGTTTCTTCTATCTTTATTGAATTGTTCAGTTAATTTGGTTCTAACTTCAACAAGAACTTTGTTCCAAACGTCACAAACGCTCTTATGTCTTTCTTCTTCAGTTAACATACCAAGTTCGAACATTTCTTGAATTTCCGCGACTTTCTTATCGCCAGCTTCTAAGATTTCTTCTTTACCTTCAACGATATGGATATCGTCAATGGAGATAGTAAATCCAGCCACTGTAGCGTATTGGAAGCCTTGATCTTTCATCTTGTCTAGAACGGATGAAGTCTTTGGATTACCTTTACGGTCATATCTTTGGAAGATTTCATTAATAATCTTTCCTAAGTCTTTCTTTTTGATTGGAGCTCTAACTGGAGCCTTAGCAATAATAGCCTTAATATCGCTTCCACGTGGGACGAAATATTCAGGTAAATCATGAGCCATGTTTTCGGCTGTAACCGCATTTAAATATGGGAAATCACTTGGGAAGATTTGGTTAAAGATAACTTTACCAACAGAGGTGATTAAATAAGAATTATTCATCTCTTCAGTAAATCCTTTTTTCATTAAAGCTTTACCTAAAATCGCAATTCTATTATGTAAATGAATTTGTTTAGTTTGATAGGCTAAGATTACATCATCAACACTACCAAAGACTTTTCCTTCACTAGCAGCGTATAATTCATATCTTTCTGCTTCTTCAGGATCAGTAGCTTTTAAAGCTTTAGCTTTCTTTAAGAAATCTTCTTTAGTGGATTCTAAAGTTAAATAGTAATTTCCTAAGACCATGTCTTGAGATGGAGTAACGATAGGTTTACCATCTTTAGGTCCTAAGATGTTATTAGAGGCAAGCATCAAATGTAATGCTTCTTCTTGTGCCGCTTTACTTAGTGGGACATGGACCGCCATTTGGTCACCATCGAAGTC
>DGHZ01000012.1:0-1362 GCA_002392945.1 Caryophanales bacterium UBA3835 | reverse complement strand
GGTCACCATCGAAGTCAGCGTTAAAGCCTGTACAGACAAGTGGGTGTAATCTTATCGCTCTTCCATCCACTAAGCGTGGTTGGAAAGCTTGAATACCAAGTCTATGTAAAGTAGGAGCACGGTTAAGAAGAACTGGGTGCTTACCAATAATTTCTTCAACGATATCTAAAACGGCTGGATCATAACGGTCAATAATCTTGTCCGCAGTCTTATGCGCGTTCGCGATACCTCTTTTTAATAATTCACAAGCGATAAATGGTCTAAGTAATTGCACGGCCATTTCTCTTGGTAAACCACATTCGTACATTTTTAAGAATGGGCCAACCGCGATAACAGAACGTCCAGAATAGTCGACACGTTTACCAAGTAAATTTTGTCTAAATCTACCTTGTTTACCTTTTAATCCAGAGGATAAAGATTTAAGTGGTCTTCCTCCAGGACCGGTAACTGGCTTATTTCTTCTACCGTTATCAATTAACGCGTCAACAGCTTCTTGAAGCATACGTTTTTCGTTCATTAATAAGACAGCAGGAGAATTCATATCGATTAATTTCTTTAAACGGTTGTTACGAGAAATCACTCTACGATATAAATCATTTAAGTCACTTGTGGCAAATCTTCCACCATCAAGTTGTAACATTGGTCTTAAATCAGGTGGAATCACTGGAATGACATCAAGGACCATCCATTCTGGTTTATTATCAGAATGTCTAAAGGCCTCGATGACTTCTAGTCTTTTAGTTAACTTCGCTCTATTAGAGGAAGTTGAATTCTTAATTTTACGGGAGATTTCTTCTCCTTCAGCGTCTAAATCGATTTCAGCGAGTAAACGTTTAATCGCTCCAGCACCTTCAGAGAATTCCGCTCCAGTAAATTTACGAATGAAGTTATAGCAGGTTTGGAAGTCAAAGACTTCATTATGATTTTCAAGTCTAGCGATAAGTTCTTCGCTTCTAGCAAAATCATCACTACCTGGAATTAATCCCCATTCTTCACCTTTTTCTTGGATTTCTTTTAAAACCGGAATAAAGATTTCTCTACCGTTTTTCTCATTAATGAATTCACGGTATTGGAGCATAGTGCTCTTTCCAGGATTTAAACAGATGTGAGCGGCGTAATATGCCACTTCTTCTAAGTGTTTAGGAGAAACATCTAAAAGTAATCCAATACGGCTAGGAATACCTTTTAAATACCAAATGTGGGTACATGGGCTAGCAAGTTCAATGTGACCCATTCTTTCTCTTCTAACTTCTTTAGAGATAACTTCAACACCACATTTTTCACAAACGACACCGGCATATCTAATTTTCTTATATTTGCCACAGTGACATTCATAGTCTTTCGCAGGACCAAAAATCTTTT
>DGHZ01000053.1 GCA_002392945.1 Caryophanales bacterium UBA3835 | reverse complement strand
AGAAAAATTACCATTTGGGTATAGCACTCTATTCTCTTTAGTGGGTATGCAAGACACCATTAAGTTAAATAGAAGTCGCACAATGGCGCACTGGATTAAAGAAAATGAACCAGATGTTTGGTCTAAAACAGTCAAATACGTGAATATCTCTACTTATTTAACTTATAAACTTACCGGAGAATTAACTGATAGCTGTGCTAATTTAACTGGCCACTATCCAATCAACTTCAAAAAGAGAAAGTGGTGGTCAGAAAAAGCTCTTAAAGGAGTTATCTTTGGTATTCCAAGCAGAATGTTATTCCCACTAAAGCAACCTGGTGAAGTTATTGGAGAGATATCTGAAGAAATTTGTAAGGCTACTGGATTACCTAGCGGTATTAAACTTTATGCTTCTGGTAGTGATAAAGCTTGCGAGACCATTGGACTTGGAGCATTAAGCAAAAATATCGCTGCTGTTTCTTATGGAACAGCTTCTTCTATTGAAGTTAGTAACCAAAAATATCATGAACCAGAACCATTCTTACCAGCTTATCCTGCTGCGGTGCCTAATTGGTATAACATGGAAGTTCAAGTTTATAGAGGATATTGGATGCTTTCTTGGTTCACTAAGAACTTTGCTAGCGAATTAATTGATGAATCTAAAATTCAAAATATGGCGGTTGAGGAAATATTAAATAAAGACTTATCTAAGATTCCTCCAGGAAGTGATGGTTTAGTCCTTCAACCTTATTGGGGACCAGGATTAAGAAGACCATTAGCAAAAGGTGGAATTATTGGATTTAGTGATGTTCATACTAGAGAACATTTATATAGAGCGATTATTGAAGGTATCGCCTATGCCTTAAAAGAAGGACTAGACGGAATAGAAAAAAGTCAAAGACACAAGGTCAAAGAAATCAGAATTTCTGGTGGTGGATCTCAAAGTGATGCGATCTGTCAAATTACCGCAGATATCTTTAATTTACCTGTATCTAGAGTTCAAACTTTTGAAACAACTTCCTTAGGCGCAGCAATATCAACCTTTGTCGCTCTTAAAGAATTTAGTAGTGTAAAAGAGGCTATGGAAAGTATGTCGCATAAAACCGTAACATTCTATCCGAATCCAAACGCTGCATCTCAATATAAAGAGTTATATAAAAAGGTCTATTTAAAGATCTTCCCTAAACTTAAAAACGTTTACAAAGATATTAATAAATTTACAAAAAGATATTAGAAAATAAACAGGAATTTAACATAAAATTACGCAAAATTCCTGTTTTTTAATATGTTTTATTTTGCAATCATTGAAACAATTTTAACTGCTATTTTAAATACCAGTCAATTGCAAAAATTGGAATATATATGATGTTATTTTCAATTTTAAAATCATCATCGTGAATAACAATTCCTGGCAAAACTTTGCTGTCAAACTTTGTTTTAAATTTATTTAATGAGGTTAAAGAATAATTGTCTGTTGATTTTACTTCAATAGGCAATACTCTTTTTTTGTTAATGGTTAAGAAATCAATTTCCATTAATGGCTTAAATGTTTTTTCATCTCTTTTTTCATAAAAGAATAAATCTGTATAACCTTTTGTTTTTAAAACTTGGGCTACGTAGTTTTCCATATACATTCCTTCATTGATGTGAAGCTTGTCCAAAATTATTGATTTATAGAATTGCTCATCTTCTTCTTTTGATATTGAAAGTGTATATAATAACCCTGTATCGATGAAATAAGCTTTTATGTCATCTCCATTAACGTTTAATATTGGAACAACTGATGGGTCTGTAGAATTGTACGCAATATTCACGATATAGGCATCACTTAACCATTGAAACGCAGATCCATATTCTCTTATTCTGGCGTTGCTATTGATATGTGATAACTTGAATCTCTTATCATGGTTAGATAATTCGCTTGGAATAAGATTGAAAATAGATGTTAAGTATATTGAATTTACATTTTCTTGGAATTTAAAGTCATCTCGATATAATTCAACAATGCCTTTTTTCTCTTTCTCTACTTTTGATAGGCTACCAGTTTTTAAATAAGTAGCTATACATTTTGGCATACCGCCTATAAAAAGATATTCTCTAAATTCTTTATATATGTTTCTATATGCTGCTCCATAAGGTTTATTGGCTTTACAATTTTTTTCTAGAAAATCAGCCATTTCTTTTTTGCCTTTAGCCTTTAAATATTCTTTGAAAGTAATTGGATAGACATCTATTTTAACTTCTTCACTAGGAAGTAAGTATTTATCTTCATCTTTATTCTTTTTTATAATAGAAGCTAAAGATCCTGTCTCTAAAATGTCATATCTACCATCTAGCAAAAGAGTTTTGATTGCTTGTCTAGCAGGTTTAAACAATTGTATTTCATCAAGAATAATTAAAGATTGACCGCTATATAATTTAGTATCATAAGCGACTGATAATTGATCATAAAAATAATTCAAATCATCTAAAGAATTTACAAAAAGATTCTTTATGTCGGTAGATGCTTTATCAAAAGAGATTTTTATAAAGGACTTGTACTCTTTGCGGGCAAATTCAAGAGCAAGGCATGATTTACCAACTCTTCTTGCTCCTCTTAAAAATAAGCTTTTATGCTCTCTAGCGTCTTCATTTTTCCAATCTACTAGTTTGGAATATATATCTCTTTCGATATATGTGCCATATTGCAAAGCAATTTCATACTCATCTAGCTCTCTCATATTTGTAATCTCCCACAAAACTGACAACTAAAATATACCATTTCACCACAAAACTGACAATAAAAATTGCATAGTTACCACAAAACTGACATATATTTTGCTATTTTTCACCACAAAACTGACAAATTCAATGAACACACATATAAAAATATCGATTGCATCTTAATATATTTTTTTATTATTTGTTTATGAATATAAATAGATTATGATTTTTGTGTTTTAAGGGGATGAGAATATGAAAAAGTATTTTGGAACAGTATTAACAGTATTAGTGGTTATTGCGGTGTGTGTACTCGCAATTGTTTTACCACCTGCATCTCAATTTGGTTTAACTCAATTACAATTAGAAACTTTAATGATTCTTGGAATTATTTGTGGTGGTAGCGCTCTATATTGTTTTGTAGTTGGTGAAATCACTATGAACAATTCACAAATGGATAAATTATGGAGCATTCTCCCTATTGCCTATACCTGGGTAATCGCCACTAAAGCAGACTTTTCTCCTAGAACTACGATCTTTGCTATCATTGTTACCTTATGGGGACTTAGATTAACTTATAACTTTGCCCGTAAAGGCGCATATAGTTGGAAATTCTGGACTGGTGAAGAAGATTATAGATGGCAAGTATTAAGAAGAAATAAGATTTTAGGTAAAAGACCAGCATGGATGATGTTTGATTTATTCTTCATCTCTATCTATCAAAACGCTTTAGTCTTAGCGATTTGTTTACCATCCTTAGCGGTAATGGAATCTGGTGTGGTCGCACTTAACTGGGCGGATTATCTTGCTATTAGCTTTGCTTTAGTGTTCTTATTTATTGAAACAATTGCTGATGAACAACAAATGGCGTTCCACACTAATAAGAGAAAAATGCTTAATGAAGGTAAATCTTTAGAAGAATTACCAGCCCCATATAATAAAGGATTTAATACTACTGGTTTATGGCTTAGAAGTAGGCATCCTAACTATTTAGGTGAACAAGGTATTTGGTTATCTTTATTCTTGTTTGTTATTGGAGCAGGATTAACTAGTTATGGCATTTTCCACTGGTCAATGGTGGGATCCTTTGTTTTAGTGTTACTATTCTTAGGCAGTTCAATTTTCCAAGAAGGTGTATCTAGTTCTAAATATCCTGAATATCAGATATATCTCGCTCATGTCAGTAAATATCTTCCATTATGGAGATATAAACCAGAGAAATACAATAAAGATTAAGGCGTTAGAGATAACGCTTTTTCTTTGAAACAAATATACACAAACTTGCATAAATATACACAATGATTGTTATATGGAAAATCGTGTTAAAAGATTAACAATCAAGAGTGGAGTAAAGTAAATATTAAATAAATAAATATTTTATAGTAAAATAAATATTCGAATGAGAAACAACGAATACAACATTGTAAATATCACTAATGAAAAGAACAACTTTAGTGATGAATATAATAAAGCACAAAAAGTTGAATATTCTTTTCAACCTGAAAATAAAAATACACTTAAAGATGAACTAAATGATAACTCTATCATAAATGATAAAGTAGAAGATAATCTTTCAAAAGCCACTAGAGAAAAAGAAAAGAAAAAAGAGAAACAACAAGAATCTGAAGCTTTAAAAAGTAGTACTTCCTCTTCTAGTACAGCTGCAGCTTCTAGTGCTGGAGCTTCTACGGGTGGTGCTTTAGGCGGAATCGTTGCTGCCGCTACTGTTTCAGTTGTCGCAATTGGTTCTATTATTGGAGTTAATGTTATGTCTACTCC
>DGHZ01000068.1 GCA_002392945.1 Caryophanales bacterium UBA3835 | reverse complement strand
ATCAGTAATTTCAATACTGTCTAAGCTTTTAGATTCGTCGGCTGGCACCACATCATCAAATGGTGGAATTTCCATTTCTTCATTAGCAACTTCTTCATTTCTTTTTTCTAAGAATTGAACAGAGTCACATAGCACTTCGATGACGCTGGATTTTGAACCATCTTGACGGATGAAGCTTCTTTGATTAAGACGACCTTCGACTCCAACTAATAATCCCTTACGGGCAAATTTTGAAACTGTTTCCGCGGTGGTTGTAAAGGCGGTACAAGGAATAAAACTTGTTCCTTTACTTCCATCAGGATTTTTCATTCGGTTGTCTAGAGCGACTGTGAATGTACAGACAGAGTTTCCAGATGTTGTTTTTCTTAATTCTGGGTCTCTAGTTAAGCGACCCACTAAAACGACACGATTAATCATTTACATGATCCTCCTTATTTGTGTTCTACAACAATAAGATGACGTAGGACACTTGGGTTAATACGGACTAAACGATTGAATTCATTAATCGCTTTGTTATCCATAGAAACCTTAAGTACAACATAGTAACCCTTAGATTGTTCCTTAATTGGATAAGCAAGTTCACGTAAGCCCATGGCTTCGCTTGTTTCTTCAACTTTACCACCGTTATCGGTAATAATTTTGGCAAGCTTTTCCATAACTTCCTTACGTTGTGCTTCTTCTAAGTCGGCTCTTAAAATGTACATAATTTCGTATTTGCGCATTTTCTTTTCCTCCTTGGTCTAACGGCTATTAAACATAATTAATAGCAGAGTTTTTGCTAACTTTAGCATATGTATTATACATATCGCTCATAGTCTTGTAAAGAAAGATTTCCTACGTCAATTAGTAGCCTTATTTACCCATAATGGCGAACTAGATAAATCTAAACCACTATTAATGTTGACATTAGTAACCACGTGGTCTACATTATAATTAGTTGGTTAGCCCCTTGGTTACTACCTTAGGGCTTTTATTATTATTGTAAGTATCGAAATCACTATTTCTAGAATTAAGATAATTACTGTCATCTTATTAGAAGACATAATAACCACCTCCTTCTACCCTTGATACATCACTATGGATGATTAAAAGCACAAAGAGACCACGAGACAAACTCCCTTTTAATAGGTAATTCCCTATCAAAGGATTTAATCAAGACTCTATTAGAGAACTTGACAGCAAGGCGTTTTTCAGTTATCTTTTAGTTAGGATCTCCCCTACCTAGCGCCTTACGTTTGGTGGGGTTTTATTTATGATGACAAGAATTAAGATGATTTCAACGAAAACAACTATAATATCTCCATATAAACTCTCCCTTCTACCTCGACTCATCTAACGAATAGATGACCTAGGTAAAAAGAAACTGAAGAAGAAAGAAAATCGCTAGAGTCATCCAAAGTGCGCCTCTTGAATGAGTCTCGGATTATAGAAACTTATAAAAGTCCCTACACTTTATATAGAGTGAAAAAATTGCCAACCTTGCGAAAAAATTTTTAAAAAGTTGATATAAAATAAGAAAACTGGCAAAGCCAGTTATTTCTTAATATTTCTATCAGTGGAACAAGGGATATAGATACCCTTTTGTTTAAACGCCAAATAAATTCTTTCGGTTAGTTGATTATATAAAGTCCAATAATCATCTGCTTTAATCCAGCATCTAAGTCTCATGTTAATAGCATATGGTCCAAAAGATTCAGCGTATACTTGTGTTTTTTCAGGATAGATTACAAGTGGTTCGTCTTTAATTACTGACGCTAAAGCTTCTTTAACAACTTCAAGATCACTATCGTAGCTTACTCCCACATCATAATCGATTCGTCTTTCTCCATTCACAGTGTAGTTAGTGATAACCGCACTAGACATATTTTTATTAGGGATGATGATTTTATGACCTTGGAAGCTAGTTAAAATTGTGGTGAAGAAATGAACTCTTTTAACAATACCTTCACATTCACCATAAGCATTTTTAACTAAGATATGATCACCAGTTCTAATAGTTCTTTGATTAATAATCAACAAGCCAGAGAAGAATGATCCCACTAAATCTTGTAAAGCTAAACCAAGAGCGACACCAACAGAGGCGATGATTCCGCCCACTCCTGATAAATTGATTTTTAAAACACTACAAACTATAAAACCAACAGTAATCCAAATTAAAAATTTAACTAATCCAAGAAGAATTAATTTTGCAGATACATCAATATCAGGTCCTTTTTTGACCTTAAATAGTTTTTTAAGTAATGGATTGAATAATTTAAGAACAAGCCAAGTGAAAACGATAATAGCAATAGCTACACCAATACGAGAAAGATAGTTAATTCCAGCTTCGTCAGGTTTCCAGAAAAAATCCGCAAATTTTTGCCAGAAATCAACCCAACCTTGCCAAGCATCTAATATTTTCATAGTGTTTCTATTTTATATATAAAATTAAATTAGAGCAACAAAAAATACGACCATGTGGCCGTACTTTTATTTAATTTCACTAATAGTTTTTAGCTTGTCTTTCGAAATAGCTTTTTGGATGTTTACAAGTTGGGCAGAGCTCAGGAGCTTCTTTTCCAACATGGATATGTCCACAGTTACGACATTTCCAGATGACAACATCATCAGCGACAAAGACTTTATCAGATTTAACTCTTTCAAGTAACACTCTATATCTTTCTTCGTGTTCTTTTTCAATCTTAGCGACTAATTCGAATTTGCAAGCAATTTCAATAAAGCCTTCTTCTCTAGCAACGGCTGCCATTTCTTTATACATATCAGTCCATTCATAGTTTTCACCTTCAGCGGCTGCTAATAAGTTTTCTGCTGTAGTAGGAACAGCACCACCATGGAGGTATTTGAACCATAATTCAGCGTGTTCTTTTTCATTATCTGCTGTTTCTAAAAAGATAGCGGCGATTTGTTCGAATCCTTCTTTTTTCGCTTTAGAAGCAAAGTAGGTGTATTTGTTTCTAGCTTGGCTTTCACCAGCAAAAGCAATCTCTAAGTTTTTTTCAGTACGACTTCCTTTTAATTCCATATGTTAATTTCTCCTTCAATTATTATAAATAACTTTTGGTCCACTGTCCCTAACAAATATTTCTTGAACATTATTTTCTCCGTAATGTTCTTTCATTTTTTCTAATACTTTTTCTAATTTAGATGTAGGAACTAAAGCAATAACACTTCCTGCAAAGCCACCACCATTAATTTTGACAGCTCCTTCATTATCGCTATATTTCAATAATAAATCACATGCTTCTAATGGTGAACCATTGTAATTAGATCCCACCATCATATTTTTCAAATATTTAGTGGAAGACTCTCTTGATTCATTAATCATTTTTAAAAAAGTTTCTTGATCATTATTCTTAAGAGCTTTAAAAGCATTTCTTACTCTATCATTTTCCCCATAGAAGTGTTTCGCTCTTAAATAAGCTGACTCACTCATTTTATTTTTATGATTTTCAATTTCTTCGATTGAACCTTCAACTAAAAAATTATGTCCACATGCTGTAGCTGCATCAAACATATCACTAGGGATAGAAGAGTATAAATCACTGAGAGACGAATGATCTCCACCAGTATTAACTAAAACAAAGTGCAAATCTTTAAATGGGAATTCAATTTGTTCAACAAGTGGTTCATCAATATTTTTAAAGTCAATTTTAACCACTCCACCAAATCCAACTCCAATTTGATCCAAAAGACCGCTTTTCTTTCCAAAATATACATTTTCTGCGTATTTTCCTGCTTTACAAAGTTCTAATCTAGAGATTTTGCCTTCATTAAATAGGACATTAAATATTTGACCAACTAAAAGTTCAAAAGCAGCGGAACTAGAGACACCTGCTCCTTTAAAAATGGAGGATTCACTATAAGCATTAAATCCACCAACTTTATAACCGTGTTCCTTTAAATAAGCAGCAACACCTCTAATTAATCCTTTAGATGTTGCATATTCTATTTCTTTAGAAGAGAGGTCATTTAAATCAACTTCATCTAAATCAAAACCTAAGGATTGAAACAAAATTGTTTCAGAATTGTTTTTTCTAACTGAAGCAATGATTTCTAAGTTGCAAGCACTAGCAAGACACAGTCCATGGTTATGGTCAGTGTGATTGCCTAAAATTTCAAAGCGTCCACCACAAGAAAATACATGGTCCGCTTCTATTGCAAATATTTTTTTAAATTCATTCAATATATTGGAAACGCAATCTTCCATTATTTAATTATTCTTCCTTCTGAAAAGGCTTGTCCGACTTTTTTACCAACGACATAGTAACCATGATTAAATGGATCATAAGAAATGATTTGCATCTTTTCTAAATCAACTTTTCCATTCTCATCAACATATTTATCATCCACTAAAAGTTGAACAATATTACCAATAATTCCATAGTCTTCTTTAAAGCACTCTAATGTACATTCCAAAGAATAAGGTAAATCATCTAATATTGGAGCGTCCACTAATTCGCTCTTATGAGCTTTCCAACCAGTTTTTTCAAACTTCTTTGGATCATTTTTACTAGATACAATACCAACAAAATCCGCTGGAACCATATTATTAACATCTGCTAAAGAAACTGTAAAAGCTTTTCTTTTTCTAATATTCTCGGTTGTACGATGAGAATCAGAAATATTTAATTCAATTTGTTTTGTGTCAAATGCACAGCCCCAAGCTGCGTTCATAATATCAATAGAGCCATCATCATTGTAGGTTGCTATTAAAATGACTGGCATTGGGAATATCGCTGGGCAAATATTCATTTTCTTTTTCATAGATTATTCCTCCTCATTTTCATTTATATAATTCATTAATCTATTACATGCATCAATTAATTTTTTTCTAGTAGTAGCAATATTTAATCTAATATATCCTTCTCCAGAATGACCATAATTTATTCCAGGAGCAACAATTAGCCCTGTCTTTTCTTTTAATTCTTTAGCGAACAATCTTGAATCTTGACTATAATAAGAGATATCAATCCACACTAAATAAGTATAATTGCCGCTGACAATTTTTAAATTTGGCAGGTTTTTGACCAAAAATTTATTCAAAAATACTTTATTTTCGTTTAAGTAAGAGTTTAATTGATCCACATAATCATCACCCTGATTAAATGCGGTAATTATTGGAACAACTGCGAAATAATTAGGTTCCCCAATATCATCTTGATAAAAACCATTTTGTATTTCTCCATGTAGTTCTTTTTTAGGGATGACTGCTACCGAAGAATGCAATCCAGCGACATTAAATACTTTGCTAGGAGATAATAAAGCAATTACTTTCTCATATCGAATTACTTCGCTATTAAAAATTGATATATATCTTCCTTTATTTAAATCAAGATCACCGTGAATTTCATCAGAAATTATATAGATATCGTTCTGTTTACAGAGGTTAATTATCTTATTTAATTCTTCAACAGTGAATCCTCTTCCTAATGGATTATGCGGATTACATAACAAGAAAAATTTAGTCCCTTTTAATTGGGCTTCTAATTTTTTCCAATCTATTTTAATTTCATCTTTTTCAATAATGAATTCACATTCTCTAAGAACTAAATTGTTATTCTTGATGCAGTTAAAGAAAACATTATAAACAGGGGTAAACATTGTAACTACATCTTTCCCTTTGCTTAAATGTTTAAATATCGAGTCAATAGATGCCACTACTGATTTTGAAAATATAAACCAATCTTTTTCTAGTTTTGTGTTATGACGATCTCTCCACCATCTAATATAAGATTCAAAATAGGAATCAGGGACATATGTATAACCATAGCAAGCTTGTTCGGCTCTAGATTTAATCGCTTTTTTAATTTCAGGCATTACTAAAAAATCCATATCAGCGATATCCAAAGGAAGTTCCCCTTTATTAACACACCATCTCGAGCTACAAGTTTTAATACGATTAATCGTTATGTCGAAATTATATTTACCCATTAATTACAATCTCCGTTTTAGATGCATCAACTTTATCTTTTTCTAAAATAAGTTTTTTAATACCCTTACATTCAATTCGTCCAGATATTGAATTTTTAATAGATTCCACCACATTATTAATCTTAATATCTAAACGTGAGCAATATTCGAAACATAAGTCAGAATCAATTAGATCACAATTAATCATTTTAACGTTATCCATATAGCATAAACCTTGATGAGAAATGATTTTGCAGTTTATAAACGTCACATTTTTACTGTTCCAAGCTAAATATTCTCCAATAATCGTGGAATCGGTAACAACGACATTTTCTACATTCCAAAATGCATCTTTGGTTCTTAAGATCGAATTATGAATTTTGATGTTTTTTGCCCCATCAAAACCATAGTTCCCATCAAGATTTAGATTCTCAATTAAAAGATCTTCGGAATTAAAACCAAAATAATCACCTTTAACTTCAATGTTATTTAATTGAACATTCTTACATTTCCAAAGAGTTTCATCTGCGTGAGGTAACTTAACATTAATTAAGGATATAAATTCACTTCTTCTAAATGTTTTAGGAGCCTCAATTACTGAATCTGTGATTTCAATATCTTTTGTGTACCAAATTCCACTTCTAGCGGTCTCTAAAAATTTAGAGTTCCTAACTTTAACATTTTGTGAGTACCATAATGGGTATTTCCACTGGAATGTTGATTCAATTATTTGAATATCTTTACTTTCTTTAAGCGGGGACTCTCCATCATGAAAATAACATTTATGAAAAGTGGCCTCACTAGTCATAAACATCGCTCTTTCTCCAGTAAAAGACTGCTCGTTATAATATTTCATATTATTTACTATTTTGGATAAGACTATCAAGGTAGTTAATTAGATTATCAACACCTTCATTTTTTATAGATGAAAGTGCAAAGATTTTTGCCTTAGGATTTCTATATAAAATGTTTGCTTTTGCTTTAGAAATATCAAAGTCAAAAACTTCAGCGACATCCATTTTAGAAATCACCGCGATTTTACTGACTTGGAACATGAGTGGGTATTTAAGTGGTTTATCATGCCCTTCGGATGTAGAAAGTAACATCATATTGATATTGCTACCAGTGTCAAACTCTGCTGGACACACTAAGTTACCGACATTTTCTAGAATAATTAAATCTAAATCATCCACTCCAAACGCTTTTAAAGCATCTTCCACCATTTGTGCGGTTAAATGGCACGCTCCAGATGTATGAACCTGGATAACTTTAACTCCGGTATTTTTGCTAATTCTTTCCGCGTCCACATCTCCATCGATATCCGCCTCAAGAACACCAATACGATATTTGCCCTTTAACGCATTAATTATTCTAGTTAATAAAGTAGTTTTCCCACTTCCAGGGGAAGCCATGACGTTAATAAAATAAATTCCTTTTTCCTTTAAAAATTTTCTCAAGGAATCTGCTTTTTTATCATTTTCGATTAAAATATCTTCTTTAACTTTTACAATTTGAAAGTCTAAATTGCTCATATTGAACTTATTTTATCACAATAAAAATGTTTTATCGAAAATAGTTAATCGTTTATACTATATTTAGAGGATTTATTTATGAAATATCGTTGTCCAATTTGCGGCTATGTCTTTTCAAGTAAAATTGATAGATGCCCATCCTGTAATAGGAAATTTATTTATCCTGCAGAGGAAGAAAAGCCAGTTAAAGAGACTGAAGTAAAAGTCGAGGGAGCTAAGGAAGAAATAAAAGAAGAAGCTGCTCCTACTCCAGTTATTGAAAAAAAGCCAGAGCCTCAAGTTATTGTAAAAACTGTCATTAAGGAAGTACCTGCCAAATTTGAGAAAAAAGGTAAATCCAAATTTACTGGTTTCACTCTTGGATATATTGGTTGGAGAATCGCTGGATTCTTTTTAACCTTATTCACCTTAGGAATCTGCTATCCAGTCGCTCTTGGTTGGGTTTATCGTTGGGAAGTTAATAATACAGTTGTCGACGGCCATAGAATGAGATTTAACGGCCTAGCCAGTTCATTAATTCCAAGATGGATTCTTTGGGAATTATTATCGATTATTACAATCGGAATATTTGCCTTAACTCTTCCTGTGAGATTCCAAAAATGGAAAGTCGCTAGAATGGTAATAGTTGATTAAAGACGGGGTTAGCCCTGTTTTTCTTCTAGAATTGATTTTCTCCTTACATATATGCGCATACTCATATATAATGAGAAAGAATGGAAAACATTAGAACTATTCTATTGAATCGTTCTGCCTATGCAGATAATGATTTAGAAGCAAACGCTCTTAGAGATTATTTAAAAGACCATAATACTTTTGTGGTGAATTTAATGTCTTCTCCAGGAGCAGGTAAAACTACCACTCTTATCAAACTTATTAATCTTCTTAAAAAAGATTTTAAAATTGGAGTTATGGAAGCTGACATTGATAGTGATGTCGATGCCATTAATGTCGCTAAAAGTACTGGAGTCACTTCCATTCAACTACACACTAACGGAATGTGTCATCTCGATGCCGGAATGACTAAGTCAGGGTTAGATGGTATTAATTTTAATGATTTTGATCTTATCTTTTTAGAAAATGTTGGTAATCTAGTTTGCCCTGCGGAATTTGATACAGGTGCTTCTATGGATATGATGATTTTATCTGTCCCAGAAGGAGACGATAAGCCAATAAAGTATCCTTTAGTGTTTGAAAAGAGTAAACTCGTTTTAATTAATAAGATAGATGCACTCCCATATTTTGACTTTAATATAGAGAAATGTATTTCTAATATTAAATATCGTAATAAAGATGCTACAATAATACCGATAAGTGCTAAAACAGGTGAAAATATTGATTTAGTCGCAAAATATTTCAAAGAAATAGTTTCAAGTTGGAGGAATAACTAATGCCAGAGAAATGTAAGAAACCAGAAGTCACCTCAAAATATCAAGGTGAAAAAGAGTTTCATAAGAACTATGCGAAGTTAGGTAAGAAGATTACCGACGTTGTCCCACACAAATTATTCGGAGTAAAAAATACAGATCCAGAATATTGGGGACTTAGAGAAGTTTTAAGTGAAGACCAAGTTAACTTTTTACTTAAACTAAAACAAAGAAAATGGTATCTCTTAGAAGATTTAATTAAGAAATTCAAAGGCAAATTTGAACCTGCTAGAGTGCAACAACTGTTAGATGAACTTTCTTACATTGGATTTATTGAATATGACTATGGAGATAATTATGCGGACGAACATCCAATTGAAGACGCTCCTAAAATTAAAAGATATAGATTATCTTATTTTGTCCCTGGTTCCGCTGAATTAATGAACTCCTCATTAGATAGAATTGCGAAAAATCCTGCAGTTGCTAACTTCTTTGAAAGAATGACCTTCATTCCTTTAGCAGGCGTCACTGAAATGATTGCTGAAGGTGGTAACGGTATTGGTATGCATACTATCCCAGTAGAAAAAGCTATCGAGGGTAACCAAGAAGCAATTTCCGTAGAAAAGATTTCTCACTGGTTAAATAAATATGAAGGACATATCTCCGCTGGTATTTGCTCTTGTAGAGCAAGTAGAGCCTTATTAGGTGATGGCTGTATCGATGACGTTAATGACTGGTGTATTCAACTTGGTGATATGGCAGACTACACTGTTGAAACAAAACGTGCTCACTATATTACTAAAGAAAGAGCCTTAGAAATTATTGCCCTTTCTGAAAAGAATGGATTCGTTCACCAAATCACTAATATTGATGGTAAAGATCATATCTTTGATATTTGTAACTGTGACGTTAAAATCTGTAACGCATTAAGAACATCAATGTTATTTAATACTCCAAATTTATCTAGAAGTGCCTATACCGCGAAAGTTACCACTACTAATTGTGTAGCGTGTGGACAATGTGTTGCAAACTGTCCTGCCGGTGCTGTTAAACTCGGACAAAAATTATGCAAAGGAAATGGCAAAGAACAAAAATATCCAAGTCAACCATTACCAGATAAAATCCACTGGGGTAAATATGCCTGGGATGAAAATTATAGAGACACCGCTAGAGCTAGTGATACCTATCCAACCGGTACTGCTCCTTGTAAAGTTGCCTGTCCAGCTCATGTCCCAGTTCAAGGTTATTTAAAGATGGCTCATGAAGGAAAATATAGAGAAGCCTTAGCCTTAATTAAAACTCAAAACCCATTCCCAGCAGTCTGTGGTAGAGTCTGTAATAAACGTTGTGAAGACGAATGTACTAGAGGAAAAATCGATCAAGCTGTCTCTATTGACGCTGTTAAGAAATTCGTTGCTGATTTAGAAATCGCTTCTAAAGATAGATATATTCCAGAAAAGATTGTCGCCTCAGTTTATGGCGGATTTGACGAAAAAATCGCTATTATCGGTGCTGGTCCAGCTGGTTTATCAGCAGCTTATTATTTAGCAGTCGCTGGCTTTAAACCAACAGTCTTCGAAAAGAATGAAAAACCTGGCGGAATGTTAAGATATGGCATTCCTGCTTATAAATTAGAAAAAGATGTCATCGATGCTGAAATCGAAGTCATCAAAAAGCTTGGTGTAGAAATCAAGTGCGGCGTTGAAGTTGGTAAAGACGTCACTATCGAATCCTTAAAGAAGGAAGGATATAAAGCTTTCTATATCGCTATTGGCTGCCAAGGTGGAAGAAGACCAGGTGTTGCTAATGATACAGCTAAAGGAACTGAAATCGCTGTTTCCTATTTAAGAGAAGCGCTTGATAAACAAAAAGAATTTAAAGGTAAGGTTGTTGTCGTTGGTGGCGGTAACGTCGCTGTTGACTGTGCAAGAACCGCTCATAGATTAAAAGCTTCATCTGTTGAGATGTATTGCTTAGAAGATCGAGACCATATGCCTGCAAGTAATGAAGAAATTAGAGAAACCCTCGAAGAAGATATTTCTATCAACAATTCTTGGGGTCCTAAAGAAGTGCTTGTCAACGAAAAAGGTGAAGTTAAGGGTATTATCTTTAAGAAGTGTGTTTCCACTCTTGATGAAAAAGGCAAATTCAATCCTCAATACGATGAGAACGAAACCATCAGTGTTATGGCTGATAAGATTATCTTTGCTATTGGTCAAGCCATTGAATGGGGCGACTTATTAAAAGGCACCAAAGTTGAATTCTGGCACGGTAATTATCCATTCGCTGACAAAGTCACATATCAAACTAATGATGATGATATCTTTGTGGGTGGCGATGTCTTTACTGGACCAAAATTTGTTATCGATGCCATCGCTGCTGGTCACGCCGTTGCTGATGCTTTAGCTAGACACGTTAGACCAAACGCTCATCCAACTATTGCCTTTAATAAACGAGGATTTACTCCACTTAATAAAGAAGATATCACTCTTCCAGGATATGATGATGCCGGAAGACAAGAAGCAGGTATGGATGAATCCATTGACCATAAGAATAGCTTCAAAGATGCTCATAAGACATTAACAGAAGAACAAGTGAAAATTGAAACTGGTAGATGTTTATCTTGTGGTGCTGCGTTTGTTGATCCACATAAATGTATCGGTTGTGGTATTTGTACCACAAAGTGTGAATTTGACGCTATTCACTTAGTTAGAGACCATCCAAAAGCTTCAAGAATGAGATTTGCCGAAGACAAAGTCACTGGCTTACTCAAATATGCTGTACCAAGATGGTTCAAAATCATGTTCAATGCTGGTAGTAAAGAAGCCAGAATGATGAGAAAGAAACGTAAAGCATGGAAGAAACACTACAAAGTAGCGAAAAAGACCATGCCAGATACAGGTAACGCTATCGATGCATGAGTTAGGTATCGTTGTTCACGTCATTAAACAAATTGAACAAATTGCCGAAGAAAACAAAGTTAACAAAGTTGTCGAACTTACTCTAGAAGTTGGTGAAGTTTCTGGAGTAGTAAAAGAATATTTCATTGATGCATTTAACTGGTCAATAAAAAAGACCAAATACATGAAGGAATGTAAACTCAGCTTTGTTACTATCAAAGGTATTACGTATTGCGAAGATTGTGGCAAAACTTACTCCACGACCGAATTCGGTAAAGAATGTCCATATTGTCATTCTGGTAAGACTTATCTAATTACTGGAAAAGATGTTTCAATAAAGGATATTAAAGTTATCTAGATAATATAAAAGGCGCGGTATTCCGCGTCTTTTTCATATTCGATAATATATTTTTACTCAGCTTTTTTGTTAAGTAATTTAATGCCATACACCATAGCGGTAACTCCAACCG
>DGHZ01000031.1:12622-37305 GCA_002392945.1 Caryophanales bacterium UBA3835 | reverse complement strand
TTCACTAGAAACTGGTCCATTTTTACCCATAGCCGTAGCATAGATTGTTGTAACACCAGTATCAACAGCGTGAACAACACCAGTATCTTCTTCAACAGTTAAGATAGTAGGATTACTAGAATAATATTTAACTTCTGGATGAGTTGGTTGGACATTTGGATCACTAGAAACCACAGAGTGGGCTTTCATAGTGAAGTTTTTACCAACTTCCACTTTATTTTCATATTCATCGACAATCACACTATCTGGATAGATGGTGCGGTCAGCAACATCAACAGTTAATGTGATAACTTTATTAATATAACTACTAGTAACAGACACTTTGGCAGTTCCCGTTACTCCTTTAGTAGTTAATAAACCACTTTCACTAATAGTGGCAACAGATTCACTATCAATACTCCAAGAAACATCTTTTTCAGTAGTATCAAATGGAGTGTAATTCACTTCTAATTGATATTCATTATTCAAATCTGCCGCAAAAGTAGATTGATTAAATGCGATATCTTGAACTGGAACAATAACTTCGACATTTAAACTAATAGTGGTAAATGATTTTTCATTATTAGAAACGTAAATAATAGCCTTACCTGCTCCAACACCAGTAACAACGCCTTCATCTACAGTGGCGACTTCTTCATTACTACTAGACCATGATAAGGATTTTTTAAGAGCCTTAGCAGGTTCAACCGAATAAGAATAAGAATATTTTTCTCCACGGTCGATAACAATATTGTTTTCTCCCTCTTCAAAATTAACCTTGGTCACGGGAACACTATATTCGGTAAATTCGGTATCGATTTCTAAATCGACATCATCGACATTTAAACCAACAGTGCCAGTACTACCACAAGCAGTAAGAGTTAAGCCTAATAAAGATAGAGCAATTAAACTGAATTTTTTCTTCATCTTAATTTCCTCCTTATGCTGGTAAAACCGGGACATCAAACCATTGACCGTATAAGGTCACTGTATAAGACATCATTGGTAAATCCGCAATTGTGTCTTTATTTAAGTCCCATAAGTTTTCTTTTGTATCAATAATTGGGTGAGTAGACCATCCGATAAAATATGGGAAGGCCTCATCCATGGCCATATCATTTGTCACTGTTGGAATTAAAGATTTTCCACTAGAATCTTTAGCCTCAATTAATGGTCGATCATAATACCAATCAAAAGACGCTAATAAGTGAGTCTTATTTTTAGAATCTGTATTGTTATAGTCAATAAAGAAATAGACAGTATATTCTTTTTCGCCTTCTTCTTCAGATTCTAAGACGTTAACATGACATTTAACAGTAGAATCTCCTGCCACAACAATAACATCAGCCTCACCTTTACTAACTGCTTGAACTGTACAAGCAGAAGCAGTTGTTTCTCCAATTGTAATAACATCGTTATTGCTTGAGGCAAATGAAGCATCTGCTAAAGGAGAGACAGTCGCGGTTAAATTAAATTCTTCACCAACAGAAACAGTTCTAGAAGCTGGAGATAAAGTGATTTTTGTTTCTCCTTGTTCTGGATCTGGATCTGGGTCAGGATCAGGAGTTGGTTCTACACTAGGAACATAAACTTCACAAATTGCTAATCTATATCCAGCAATAAAGGAAATTTGAGTGGTGCCACTACCAACAACATCAACGACCGCTGATTTATTATCAGGAGCAACAGTTAATTTAGCGACACTAGTTTTACTAGATGCCCATCTCATAGAGACATCTAAAGACTTATCATCTTTAAATTTGATTTCGCTTAATAAAGTGAAAGTATCACCGATCGAGCAACTTTCATAAGTCGAAGATAAAGTTACTGATTCAACGAATTTATTGTTATAGGAATAGTTATCTCCGTTAGGAGCAACATTTCCACATGATGCTAATCCAAAGGTCAATAATCCTAAGGAAGATAATGCTAATTTAAACATATTTTTCATCGTTCTATCCTCCTATATTAACCATTTAATTTATAGCAGATAAAGCCGTATTTCGGCATCGCTATATTATCCCCAGTTCTTGGAATATCCATATTCTTAAAGACGACATCACTAACATTGATGCTGCCCCAGTTAAAGGTTCCACCGCTTCTACCAGCAAATAAGAATCCATAACCTTGAGAAGCATTGATTCTACACCATCCAGCAACGACACTATTACCGTTACCATCACCCCATGCATTATAAGCAGAAGTATCTCCATCTACCCACATAGTTTGATAGCTAACTCTAGTCATTGCTCTTCTAGCTTTAACCATGGCGGACCAAGTCGCATTATAAGAAGAGACATCTACTCCATCAACTTCAATCTTACGGTCCCATTTAAAGGAGTTCACATAATCAGGAGCTTTGTAAGAGTTATGAGAAATAACATTTCCATACATCTCAACATCTTGAGTAGCGGTCACGACGTTAGGATCGCTATCATAATGTTTATAAGTTGGATAAGGTCTAACTGTAGCAGGAGTACCGTCCGCTTTAGGAGCGCTTTGTACATTAGTATAATCATCTAAATCATAAGAATATGTTTTAGTTCTATATAATTCTTCTCCACCTTGCATAAAGGCCACGCCATTAGACATCATAACCGCACCGTGACAAGCTAAAGAAGCTTCAACAGTTTCTTTAATAGTAGGTGCTTGAGCAGCAACATGATATGGAAGAGAATGTCCACTACCTAATGTATATCTTAATTGATCCCATAATGTGTAGTTATCATGACAACTCATATAGTTAATGGTTTGTTCTGGGTTAGCTCCTGGGGCTCTTGTGTTATTGCCCTTAAGCATATTAACAACTGTAGTTGATTTAGTGCCTACATGGTCATAACCCATAGAAATATAACCGAATTGAGGATATGGGTTGTTATTATATCCGTCATCATTACGTCCTTTAGTTTCATCTCGACCGTCATCATTAAATCCACCGACTTGTCCAGGAGAAGTAGAGGAAGCATATAAATTAGCGTAAGTTTGTTGATTACTTGCGCCACCTTTAATTAATGTGAAGGCACGGGTGTCAGAGAAATATGGTTGGATGTGTTCATAAGTACCATCACTTTTTTGCAAATCGTACCAGTTTTCGCTTTGTCCGCCGTAATCAAGTACTTCAAATTCGTGGCCAGAGAAATTATCTTTTAAAATAGCACGACCGTGATATCCACCACTAGTCCAGCCTTCTCCATAAAGGACGATGTCTTTATCTAAGGCGTATAAATCTTCTTTAGCGTCTTGTAAGGTCCAGCAATCAATTAATCCCATTAAATCAAAACGGAATCCTTTGATTTTATATTCTTCAGCCCACCAATGTAAGGAATCGACAATAAATTTAGAGCCCATCTTCGCATCGGATTTAAATTCATTGTTACATCCAGAACCATCGTAATATTCCCATCTAGGAGTGTAACGGAAATAATATTTAGGCATCATTTTGTTAAATGAGGATTGAGAAGCACTACTAACGTGGTTATAAACAACGTCCATAATCACACGTGTATGTGCGTCATTTTTAGAGAACGCCATAATTAAATTCTTGAAATCTCTAACTCTTTCAAGAGGATCATAGCTAACTAAATTACCATCATTATCATAGGTAAATGATTCAGGAGAATAGCCACCTTCAACACAGTTATAGTTAAGTGGATTATATCCCCAGTTAAATTTCATCTTTTCTGGTCTTTCATCATTATCTTGATCAAATACTGGTAAAAGTTGAACCGCATTCACACCAAGCTCATTAATATGATCAAATCCAGTAGAGACAGTCTTACTATTTTTAGAATATTTAGTTCCTGATTCAACAAAGGCTTTATAAGTTCCTCTAGTATTTCCTTTATTAGAAACCCAGGTCTCGTCCATTGTTAAATCACGGATATGAATTTCATAAATGGATAAATCTTGAGGAGTATTAATATCATAACCAGCCACACCATCCCAAATAGCAGGTACAGCGTCCCATCCATCCGGATTAGCCTCACTACCATTATGGTCATAAATATATCCTCTAATACCATTAACGCCACAGGCTTTCACATATGGATCAACTGTTTCTACAGTACCAGCACTATGAGTTAAGGTGAAGGTATAATAACTTCCCTTCATATCTCCTTCAATGGTAGTTTCCCAAATACCACCAGCGCGATAAGACATCTTATAGACATCTTTATCATCATTACCGCCATAAGATTTTGGAATACCAGTTTCATAAATGTTTAATAAAACATTTGCAGAAATAGGAGACCAAATTCTAAAGGTGGTTCTACTTGGAGTGTAGAACATTCCAAGTTCTCCATCATATGTATAATATTGGTCAAATCTTTCTTGTGTATATAGATTTTCTGCACCAACAATACATTTTTGCCATCTATCAAAGCCTGGGAATCTAGTTTCCACAATATATTGAACATTAATTTTAGCTTTAACGTTAAAGACGATATCAAATTCGTTACCAGTAGGAACACCTTGTTTAATTTGATAATACTCTTTATTGGCTGCTTGAGCAGCGTCAGTCATATTAAGATAATTTTTATCATAGGCATATAAACGATATTCGGTTGGCACCCATGCTTTAGTAATAACTCCCATTTCATTTCTTTCAACTGTGGAGGTACAGTGAATAGTCTTAAAATCGACAAATTTTGCGGTTTTAACTTTTGGAAGTTCACTTTCCGCTTTGGTTTTATAAATTTCAACAGAGGTTCCTTCTCCAGGAATGGTCCATAATTCAAGTACACCATTATTTTCAATAATAAGGTCTTGATATAAAGCATAATCAACAATAGTATCTTCAGATTGGCCTGCCCAAGTGCCTGCCACTTTAATGATGAAATATAAAGCTGGTAAATCAGCGTATTCAGGAATCACTTTAAAATCAAGGGTGATTTCCATATCGGTCGCATTCCATTCACCGTTAGGCTTTCTTTCTGCCCCATCAACACCAGTGACCCAAGTATAAAATCTTCTAGTGTCACAGGCATTGTCATCGTTATGGTAATGAAGAATTACTTTGTTTGGTAAAACTAGTTCTTCTTCTTTTCCCTCGGCTCTAATAGCCTTAAATGGTTGACCTTTAATGTTTGTTAAATCATTGTCATCAGTTTTTTCTTCTGGTGGCTCGATTTGTTCTAATCCTTCTTCACCTAAAGGATTGGAGAGATTACTACAGGCTGGCAAGACAAGCGCTCCACCAGCAAGTAATAAAGTTAATAGTGATAATGCTTTATTTTTCATTGGACGACCTCCAAATTTTAATTACGAAATATTAGGCAAGTTGAATATATAGCCTATCTTGTTGATATAAGATTTGAATATAGAAATCTGCAGTAAAGTCTTGCATAACTGTGTAGTCAGTTGTGTTTTTAACAACATAAGTTGCCACTCTAGCAGGATCATCAGTAGCATGAGTTGGATCAGGTGAGAAGGAGTATGGATTAATATCCACTGCCCACTTACCTAAAGTAGATGGATCATAAAGTGAGAATGTATCTCCCATCTTAAAGCTCACTTTGGTTACAAGATATTCATCATATCCTTCGAAGTTTTTACCTTTAGATTCTCCAATAAAGGCTTCTCCACTTCCAGAAATAATACCAAATCCAGTAGCAGAAGTTCCTCCGCCTCCGGAGCCTCCTCCGCCACCAGAGCCACCGCCACCACCGGTATTTCCACCAGCGTCAGTGCCATCAAACATTGCCTTTAGGGCAACGCCACTTTTAGCAGGGACTTCAGTGTAATAATCTGGCCATACATGGTCATTATCTTCGTCATAGATAGCCCATCCTCTAAAGGTTGAACCACTAACAGTTGTTTTTACTTCACTAGCGTCAGGAAGTTTAGTTCCTGCAACTGCTTCAAAAGTAATAGTGTTTTCATAGAATAATTCATCAACAGAACCTTTAACAGGGAATCCAGCGATAGAAATATATCCAAATGGCCCCATCATTAAATAGGTAACATGTTCACTAGTAGATGTAGCTGGATCTCTAGTTGTAACTACAGCTTTTCCGTCTACATCGCTATATTGGAAACGTGGTTCTTTAGCAGAAACGACTTCAGGTTGAGTGGCGCAACTTGCTAAAGCAAATAAAGGAAGAAGAGTTAATAAATATTTTGCTTTCATGGTCATATCCCCCTTATTTTTGAACAACAACAAATCCATAAGCTGGAACAGTTGTTTCAGTTGAACCATAAGAACCACCAATTACTGGTCCTCGGTTATTAGCTTCAATTTCTTTTGATGTTGGGCCAGCGTTAACAAAGACGATAACGCTTCTAGAACCATCAGAAATCTTCATTGATAATGTATTAGTGTCTCCGCCAATTGTACCAGTCCACTCTAAACTACCATAGGTAGGGAATCTAGAATCACCTTTAACGTGACAGAGTGCTTTAAAGAAGTTGTACATTGAACTTTGATCTTTTTGTTGTTCGCTAACAATTGGAGTTTGTGCGGAAATCTTATCCCAAAGGACATCAAGACCGCCGAATCCATATTCAACGACTCCATCTTTGCCGTATTCATTACTCCATCTCATTGGTTGACGATACCATCTATCGACATTGTTACCATGGTCATCAACATCTTGAATCTTATCACCTAAATTGCCACATAAACCGATTTCATCACCGTAATAGATCCAGCTTAAGCCTGGAGATAAGATGGTGATAGCAGAGAACCATTTAGCACGGTTAATCGCTGCTTGCCAGTTAGTGGAATTAACTTCAGCATGATGTGCTTTTACATTAGTAGAGGCAGCATGATTAAGTAATCTAGCTACGTCATGGTTAGAAGTAAAGGCACCGTTAATGGCTTTGCCACGATAAGTAGCGTTATAGCCTAAAGTTGCAGTGATATCTCCACCCATAGCGGTAGCCCCACCACCAGAAATAGTAGATTCATGTAAGTGATAATAGGTTGAGAAGTCGAATTGAGAATCAATAGCCTCATAGAATGGAGCGATTCTAGCGTTCCAACCATCAAAGTTTTCGCCAACCAAGAAACAGCTTGGATAAGCTGATTTAATCGTGCCAGCAAATTGCTTCCAGAACATGACGTTAAGATCACGGTCATAAGTGTAATCGTTCATGACTTTGATTTCTCTTCCTAGTTCTGGGTTATAGTAAGTACGATAACCAACGTCATAAGTGACATAATCACCAGAGTAGTTATAGTCAGGATCTAATTCAGATAATAAGTAAATATGTTTAATCGCGTCTAATCTAAAGCCGTCTAGACCAAAGCTTAACCAATATTTACACATATCGGTCATATAGTCTCTTGTAGCTTGGCAAGAATAATTGAGTTCGGCCATACCACTACCGAATTTGCCGTAGTAGTAATAATTAGAAGTTCCGTCTCTATACCAGTCGCTAGAATCTTCAACGTTTTTAGTAACGAATCTTGCTGGATTATCTGGTCCATATGGTGTTTTTGGATCAGGTGCTTCCACTCCATCCCATTCTAAAATCTTGTCGCCTTTAAATTTCCAGACGTACATATCACGGTAATTAATGGTCTTGCCGTTAATCACTTCAGTCTCTGCTCTTTGCGACTTCTTATATAAAACATTACTCTTAGAGGTATGGTTAATAACCATATCCATTAAGACTTTCATGCCCTTCGCATGGGCTTTATATAATAATTCTTGGTAATCTTTTAAAGTTCCGAATCTTTGGTCAATCTTATAATAGTCAGTGACATCATATCCATGATATGAGTTACTTTCTTGAATTGGAGTTAACCATAAGACATCAATTCCAAGATCTTCTAAATAGTCTAATTTTGAGGTGATACCTTTAATATCTCCATAACCGTCTCCATTGCTATCACAGAAGGACGGAACAAAGATTTGATATCCAGTTCCTGGACGGTCATTTAAGAAGGAAGTAGATGTACTTACTCCAGAAGCATAGGCATCATATTTTAAATTCTTAATATCGTTATGTGAACGGAAATCACCAGATATATCAGTAGCAGTTGGATTAACAATAGTTTGTGTACCACTTGTGGTCTTAAAGTCACTGACTGCGCCTTCAACAGCGTAAACGTGTAAATAGCCATCTTTACCATCAGGCATAATTCTACCAATACGTTTGATATAGCTTTCAGCACCGCCGTCAGATGTCCACATATCACTACCATCCATCTTAGTTTGGTCAACCACTAAGAATCCGATGGCAGCGCTTAAATATAAGTCATGATTATCTTCTTCCCATAAATAGTCACCAATTAAAGGCGCTGGTTTACCAGTTCTACCACCAAGTACTTGTCCTCCTGGAGCCTTACTTTGATCTAAGACGAGGTCCATAATTTGACCGTACTCATCTTCATAAGGGTCAGTTAATTTTTGACCTGGTTTTAAATCTTCTTGAGTTAAGCCGACTTGTTCGTTGGTCATCCAGCCCCATGTTTGAGGAGTAATACCTTTTTGGTCATATTTTTTAGATGCACCCCATAAGCTACCTTCTCCATCATCTGGATAGTTTGGCCATGCCCAAATCGCCCATTTTTCATAATCTTTATCAGTATTTCTTAAATAGTGGAAATATAAGTGACCAGTTTGTGACCATTTTGCCACTTTTTCATCATAATCACTTTCTCCACCTTTAGCTTCAACAGTGACACGGCAGCTTGCACTTCTAGTACCAGCTTCAGTAGTTACTGTAGCGGTAATATCCGCTGTACCGACTGATTTAGCAGAAATATTTCCACTTTGATCAACATCAACTGCAGCGCTATTAGAAACCCAAGTAACAGGAGAACCTGCTGGTCTAACTGTCGCAGTTAATTTATCAGTAGTTCCTTCTTTCAAAGTTAAATTTTCTTTATCTAAAGAAATATAAACATCAGTTGCTGGGTTAATAACTTCAACGGTACAAGTGGCAATTTTAGTACCTACTTTAGCGTTGATATTAGCAAATCCAGTACCAACTGCTTTAACTTTAGCAGTGGTATTATCTTTTGCTTCTACGGTAGCAACTTTTTCATCGCTACTAGAGAATTTCACTGGATTAGTGGATCCAGAAACACTAGCGGTAATCACAAATTCATCATCGAGTAATAATTGTTTTGAGTTTGGAGAAAGGACAAGGGTGATTGGTTGTTCAGCATTACCACCACCAACGATAATAGTACACATCGCACTCTTACCACCACGGACAGCTAAAATATTAGCGGTACCTTTAGCTAAGCCAGAAATAGAGGCAGTATTACCTTGAGCAGTTAAACTAACGATTGAGGAATCGCTATTTGCCCATCTCACTTCCCCGGCATCACTACTAGAGGCATAAAGTACTCTAGATTCTCCTATAGCAATTGATACTTCTTCTTCAGATAGATCGACATAATCAATTTCGCTACCAGGATTAATTGTTATGGCGTCTCCACTACAAGCGCCTAATGAAAGCATGCTGATTAATAATGGAATTAATAATCTTTTTCGCATAATTTCTTTCTCCTTTTCTCGATGAATTTAATTGTGGACAACTACATCTGTTGTTCTTTTGATATTTTCGTTTGTGGCCGATACATGATTCTCAACCAACATTCCTAACTTATTCACAGAATAATTTTGGCGAGTTTCAGTTTCTACCCCCTCAATTACATCTTTAGCGGTGTAATCAAGGATATAGAGTTCTTTTTCTTGATCAATGGTGATATAACTTTGCATTACAGGGGCGACATTTCTAATTAAGTCTCCGTAATACCAACCTTGAGTGTGATATTCACCATCAAGATCCACTTTTTTGTAGAAGAATTTTTGAATGAGTTCTCCACACTCCTCTAACGAAGATTCACTTAATTCTCCATTAGTGGATAAGTAGAACTTTTCATCTAATTCCACAAATTCGACTTCTACTTTTGATGTCTGAACATCATTTTCATAATTTGTGGTCACTTCGACATAAGTCGGGTGCTCGCTAGAGAGATAGTTGAATTCCATCTCTATGCGAGTGGTTAACTTCTTTCCATTACTAATTTCATTAACTTCCTTGACATACCCACCTTTTTTATAGGTATCCATCGCGTCTTTAATGTTGAAATTAGAGATGAATTCTTTGATATCTTGTCTTAAGTCTGGTTTAGTTTGGCAACCCGTTAAGCAAGCAAGAATCACAAATGGAAAGAGAAACTTTTTCATAAAATAGTTAACTATTCAAATTTATAAGAATAGATAGCTTCTAGACCGACTTGATTAATATCGGTCTTTTCAGGGTCATACCCTAAGGTATACATACTTTCTTTGACTAACCATCCGTCTTTATTATATTCAAAGGCGATATTCACTTTTCCATTTACAACATTGCCATAACATGGAAGAGGATTATAATCCTTCCAAGGGGCAATATCTGGATTAGTGGTATAGTCTGGATAATATGGATAATTATCAATAGTCACTCTAGTATGCACTTCTTCGCCTTTGAAGATCATTCCGCCATCAGCAGTTTTTTGCATAATCATATGCATACTGCTTGGATTAGCATTAGCGGCTTGACCAACATAAGAGGTGACTAAATGCTCGAGAATATAATGTGCGCAAGTATTATTTTCGCTATTAGTATATTCTCCAGTAGTTTTATTCTTGCTATAAGCAAAGAAGTTTTCTGAATTGATTCTTAAAGGCGCTCTTAACCAATAACTTCTAGAAGCCATCGCGTAAATCACGATATCAAAATCACTACTTCTAGGATCGGCGTTCTCGTTAAAGAAGCCTTCGTTATAGCGAGCATATGGAACAAATGTTGTGGTTGAAGGAGTTTTATCAAATGTCGCTCCATCAACTTCAATCATTTCTCCATTAAAATCTAATTTCCCAAATACTTTGTAATATGGATAAACTGTCTCAGTAGAATAATGAGACACAGCTTCCTTGGCAGCGTCAAGACTTAAAGAATCTCCACCACAGCTAGTAAGTAAAAGAGGAATTAATAAGAAGGGAATAAATTTTTTAGCCATTAGTACAACCTAATATTGCGTTCATCTTCGTAAATTTGTGTTTTCTCGACCACTGGAGCGAGATGAATTACGCTTCCTAAAGCAATATCCCTTTCTTGATTGATATATGCAGTGACTTTCTCACCATAGAGTTCGCCAGCGCATTTATAGAGTTTGACATCACCATAATTGACAAGGGAAACGACTTTAAATTCTAAAGCGCCTTCTTGTTCGACAAATCCATCATGAGGAACTTCGACACGGAAGACTTTAGTAAATACTCTTTCTCCCATACCTTGAATAATCTTATTGGTAATATCGTCAGATAATAATTGATAGAAATAATCATATTTAAAGAAGAATAATAATTCCGCGCGTCTAAGGGCGTCAGCTTCTTCTTTATCAAAGGCTTTGGTCTTCTTTTCGTATTCTTTAGTGACAGTTTCAAGAGGATAACACTCTTCCTTAAAGAGTTTTTCATCTTCTTTCATCTTGTCTTTACTTAAAGCCACAAACTGTGAATAATGGGCTTTTAGGCCATTTAATTCTGTTTCTTTATCGAAATCTAAAGCATTCATTTTTCTTTCAATTTCGCTTTGTTTCATTTGTGGGAAGTTTTCACGGAAGACACTATAAGATAAACGACGGGCTCTACGAGATTCGCGGTCCTTATTCTTCATCTTAAATTCTTTATAATCTAAAGCTTCATCTTCTTTGATTTTACGATATTGTTCGTTAATCTTAGCCATTTCTTCTTTTCTGATTTGGCTATGTCTTGCTTTAGCTTCTTTTAAGTCAGCTTTATATTTAGCTTTAGCTTCACCTAATTTTTCTTTAAGTTCTGCTTTCTTAGCTTCCATTTCTTGTTCTTTTTGACTCACCAAAGGATCAATTGCCGCTTGACGCTCTTCAGCCTCTTTTAAAGCTTTAGCTTTTTCTTCTTCAAAGGCTTGTCGCTTAGCAGCGTATTCTTCTTGAACTTTAAGGACTTTGTCATTTCTTAATTGTTCAAATTTAGGATCACCAGTGACTTCAGAAACAGTCTTGAAATTCACAAATGTGGAATTAAGGCAATCTCTATCTGCTAAAGGTTCAGCAACAACTTGATCTTCTTCATCTCTAAAAGTAGCGCGTGAATAGTCAACTGTGAACTTCACGGAGTCGCCTTTTTTCACTTCGTCAGCAACTTTTAAGAATAATTTCTTATCGTCAACTTTCACTAAAGCGATATTAACGTCACGATGTTTCTCCACTAATTCGACTTTTCCTTCAACACTGCCAGCTTCAGAAACCACAGTAGCGTCTAATGGCAAAGCGATAGTCCCATTAACTAAATAATCAACAGGAATTGATTGAGGTTTAGCAGCAGTACCAAATAAAGTCATCTTATCGTTTTCAATAGAAACTGGTAAAACGTTTCTTTCTGGAACTTGTGGAATAATGGTGAATTCGCTTTCTGCGTCAAATAAATGAATATGTTCAACATCGATTCTCGCTTTAATCACATCACCAGCAACATGTCCCATCTTACTAGGAGCTTTAATAATAACAGCAGTCTTACTTTCTGCACCTAAGGCTTCGATTTCTTTTAAATCGCCGTAGATAAGAGTTTCATTACCAAGTTCTTCAAAGTGAGAAATTGTGACATCAACAACGTTATCCCCTTTAGCGACTTCTTCTTCATCTGCAGAAATAGCTTCGCATCTAAAGCCTAAAATGATATCTTTTTCGCCAGTTAAATATTTTCTTTCCGCTTTTAAGACATGGTCATGAGAAAGTTTTAAGGAAGGTTGTTCACAATCTTGCCAAATTACATCAACATCCTGACCGTTATCTTTAAGTCTTACGTTAAAGAAATTCATTTGTGGGGTTCCAATAAATCCAGCGACAAACTTATTAACTGGATGATCATATAAGTTTTGAGGAGTGTCAATTTGTTGGACACGTCCTAATTTCATAACCACAACTCTAGTACCAAGAGTCATAGCTTCGACTTGGTCGTGAGTAACGTAAATAAATGTTGTTTTTAATTGTTGATGGAGTTTAGAGATCATACTTCTCATTTGACCTCTTAATTTCGCATCAAGGTTAGATAATGGTTCGTCAAGTAACATGACTTTAGGATTACGTAAAATCGCTCTGCCTAAAGAAACACGTTGTCTTTGACCACCAGACATCGCTTTTGGTTTTCTATCTAAATATTCTTTTAAACCTAAAACGTCAGCGGCCCACATCACTTTTTCATGAATTTCGGTCCTTGGAGTCTTTCTTAAAGTAAGACCAAAGGCCATATTTTCATAAACAGTCATATGTGGATAAAGAGCATAGTTTTGGAAGACCATGGCGATATCTCTATCTTTTGGCTGCATATCGTTAACAAGGGTGTCACCGATATAAAGTTCACCAGTGGAGATTTCTTCTAATCCAGCGATCATTCTTAAGGTTGTGGATTTACCACATCCAGAAGGACCAACGAAGACGATAAATTCTCCATCTTCAATATTCATATTAAAGTCACTAACAGCCTTATGTCCGTTAGGATAGACTTTGTAAATGTGTTCTAATTTTAAAGAAGCCATATAATCTTCCTCCTATTAACCTTTAACCGCTCCACCAGCGATACCTTCAACGTAATAACGTTGTAACCAGAAGAATAACGCGGTGATCGGAATGGAGACAAGTACTGCACCAGCGCAGAACGCTCCATAATAATCGTTAGTGGCCATTGTTGTTAAACCTTGTAAGCCAACAGCAACGGTATATCCGGTTGGTTGAATACCTGCGGATTGAATAATGTATTTACCAAACATGAAGTCGCCCCAAGGTCCAGTGAATGACACTAAGATGGTGTAAATAATAATTGGTTTTGAAAGTGGAATAATCACTCTCCAGAAGACAGTGTTCTTGGTTCCACCGTCAATCATCACCGCTTCATCTAGAGATTTAGGAATCGTATCAAAGAATCCTTTTGCGACGTAATAACTCATCGCACTAGAGGCGGTATAAACCAAAATTAATGAATAAATAGAAGTATTTAATCCTAATAAATCAAGAATGTAATAGATAACTAGCATTCCTAAGAAGCCAGGGAACATGCCCAAAATAAGGATTAATTTCATGAGTCCTTGTCTTCCTTTAAATCTTAATCTAGATAACGCGTACGAGGTCATTAAGACTAAAATCGTTTGAAGTAAGGCTGTAAAGAAAGCAATGATTAAAGTATTAAGCCACCAATTCATAAATGGAACTGTCGAATCGGTAAATAATTTTGCGTAGTTACCAAATGTCCAAATATTAGGGAAAATACTTTTTGAATTATATGCAGGATTTTGAATATCTGCGAATGATTGAAGAATTAAATATAAGAATGGGAATAGCCAAATAACGGAGATAATTGTTAAAACAACATAAGTTGTCACCTTTTGGCTCTTATCCACAAATCTTTTTGAAGCATGAATCTTTGCCATTATTGGAAATCCTCCTCATTCTTAACAGAATTACTGCGTCCATAGAAGATCAAGGAGAAGACAGCAATAATAATAAAGACTAAAACACCAAGGGCACAGGCCACAGCGTAAGCTTTATCTTGTCCTTCCATAGACATTTTATAAATCCAAGTAATTAACAAGTCAGTTTCACCAACATCGCCATATCCGAGTGAGGCCATACCCATCGATGGAGCACCACGAGATAAGAGATAGACGATATTGAAGTTATTGATGTTTCCAATAAACTGCGACAATAAATATGGTCCGGTAATAAAGAGCATATATGGAAGCGTAATAGCGGTATACATCTTAAATGAAGAGGCTCCGTCAATACGTGCCGACTCATATAAGTCCTCTGGAATGTTCATTAAAATACCAGAACAAATAAGCATTGTGTATGGAACACCAACCCAAGTGTTAACAATAATAATGAGAACACGGGATAAAATCTTATTATCAAATGCGCTTTCAGCGCCACTAATCCAACCCCAGTTACGGAACAAATTAGTAAGTACGCCATTACCAGCCAGCATTTGGTTAATCAAAAGCAACGAGACGAATTGAGGAACAGCGATTGTTAAAATTAAAACTGTTCTCCATAATTTCTTAAGTTTAATGCCTTTCTTATTAATTAATAAGGCGACAATCATACCTAAGAAGTAGTTAGTGAATGTAGCAAGTAAAGCCCATAAAAGGGTCCACGCTAACACTTTAAAGAAGACACTAACTAATCCAGAAGAATTAGAACTTGAGAAGAATCCTCTATAGTTATCAAAACCAACCCAGTCAAAGAGATAGAATTGGGTTCCACTATAGTTTGTAAAACCAGTAATAATCATGAAGATAACTGGAATAACAGTAAATCCTACAAGTCCAACAATTGGAATTGCGAGTAATAATGTGTGATATTTAGAATCTAAGATATCATGGAAGAATTCTGAATCCTTCGCATATTTTCCAACATAATTATTATCTTGAAGTGATTTAGCGTCTCTAATAGAGAAGTACCATAAAACCACAAAAATAAGAATTAAGATAAAGGTAGCGATGGAATATAAAAGGATAGAGAATGAAAGATCTCCACCTTGAATAATGGTAGAGGTACCTTCCTTAACATCGTCGATAAAGATACTGCTTTTCGCAGCAAATGAGCCTAAGTTTCCTAATTTTGCTAAATATGGGAAGCCTGTACTGATCATAAACCAGATAAAGACTGCCTCAAACAAAAGATAGAGAACTCCTCTAATAACTTGGTGATGAGTTAATTGATAAAAGCCCATGACCAAGAAATTAGTCCTAACACCCCATGAACCTTTTTTCCAAGCTTCGATTATAGTATCAAATGGGGAAAGGATTTTATGCCATAGCTTAAGAAGTTTATTTGGAATACGTTTAAAGAAGTTGACAAAACCAATGCCAATCCCTCTAAAGAAGTTTCCAAAGTTGACAAGGAATCTCTCAAATTTTGTTAATGACAAATATTGAATCGTTGTCATAAATAATTCCTAGTTTATTATCCTTGTCTTAAAGCCTTATCTAAGGTATTTAAAATACCTTCATAGACGCTGTCTGCAGCTCCTGCTGGGACAGCTTTAAGGCTGGTGTAAGTCACCATAGATTCGCTCCAAAGAGAAGAGGAAACAGCTTTCATTGGAATGACACCGTTATTTTGTGATTGCTCATTTAATGCTTTAATATGTGGCTCAGCATTAATGGCAGAAATGAAATCATCATGCATTTTCGCATTTAATAATGTTGGTCTAACACTATATTGCATAAATCTCTTGTGTTGAGCATATTCAGAGCATAAGAATCTAGCAACTTTAAAGGCCTTATTCATATCATCCTTACTTAACTGTAAGTTGACACCGTAGAATTTATAACCTAAGTAACTGCCTAATCTAGCAGTCTTAGCAGAATCAATATATGGAAGAGGGGCAACACCGTATTCGCTACCAAGTGATTTCTTAAAGTTTTCAACTTTAGAACAGTCAGTAATTGTAGCAACTACGAAATCTGATAGTTTAGGGGCAGAAGCAGCATTTCTAATAGCCTTATGAGTAATAAAATCTCTTAGGTCTTTAGCGGCTTTAACACCATTAGGACAATTGAAGTTACTAGTAGCAGTATAGGACTGTCCATCAACTTCAACGCTATATAAAGGTTCGCCGTTATTATAAGACATTAATGCTGGAGAAATATAGAAACCAGAACTTAAGTTATAGTCGACTTCATAATCAGGTCCTAAGCTCTTAGCATAATCTAATAAAGCAGGAAGAGTTTCTAAAGCTTCTTCATGTCCGGTAAATGTAGATTTGGAGTAGAACATAACTAAACCATTATCAGCAGCGAATGGATAACCAACGACTTTGCTTAAGGAAGCAGCTTTTTTCACGTTATCACCCATGTTATTGATAATCCATTCAACATCGGCGTTTGGAACATTAGCTAAAGCACCAAATTGAGAAAGAGTCATGGTTTGGTCACTAGCATATGGGAAGACAGCAGGCATACCTGACGCGTCTTGATAGCCGCTAGTACCGTTATCTTCTTCAAAGTCCATGATAGTAAATGACATATTACTACCAGTGATAGTGTTGAAGTCATTTAATAAGCCTTCCATGAATGTTCTTTGGTTTTTAGGTGAACCAATTTTAAGGCTTCCAGAGTAATTTAGAGTTCCTAAATCGCCAGTATTATATTCAGAGGTTGGAGAACTACCATCAGTAACGGTCACTTGACAAATTCTTGTAATACCGTTACTACCTTCAACAGACACTGTAGTCGAACCAACGGATTGGCCAGTAACAGTCACTGATTTTGGATCAAGTTCAGTAAGAGTGACGATATTAGTATCACCACTTTTAAATGTGACAGTAGTGTCAGCTGGATTAACTGAGGTAACAGATAAAGTGAATGAATCATCAACTTTGATGGTTTCACTGTTAGAACTTAAGTTGATTTTTGGAGCATCAACTGGTCCAACACCGCTTTCACGAACTGTTACATTACATCCGGCATAGCCACCACCATAGAAGGCAGTAATTCTAGCCATACCTTCTCCAACGCCAAATACGTAACCGTTATCTACATAAGCAACAGATTCATTCGAACTAACCCAAATGAGTTCCGAATTATAACCTTTACTTACCATAACGGTGAGTTTTTGCGTGTCTCCAACAGACATTTGGATTTCACTTTTGTCTAATCGTACAGTTGCGGATTTAAATGCAGAATTTCCACAAGAAGTGAACGATAAAGATCCAAATAGCAAAAAACCAATAGCTGGAAACAAAGACCAATTAAAAATTCTTTTTTTCATACATTGTCCCTACTTTTGAAAAATTCTTTTATGCTGAGTGAAGCACTCAACACATGTACATATAAATTATATACGCGGAATTATTCAAAAAAAACAATGGTTTTACATTTTTTTAACTTAAGTTAGAATAATTGCATGAACAGGCGTATTCGTAAAATTAAAATCTATCGAATTATATCTACCGTTTTACTATTTTTTAGTGTAGGTTTAACAGGATTTTGCATGTCTCAAGTGATATTAAATAGATCAAAAAACACCATTCTTAACTTAATCGCATTATCATTAACTGCCGCTTTTGCTATTGCACAAGTAGTATTTATACTAAGAGGCGGAAAAAAAGAAAGCCATTTACTAGATATTGCTTTTAACACAGATGGAACAATTAACAAGGTATTCTTGATCTTTGTTTTATTAGGTACAGCCTTAGGATTTGGCTTAGATATACTCACCGTTGTTGTCTTAGTAACTAGGGCAAATACTACCTCTGTAATTTGCTCGATGTTTATCATTATGGCAATTGCCACTTATTTGCTACTTAACTGCTTTATTTATCTCATATTCTGTTACTTATTCAGAAAAAGAGAATTGACTCTAGAAGACTACGCAAAATAGGTTATAAGCTATAAAAAACTTCCGCGAAATTACGGAAGTTCTTTTTTTATTCTTTGACGATTTTGTCGTCTTCATCTTTTTTTCCAAGCGCCTTATTAATTGATCCCACCACACTATGATATAAAGGAATAGCTAAGAATACTGTCCACATTGGATGCCATAAACTTTTTGACATTGTAGGAATATATTGAGGTAAGAATAAACACACTAAGAAGAAAACAAATAATGAGATAAAGGCCATATTAACATTATTCGCATTTCTTTTATGAATCGCCCTAATAAATGAGCAAATAATTTCAGGGACAAAGAAGAAGATCCAAGCATAAGCCCACATTCCTAAAAATGCCCCCAAGAAAATATATGTGATTAAAGCGACACCACTTAATATCCCATCAACTGTATCAAGCCATAAAAGGAATTTATCTTTTGGTTTCTTTTTAATGATGTGTCCATCTTTATCTAGACATTCCATATGACTTCCTTTAATCACTACTTTAGAGCCATCATCATCTTCTAAAGTAATTGAACTGTCTTTATTTTCTTCTTTAGACTTTTCATCGACTTTAACTTGTTCTTTAACAATTGTGTCTATATCTTCATCTGTAGATAATAATTCATCTAAAGACACTCCATATAATTTTGCTAAACAAATTAAATTATCAGTATCAGGAGAGGCTTCCGCTCTTTCCCATTTAGAAACTGCTTGTCTAGATAAACCTAACTTATCCGCTAATTCTTCTTGAGAATAACCATTCTTTTTTCTAAATTTAATTAGTCGATCAGCGATTTCAATTGTCATAATTCTAGTCCTCAACTTTCATAGCAACAATCTAACATTTCTATTATAATTGCCTCTACCAACTTTGGTTAGAATTTTGTCAACTATTGGTTGCAAATGCCAGTTGCGACGTTAAAAAAAGACTTTTTCAAGTCCTTCTTTACTTCGCTCCGCTTCCTTTAAGTACAGCGGGGATAACTCTAAAGATTAATCCTAAATCAAACCAGATTCCTCTAAGTTTAAAATAGTCCAATTCAAGTTTTTGTCTAACCCCATCAGCAAAGGCAACATTACTTCTTCCTTTAACTCCCCAATAACCAATTAAGCCCGGTCTAGCGGAAAGCATAATATCTTGTTGTTCTTTAGTGAAGTTAGCGTTTAATTCGCCTTCAGTAATTGGTCGAGGTCCCACAAAAGACATAGAACCAAAAAGAATATTAAATAATTGAGGTAGCTCATCAATAGAAGTCTTTCTTAAAATTCTACCAAACGGAGTAATACGTGGGTCATTCTGTACTTTACGTTCTTTATTCCACTGTTTCTTTTGAGCTTTAGATAAATATTTATCAACATTAGTCTCCGCATCATAATACATAGAACGATATTTATAGACGTTAATATGTTTATGATCTTTACCAATTCGTTTATCAAAGAAGATTGGGTGGCCTTTAGTGTAAATCGCATTAATCAAAATAAACAAAATATAAAGCGGGGAGAGAACAAGAATCGCGGTAAAAGAAACAAAAATATCAAAACATCGCTTAACAAAGCGATACCACCAATTAGCTTTTTTATATGGTAGGGAATCCACCATTGCTTCTTTTTTACGACTCATAATGATAAATACATTATAACTTAGTTATTACTTTTATCAAGCAACAAAAACAACCGATTTTATTCGATTGTTCATTGTAGTTTAGATTAATCTCCTAATATTGCTGCATCGCTCATCGTGTCATCTTTAGAGGCCACTTGGAACATATTTAATAATTGCTCCACAGTGAGCTTTTTCTTTTCCTCGCCAGAGACATCTACAACAATTTTTCCATGGCTCATCATAATGAGGCGATTTCCATATCTAATTGCGTCTTTCATATTATGAGTAACCATAATTGTGGTCATTTGATTTTCAGTAACAATCTTTTCTGTTAACTCTAACACCTTACTAGCGGTCTTAGGATCAAGGGCGGCAGTGTGTTCATCTAATAATAAGATTTGTTTGGTTAAATCAAATTTATAAATCTTATTTTTATATTCTTGATTGATTACTGCTTTCCTTCCTTTTCTAACTTCTTTAGAAAATGTTTCTTCTTTTAATTTTAGCAAAGCTTCTTTTCTTTCTTTTTTAGCTAATAAGAATGCTTGTTCTACTTCTTCTTTAGCTTTTGATTTATCAGTTTCACAGAATCTCACATAATCACGTTTAATAATTCTTTCGGATGGTCTTTGTCTCATTGTCGCCATTAAAAGAGTTAAAGCTTGTCTTTGTCCGCCGGACATAACACCGACTTTTTGATTAAGACGATCTTCTAATTCAAGATCGAATTTCTTAAGTTCTTCGATGAAATACTTTTTATGGCTAGCAGAGAATCCCCATTTCCATGGTTTATGAGTTCTACCTCTAGCATAGGCAATCTCTAAATTTTCATATACCGACATATTCGCAGCGGTACCCACCATTGGGTCTTGGAACACTCTACCAAAATATGCGGCTTTTTGATATTCAGGAATTTTAGTAGTGTCATAGCCATTTAAAAGAACTTTGCCTTTATCAGGAGTTAAAGCTCCACTAATGATGTTTAAAGTTGTGGATTTACCACTTCCATTACCGCCAATAATGGTGATAAATTCACCTGGTTTAATTTGTAAAGATACATGGTCTAAAGCAGTTCTTTCATCTTCTTTATTGCCGCTTATGTTAAATTTCTTAACAACGTTAACTAACTCAAGCATTCTTCTCCCTCCTTTCTTTAACAAGGTATATTATACCTTGCTTAATTAAAGGTAAGGATAAGGCAAAGACAATTAATACTGCATATAACAAGTTGAGTAAGTTGCCGTTTAAACCTAATTCAATAGCGATATTAATAATTACAAAGTAGATAATCGCACCAATAGAAATAGCGATTAAGCTACGTTTAAAGGATTTATTGCCAAATATTGTTTCCCCAATAATAATGGAGGCTAACCCCACTACTAAGTAGCCAGTAGAATAACCAACTGAACAGCCTCTATTACTTTGACAAATAAGCGCGCCTGCTAAACCAATTAAAGCATTAGATATCACTAAAGCAACAATCGAGGCACGTTTCGTGTTAATTCCTTGGGCTCTAGACATCTTCTCATTAATACCAGTTGCTCTAATAGCTATGCCGTATTCTGTTCCAAAGAAGAAATAAATAACAACAAAGATAATGCCAACAAAAGCTAACATAATACCAGTTTTAATTAATGGTCTATAAATTGGATCTCCATAATAGAATAAGGAGAACACTGTTTCATTACTGCTATCTAAAGATACGATGTTAACAAATGAACTGTCTTGGCTTGTTAATCCAAGGATTAATAAGGCAATTGAACTAGTCGCCGTCATGGTGATAATACCACACAAAATCTTAGGAATTCTGAGTTTAGTATAAAACACGGAAGTTAAATAACCACAAAGCCCTCCTCCAAGAGTGGCCACTAAAGTGGCAACAAACGGATTAACACCTATCTTAATTAAAGCAACAGCAAAGGCTCCACCAATTAACAAACTTCCTTCAGCGGTTAAATCCGCAAAATCAAGAATTCTAAAAGTAAGGTAGATTCCTAGAGCAAGTAAGCAACATGGCAATCCACTAGTTAATATGTTGAAAATAACACTAACTATATAAGGCATAATTATTTAGCAGATACATCAATAAAATCAGTTAAGATATCGCTAGGAATATCATAACCTAAATTCGCATCAGCGATATTAGAAGAACTATAAACTTTATTCCAATCATCTTCATCGAGTGATTTTTCGATGTCGATTTCGTGAGTTTGTCTGGTTCCAGAAATAATTTCTGCCGCCATTTCGCCCACTCTAGTTCCTAAATAAGCATAAGAAACACTATAAGTGATGTGTCCACCATTAAGCATACCTTCTTCACCAACGATACATAATACATGCCAAGTATCAAGAATAGGCTTAATAATATTCATATTACTAGCACACAAATTATCGGTTGGAATATATAAGACATCAACTTTGCTACAAAGAGACGTACATCTAGCTTGTAAATCAGCAATGCCAGTACATGGTTCATCAAAAATGTTACTCGCTGATAAACCTTCTTCTAACGCTGTTGCTTTTGCTCTTCTAGCTTGAACAGCGGAGTTTGGTTCGCTATTAGTGTAGAAAATACCAAGTCTAATTTCAGATGCTTGTTTTTGAGGCATGCATTTTTTGATTAATTGGATTTGTGATTCTACTGGATTGTCATCACTAGTACCAGTCACGCTACCATCATGATGTGGAAAAGCTTTCGCTAACTTAGCATCAACTGGGTCAGTAACAGCTGTAAATAATAATGGTTGTTTTTTACCCGCTTCATCCCTTTCATTTTTTAAATGAATAGCAGAAGGAGTAGCTACACCAAGCATAATGTCGCAGCTAGCAACAAGAGATTTAGCATAAGTCACGTCATCAACGTCTTTAGCAAAAGAGAACTTCTCAATAAAGTTAATTTCTTTGCCTGCGACTAAAGGTGAGTTTGATAATGCTGCTTTAAAGCTTAAACGTGCTGTATCAAGAGCATCAGCAGGAGCATATTGTAAGATGCCCACATTAAATGATGACTTGCTAGTGTCGATTTCCGCTCTATCTGGGACTTCTGGTTTACTACAAGAGGCTAAAACCATTAAAGTGGCAAGGGGAATGATGAATAATCTTTTTTTCATAGGATATAAATCCTCCTTCTAAATAAAATCGGTGTTTTCGCACCGACAATTCTTCAACTCATTTCGGTGCTTGATTAAGTCTTGTAATCAACACACCTACTAGCTAAAAAGCCAAGATCTATTGATTACCTCTTGGATAGAAATAGCTAAAATAGAAATAATACTTACTAAATTTCATATTGTTTCTTCTTTTCTTGGTTAAAAATATATCACTCTTATTTTCTATCAACAATTATTTTTTTAAAATATATATAAGATGAGTAAGGATGTAATAGTCATAGGTGGGGGGATTGCCGGACTTAACGTTGGAATCGAATTACTCCAAAAGGGACACAAAGTAACAATCATAGAAAAGAACGATAACGTCGGAGGATTATGCTCCGGATATGACGTTAATGGTTTTTATATTGATGCCTGTATCCACTGGCTTATGGGCACGCAAAAAGATAACCAAATATATGAAATATGGAAAAACATCGACGCTTTTAATGATGAAGTAAAAATCATTAGACTAGAAAACTTTGTCACTATTGATTATCAAGGAACAAAAATAAGAATTGGTCGTGACTTAGAAAAGACTCGCTTAGAGTGGCTAGCTATTGCTCCAGAAGACAAAAGAAACATTAATAAATTCTTCTCGATTGTGAAAGTTTTTGAAAAGTTAATGAAATACGCTCTTAAATGCAAAACCAAAAAAAGCTTTATGGACTTACTTAAAATTATTTTTAAATCTCCTTCCATCATTAAGTCAATGACTATGTCTAGAGAAGAATACGCAAAGAGATTTAAAAATCCCGCTATTAGATTTGCCATCACTAATATGATGACAGGCTATAACAACATGTTTTTCTTGTTTGATGTATATAGTCTATTCTCTCAAGGCAACGCCGACATTCCTTCTGGAGGCGCGAAATATATGATTGAAAGAATTAAAAATCGCTTCTTGTCTTTAGGAGGAAAACTCTATTTAAACGAAGAAGTAATAGGCTTTGAAAAAGAAAAAAACGTCATTTTTGCCGTAAAAACTAGTAAAAATCATACATTTTATCCAGATGTAGTTATCTCTACTAGTGATCCTAGATATATCCTTAAAAATTTATTAAATGATGAATACAAAATTAATAAGTTAGTTAAAGCAGATAAACGCATTAACAAGAACCCTATCTCATCTTGTTTTGATGTTTATGTCACTATTGAAGGAGATATCTCTCAAATAGATGGACCTACTTTAATTAATATAGACCCAGTTCAAGTAGGGGCTAACTTAGTAGAATACTTGTTAATTAGGACATATAACTTTGACCCAGACTATTTTGTTAAAGATAATAAAACTGTAGTCTCATTGTTTGTCGATCAAAATCATCTGGATTATCACTACTATAAGTTATTAGATAAAAAGACATTAGAAGTGGTTGAACAAAATATAGTAGATGAATTTATCAAAGCCTTAATAAATAAATATCCAGAATTTAAAGGAAGAGTGAATTATCTCACCCACTTTGGTCCAATCGAACTAGAAAAAAGAACCAATACTTCTTATGGGGCTCTTCAAGCTTATTCATTAACAGATATTAAGAGCTTCTATTTTACTGAAGGTAAAGTAAAAGGAATTAAAAATCTATATTGTTGTGGTCA
>DGHZ01000031.1:0-12509 GCA_002392945.1 Caryophanales bacterium UBA3835 | reverse complement strand
AATTAAATAAAAAGAGAGCTTTTAGATAAGCCCTCTAATTTGATAAAGATTTTTTTATTATTCTTCGAGCATTTTAGTAGCGCGGTGTAAATAGAAGATTGTCGCCACAAAAACAATAATTTCTAGGACTGTAGAAACAACTCCGAAAATTGAAAGAGTAAATCTCCATCCAGTATTAACAATATAAACATTAAAGCCAGGTAATAAACCAAGTAATAATGAAATCGCGTAGAAAAGAATAATATAGAATGCTAAACGACGTCCATCTTCTTCCATTTCAGTATAACCAAGTTGACTTGCTAAAGAAGCAATACCAAATAAGATACACATAATAACAACAAAGTCCGCAATAGCAGCAACAGTGTCTAATGCAGCAAATAAAACAGGTGACAAACCTTTAGTAGAGTTAATTGATTGAAGAATAACCGAAGTAATAGTCGCAGCTAAACCAACTAGGGTAACCCATAAACCAATACGGAATTCTCTAGAATCCTTTGCTCCAAGGAATAATCCGCATAATTGAATGACAAATACAATAATAGAAGCAATCGCAGCAATTAATAGAAGTGTTTGATATGGAATGGATAAACTACCAGTACCAGAATCAATAATAGGAACAAAAATAGCAGCAATCAAAGCGACAAACGCAGAAACAATAGAAACAAGTTCTGCTATAAAAATTAATTTAACACCACGATGAGCGTGTGGAAATCTCATAAATTTCCCTCCTTATTTTTATTAGTTATTTTAAGATTATTTCTTAATAAAATAAACACAAATTAATAGAAAAGAATAAAAGTCGTCCTTATTCATATATCCTACGAAACACTTAAATACAAAAAAGCCCCGATCGCTCAGGGCTTAGTTTGATAGGCTAATTTTTAATATTTGCCTTGGTTAGTGTAATAGATCTCTCCACTATTAACTCTTAAAGTAATATAAATGTCACCTTTTCTAAAGTACCATGTAATACTATCGTGATACTCAACTTCATAGCCAGCCTCAATTAACATAGCCGCGTATGCTTCGCAATCAACTTCAGAAGAGTATTCAAAATAAGCAAAGAAGTCAATGCGGTCAGGATTACTATAACTGACAGAAGTATAACTAACGTTTTCTAAAGGAATGAAGTCTTCTAATTGAGTTGGATAATTAGAGAAAATAGTGCTCAAATAATCCATTAATTCACTAGAATTCATATCGTCATAATAAGCGATATAGCAAGAAGATGTGTTAATCTCAATGATAGAATCACCTTTAGAGAATTTATAATAATTAGTCGACTCTACATCTAAAGAATAATCACTACCCTCTAATAGAGCGATGTAGGAATCAACATCGAAGGATTGTTCAAAATATCTTAAGAAAAATCTTGTTTGAGTGGACGTATAGACTTCCGCATACACTGCGTCGCTAGGGAAGACAAATCCATCAAGAGTTCCTGGAATTAATTGGTCTTCTAATAAAGCGACCGCATCTTCACTAGTATATAAAGAAGTGAAAGTAATTGACTTCATTTCAGTATTAATTTCAATTAAGCTCGATCCATTTAAGAATCTAATAACTCCACTACTAGAGCCATCATCGACGCAAGTATAACGTTCATCGCTATTTAATTTAGCGACATAGCTAATCTCACTAAAGCTATCGCCATATTCAAATGTGAAGGAATTATAATTGAAACCAGCGCCATCATAATAAACATCTTGTTCTGGATCAGCAAAGTTAACTAGTTGATATTCATCAAATCCATATTCAATCGCGCGTTCCACTACTTCGGCATATGACCACTTCATTTTATAAGAAATCATTTGATTAGGAATTTCAATCTTGACCACTAAGTTTTCTTTTTCATAGACATAAACGCCTTCACTTAAATCAGATTTACCAGCGTTAATGACATAGCCTTCATCTTCTAATTGGGAAATATAATCGTCTAATACAAATGTGTCGTCATAATAGCAAACGCTAAATCCACGATCATCTGCGTAATATTGGTTATTATATTCAACTTCTTGATTTGGACCAGAGAAAGCATATTTTATGTCATCGCTAAGATAAATATCGTTAAGGATGTCACTATAACTATAAGTGGAAGAGAAGCCAATACTAATAGATGTTTCCGAATTAAGAGAAATCATGATTTGGTCATGACCTTTGTAGTAACGGTGAGTATTTTCAGAATAGTTTTCACTATCTAAAACATATCCCTCATTCACTAATTGAAGTTCATAAGCATCAACATCCAAATTACAACAAGTGAGTATAAATAGATGTCGTTCACTTGTATAAGCAGATTCAATTTGTAAATTAGTTTGAGAAGGAACAACAAATTTATCTAATTCTTTGCTGTCAAATCCATAATCAACAACTTTTGCAATTGCTTCATCATAAGAATATGGATAACGGAAAAAAATTTGATGTTCATACAATGTGATTACATAGCCATATTTTCTATATACCGCGCTATATTCTTCTTCAAACTCGACTAATTCGTATCCGTTTTCAGTCAATTTCTCACCATAAGTTCCAAAATCAAGTGATACACCATTCCCTAAATATAATTCAATATTCTTTGAATAAGATGAATAAGAAGGTGATTCAAAATAATAATCTTCATCAGGACCTATAAAATTAGCTAATGTTTCTTCGCTGATTTCCGGATTAGCGCCAACACGTTCTAGGGCTTCATCAAATGTATATAAAGAAGATATGTAACACTCAAACTCTATTTCTTCAGGGTAATGCAAACTAATGCGAATACCCTTATTAGATGGATGGTAGAATTCATTTCTGTAGCTTTCAGTAAATCCTGCTTCAATAAGCTGATTTGCATAGTCAGCAAAGTCGAAGGTTTCACTGTTAACTAAAAGTACAAATCTTTCTGCGTCAACACTTTCAATTTCATATAACAAGCCTTCTTGATTTGGACGGACAAAATAAGATAATCGATAACTTGTCATTCCCACGTCTTTCACGGCTTGCATTACAGTATCAATATCAACAAAGAATCTTCTATTATCACGATAATAGACATGATAGATTCCTTCATCAAAGCGAACTTCAATATTAGTTTTGTTATCAGCACTTACAAAGTAAGCATAAGTAGAAGACATTTCTTCTTCTACATAACCACAATCCATTGCTAATATTGTGTCGTAAAGTGTAGAAATATCGAAATCTTGGTCAACAATACTAATAATTAAATTGCTGGGATAGGTAGAACCTGGGTATAATTTATCACTATTAATTTCTGGTAAGCGGTCTAATCTAGCATCATCAAATCCACGATTAACAGCGTACACAGTGAATGAAGTAAAATCATATAATTCAGAGTAATGAAATTTTCTAAAGACAATCCTATCGGTATCTAAAATAATAAGTAAACGATCTTGGTCAACGTATTTATAATATCTATTTTTTTCAGATGAATCTTGAGTAAAGTCTGCTGCTATCATCTTTGAAATATAAGCTTCTCTATTAAGCGAAGCATAACTAACTTCAACGTAATTGTAAGCGGCGTAATTAAGATGGAAAATTTTACCTTCATCACTTGGTAACACAAATGGTAAAAGGTATTCAGTTTGAGATGCAACTTCACTTATAGTGCAGTAGTAACTTTCTTCATAATAAAGTGTTAATCCGGTGTATGTCTCTTCCTTAGCGAATGAAACCATAGTTACATCACCATCAGAGTTAATTTTGAAATATCTATTGTTTTTACTATCATATTCAAAACCTGCATCGGCAATTGCGTCCTCATATTCAATAGCGAAATCGTTATCAACATATATCGAAATAGAGGCGGAATAACACGATTCATAAATATAGTGTCTGCCTTCTTTTTCTAAAGATGGGAATTGATCTAAATTTGTGAATTCAGAAATTAAAGGCAACAATTCACCGTAAGTGAGATAATCCTCGTATTGTTCATTAAATGCAAATTCAATGGTGAAATAATATAACCCCATTTGAGAAGAAACTTCAGAGTAATTAATAGCAATATCTCTATCAACTTGGAAATATGCTTGTTTATATTCTGAATATTCAATATGTGAATCAGATTCTAATCGAGAGATAAATGCATTACGAATGGTGCTAGTGGTTTCACTACTATCGGTGATAACCATTACTTTATTATTACTTAGGTAATAATATGTACCTTCAGTATTAAAATGGAATGTTGCTAATTCATCATCGGTGAAATCTGATTGATAGTTTCTTAATTGAGTATCAACTGCACTATTAAATGCTACATTATCAGTACGCATCATAAATGCCATTAAGAAGTTAATATCAACATTTTCAATGGTGATAGCAAGATATTGGTTAGCAGAATCAGAAACAACAGACGCTTTAACTAACCAAATAGCCGAGCTGTAAACAAAGAAATGATTATCAGCGCCTAAAGATGGGTCAGAAACACAACACGCCATTAAGGTGTTAAGTTCTTCTTCGCCAAATCCTTCGCAGTAAATGGTTGAGTAACCTTCTCCTGTAGATATGCTTGTATAATAGGTTGCTGATTTAGAATTAAAGCCAGTAACTTGTGCTAATTGATTAGCGGCTTCATAAGAAGAATAACTAGTTGCTGAATTAACAGCAGAGGTAAATGAATTGGTACTATTAGCGTAAGTCCCACTGATAAAATTTAGTTCAATCCAATCTCCTGCTCCTTTGCTAATATAAATTTGAATAACATGAGGAATGACATAGTCGCCATAAAGTTTGATATAAGCGCCTTCGTATATCGCACTCCATTCCTCTCCTAAAGAAGCAAAATAAGTAGCAACATCTTCACTTGTAAGTGTTTTTGAAAAATAGACCAATTGATGCTCAATTGCTGGATTATAAATAGTACTGCGCTGTTTGACAAATGTCGCTCCTGGAGCATTCATATCAGGAATCATGTTTGCCCCAAAGATTGCTGCTAATTCAGCGCTTGGGAAAGCAGTGGCTTCTGCTTCATAGAAAGAGAACGAACAATAGAATTCTTCACCTGTAACTTCTAAAGTAGAAGAATCAAGTACTTTATTATAGTAGAAATACAAATCCACTGTATGGGTTAAATCTGGACTAATTAAAGTTTTAGAATATCGTAAATTAATTCTATATGGATCACTTGGTGAATCAGGTGCAGAACTTGAATTATAGTCTTCATAACCTTCAGAAATGAAATAATCCCCATAAGCTCTCATCTTTGTTAAAGCAGCTTGATAGGTTTCAAGTTCAATGTTTTCTGGATAAGATAAAGAGACATATCCCAATCCTTCTTCGCTAGAGAAAACATATAATCCTTCAGGCATTTCTGGGTCCACTAGTAAGTCTTTAAAGCTTTCGCTACTAAAGACAGAATCTAAACTGCTCTTTGGCCAGGAAGATGATTGCACAAAGGCTTTAAATTCGCCAATATAAACAAAGTTGAAGTTTGTATAGCCATCAAAGTTATAACTCTCACCAAAGTCTAAGACTGTGTAATATAAATCATCATGAGAATGTTTTTGATAAGCGGTATACATTGATAATTCGCCAGTTTTGCTATATCCGTTAGTAGTGAGCTTATTATAATAATCATCTCTACCACCAGCGGCTTGTAAAGCAGTAATACCAACACTGACTTCTGTTCCAGTTTCAGGAGCGTTCATGTCTAGAGCGAAAGAACCATTTCCTAAAGTAGGAACAGCCGAAGGAATATCTTCAATATTAAAACTATCTGGATAAGTACCAACAGGTACTTCTGTTGGCTCTTTATCACAAGGGGTAGTTACGGTCATGTTATCTAATTTAATTGGATCACCAGGATTAGCAAGGACAACCAAGAAATATCTAGCAGCAGTAGAGCCTGGGTCCCAGTAACTCTGATTACCATAACAATAATTAACACCAATATAGGTTTTTAAATCTTGATATTTGCCAGCTAAAACATCGGACATGTTTATTGGATTATAAGAGTAATAAATCGCTGATAAGAAATGTTGAGAGCTATATCCAGTAAGAGAAACACTAAAATCTAAGCGAGAGATACCTCTAATAGGTTCATCAGCTTCATTGGTGATAAACGCATATTTTTCACTATTAAGAAAAACGCCTGGATTCTTTTCATCAGTAGAAATCTCCACTCCTTTAACTTTAACCCCAACATTATGCACACCATCGGATAAACCAACGCGGTAATGATACCAACCATCTTCACCAAGTAGAGGTACATTTTCGTTAGATTTAAATTCCATTGAGAACTCACCATTTGTCTGCGATCTATCAAAAGAACCAAAGATATCTCCATTAATCGTAGAAACTGCAAAAAGCGTTCCAACCACCATAGCAGAAGAAACACCAAGCAAAAGTAATAGCTTTCTTTTATTGGCCATAATTATTTCCCCCTTAAAGAAACAAACTAAAAATATTATATCTATATTTACCATTCATTTGAATGAATATTTATAGTTGAAATAAAGAAAAAAACAATTAACCTATTATCGTTAAAGAGAAAAATCAAGAAGGCATCAAAATAAAACCCCCATTTCTTTGTACTTTACCGGTACAAATTTTTGGGGGAAAATCATAATTTTGGTGGATCCGAATGGTTACGAAGAAAACCCGCTACCTCTTATATTTTAGTGTCAGGACAACTCGCTGCCACGTTTTTATTTCAGGTTCCACTGTCGTTGATATTACAATTGAGCATAACAATATCCTAAAAATGTAATATAACTAGTATTAAACGCAAGTTTATCAATAATTGACAATTTTGTGTCATATATTAAGATTTCAAAAAAATTTACAAAAACGTGGCAGCAAACTTTGATTGTCGGCATCATAAACACTAACTTTAAGTAATTATTTCTTTTCAAATACCCGTTTGATGTTTGCAGATTTTAAAAATAGTATGCATTGAGCGACGTCGATATAGCATGCTTGTTGAACACTCTTTTTTATTGCAAAAACATAACTTAAAATCTCTGAAATCAACTGCTTGTTTGTATAATTATTTGAAACATAAAAATGATAATATGCTTCTTGATAATAATCATTTATTAGATTAAAACAAATATCATTTCTTAAAACATCAAATTGAATTTCTATGAGTCCTATTACACTTTGCAATGTTTGTCTAGCAGTTTTTGTTCCACTATAAATCGGAATTATCATGTTTATCACCTCTCTTTCTAATTCGAAGCGATAAATAAAAACCGCCTCGAGTGTTGTGATCACAACTTATGCCCCTATTGGCGGTTGTTAACTTGTAGACAACTTTCTACGCTATAATTATAAGGATATTTGTTATCTCAAATAAAGCATTTTTTTGATATTATAATGTATTAAGAAAAGGGTAAAAAAATATGGGCATAGAAACAGGTACATCCTATCCAGAGCAATGCATATATTTATTTGTTAAAGAATATTTTCCAGACGCAATTAACGGAGCAAAAATTAATAATCAAGAAGCAGACATACTGATAGACTCTATCAAATGTATTATTGAAATTGATGGATTATATTGGCACAAAGACAAGGCGGACATGGATTATAAGAAAACTGTTTTCTTTAATCAGCAGGGTTTTTTTGTAATACGAGTGAGAGATAACGGATTGCCTAAGTTAAGTTCTTTTGATGGTCAAATAATTAATGCAAATCTAAAATTTAAAGCTGGCGGAGATAATAAAGACGTACGTAATTTAGTTTCTACTGTATATAAAGTGTTAAATTACATAGCTTCAAGAACAAAGAACAAAGTTCTATCTGGAAAAATTTTGAATCTAAATTTCATTGAAAAAATCAACGAGGAGAAATTGCCAAGCATATTATCTCCTTTGTATAACGAAGAAGTTCATCCAAACATTCTTGACTATGCTGGTGGGCAATTATGGGATTACGAAAAAAATAATCCGTTAAACCCTAAAAATGTTAGTTTAGAAAACTGTCCATATATGCATATTAATTTGATATGTCCAGAACCAAATCCAATTTTAAAAAGACGAACAAGTTCCTGCTTAGCCCTTCATCATTGGTGCCAAAGCTTTGAGTCTGTTGATCAGAACGATAAATACGAAGTGTTAATGTTTAATTTTAAAAAAGAACATTGTTCTTTGATGCACCTTTGTATGCATTATTGTTCAATAATGGACTTATTAGTCAACTACATGATTGAGAACTATATACCAGTCTATCCAAACATTATGTCAACGCCAAAACTGTATTTAGGGCTGACCAGAAATATAAAAAAACTAGTTGATGCCATATTATCGGATAACTGCACAGGAATATTTTTACAATCAATTAGGATTTACTATCAAAGTCATAAAAAAATTCCACATGGATGGGCAAAAACGCCGAATCAAAAAGATAAATATAAAAGATTTTGCGAAATATTATCAAAGCCAATAGAGCAAGACAAAGTCGGAGATTTGTTTACGAAATACGATGGCATTGAATTGCCGTTCCAATATTACCAAAAACCACGTTTTTCAAGACATGAATGAAAAAGCCCTGATTTTTCAGGACTTCTTCAGTTTGAATTGCGTCTATATTTACCCATTTCCTTATTGTTAAGGCTATGGGTAGCGGGTAATTATGGTGGATCCGACGAGGATCGAACTCGCTACCTCCTCCATGCCATGGAGGCGCTCTCCCAGGTGAGCTACGGACCCAGCGCTATAAATTATATATATAATGAGATTAAAATATCAATAAGATTGTTGATTATTTGTCTTTGTCTAAGACGTATTCTTTCATATTAGAAAATGTATAGCCATTATCTATTAAGATATCAATCATTTTTTGAATTGAGTCTAAATATACGTCTCTATTTCTTGTTAAATATATCTTTTGAACATTTAATATTCCTTTTTTAGGAACAGGTAAATATCCTTTATGAATTTCAAAAGGATGAAAATAAATCATAAATGTATCATGTTTTTTAATGTGCTTTTGTAAGACCCTGGACATCGATTTACCTTTTAAAAATCTATAAAACCCTCCTCCAGAAAGTAAAACTGTTTTAAATGGGAATTTCCAAATATTAGGAGCGAATTCATATAGGCCGTTTCTTATATAGATATAACCAAATTCTTTTTTAAAAGATTTATTAGGTCTAATAACACTAGAGTCATAGATGAATCCTTCTTCTAAAAGAACATCAAATAATTCCTTTTTATATTCCCATCTAGGAAAGCGAAAACCAACAGGCTCCACACCTAATTCTTCTTTTAATATCTTTTTGGATTCCACTAGTTCTTTTTTGAATTCTTCTTTAGTGAAGTTTTTATAACTTTGATGAGTCAAACAGTGAAGAGCAATTTCATGTCCGAGCTTAATCGCTTCTAATAAATATTCTTTACAGTATTTGATAAAATCAACAGTGACAAAAAACGTGCCCTTAATATTATTTTTCGCTAAAAATTTAGCGTACGTTAGAATCTCTTCAGCACAGTTATATTTTTGGTCGATTTCAATATCAGTATTTTTTAAACAGGATGTATCAAAATAGCTCTCGACATCCATTGTTAAAAACGCTAATTTATTCATTAACAAAATTCCTTTAAGAATCTTTCTATGGCTGTATCGTATTCCTTGGTGTTATGGAAGCGGATATGAGAATGTTCTCCCACTGGGAACCACTCCAAATGTTTAGGAGCGGTAACTTTATTGAACAGCTTAATAGATTGATCAGGTTTAGCAAAGATATCTTGCTTACTATATAAAAATAAAACTGGAACTTTCACTTTATCAATTTCTCTAATTGGGCTATTTCTTCTAAGTGATTTACCCGCACTAAGAGATATTAAAGATAAAACTTCAAATGTATGAGGAAAAGTTGGTTTATTTCTTTTCTTTAATTGGTTATCAAATAATTCTTTAAAGGTGGTATATGTACCTTCACAAGTAATACCTTTTAAATTACTTGGATAATCTTTTTGTGCCAATAGATGTATACCAGTAGCGCTACCGATACAAATGCCATGGATATGAACGTGTTTGATACCAAATTCTTTATCTAATAGATTCGCCCAATTAGAGATATCTTGATATTCTTTTAAACCTAAAGTGTTATATTTACCTTCACTTAACCCATGGCAGCGATTATCAATCGCTAAAACGTTATAACCACTTTTATTATAAGGTTCAGAAAAATAATAAGAATATGTTCCTGATTCACTTCTTCCAGGAATGATAATGACTGCCTTATCAAACCCAAAATCAAAATATTCCCCAACAAGATGGAAACCACAAGAATCTATCTCTACATGCTTACGATATTTTTCGTTTTCTTCTCCCCATTTTTTACCTTCATCAAACATTGTTTGAAGTTCTTTATCAGGCCAAGAAACGCTTCTAGACCATTTTTCAGGGGAGGTACGAACAAACAATTTTGTATAAATAATGCAAGAAATAATAAAAGTTAAAAGGAAATACATAAATATACTTCCTCCAACAAGTCCTACAATAAGCCAAATCCACCACATATTAGAACAAACCAATTAGGACATCGTAAATTTCCTGTCCGCCTTTCATAATTTGATATTCGATACCTTCTAAACTAGAAACAAACTCACTTAGTTTCGCTTCTAATTCATCATCAGCTTCATTAGATAAATAAATTAACATTCCTGTTTTATCTTCTAAATTAATACCTTTAATAGCCTTATCTAGACAATCAATAAGGTCATTTGAGGCCGCTACTACTTCATCATCAATTAAGGCAATTTTGTCGTTAATTTTACAGCAAATCCCGCCTTTTTCGTAATTTTTAGTTGCTTTTGTTAAGCAAATTGTAGTGGCTAAATGTATATTAGAATTAAAGCTATTGATCCTACTATTGGAATCATCATCTGGCATATCCATTTGGAGCGCTATAATGCCTTCAACCATGTTTTTAGTTGGCACAATAAAGACACGATCTTGAGCTCTAGCTAATTCAATGGCTTGGTTAGCCGAACCAATAGTATTTTTATTGTTTGGGAAGATTACTATTTTTTTAGCGTTAATCGATTCAATCGCATCTAAAAATTCACTACTAGAGGTATTCATATTTCCAGAAGCGCTAATAACATAGTCGCATCCTAGTTCACGATAAACATTTTCTAATTCTTTCCCGTTAACAACAGCGATAATGCCTAATTCCTTCGCATTTTTATCATCTAAACGTTTAACAATTGAAAATTCATTATGTTGTAACTGCATATTCTCAAGTTTGAAATTGATAAATTCTCCATATTCTTTAGCGAGGTCAATCACTGGAGATGGGTTTAAAGTGTGAATATGAACTTTAACAATACTGCCCTCTTTAAGACAAACAATAGAAGTACCCAATTCTTTTAATCTTTCAATAAATAAGTTTATTGAGAACTCATTAATATTAATTCGGCTAGCTAATAATTGAAGCAAAAACTCCATGCAGTAGCCTTCGATAAATTCACTATTTTCATCAAAGTATAAGGGTTTGGTTTGTAAAGGTAATTCAATAGGCGAATTTTCTTTTTCTTCGATTGCTTCTCCAGCAAGATATTTATACATTCCTTCGATAATGACAATATAACCATAGGCACCACTATCTAAGACATTTGATTCTTTCAAAACTTCAAGTTTCTCCGGAGTTCTTTTTAAAGAACGGTACATGGCTTCTAAATATAATTTAATAGAGTCTTCTAAAGAAATATTGCCTCTAATACGACCCTTAATCTCTTCAATACCTTCTCTAGCGACAGTCAAAATTGTTCCTTCAACAGGATTTACCACTGCTTTATAAGCCGTTTTATATCCTAAAATGAAAGCATCTCTTAATTCGCCAGGATTAACAATACCTTTTCTTTCTAAGGAAATAGACATTCCTTTAAATAACTGCGATAAGATAACTCCAGAATTTCCTCTAGCGCCTAAAAGCATTCCAGCGGCTAAATCCTTTAAATACAAACCTAAGTGTCTAGTTTGTGGGGCTCTTTTAAATCCGTTTTCTAAAGTTAAACGCATATTCGTTCCAGTATCTCCATCCGCCACAGGAAAAACATTCATACTATTAACACGTTGTTCGGCTAATCGAATGTTATTAAGCCCACTTTGGACCATTAATTGAAAGTCGTATCCGTTTATTCTTTGTCTCATTATTTTGCTAATAATTCTTTCATCACAGCACTTTCTTCAACTAAACCTTCAGAAATAGGTTTGCCGTAATAATATGCTGCCATTAAACCTGGTCCTACATTAATTCCACAGTTGGAATATACATCACAAACATATGCTCCTTTTGGGTGGAATTTATTAATAATTAATTCTTTAAATTTCTCTGCTTGTATATGTTCGTTACTAGTGGCAATAAAGATTAATTGATTCTCAGGTTCTTCAATATGTCTAGCCATATATTCTAATAGAATATTCATGGTTTTTTCTTCACCTTTACCTTTTCCAATAACAGTAGTCATACCGTTATAGTCAAATTCTCCAATTGGCTTCACTCCAATTAAAGAACCAAAGAACGCTTTAGCGTGGGTGATTCTACCTTTTTTAGCAACAAA
>DGHZ01000017.1:1627-6458 GCA_002392945.1 Caryophanales bacterium UBA3835 | reverse complement strand
AAAGGTCCAGAAGATTTAATGGAATTATGTTATCCCTCTGGTAGTATCATGCTTGTTCAAGCAAAAGTCTGTAAGAGCATTGAAGAAGCCCGCAAGAGACTCCATGAAGTTATTGAAAACGGAGAAGCTTTTGAAAAATTCTGCTTAATGGTAGAAGCTCAAGGTGGAGATGTTAGTTACATTAGACATCCTGAAAAATTTGAAATTAGTAAAAATATTGTTGAAATTAGATCTGAAAGAGATGGCTATATCAAAGAGATCAACGCTTTAGAGATTGGAATTAGTGCGATGAAACTCGGTGCTGGCAGAGAAACTCTTGAAGATGTCATTGATATGTCTGCTGGTATCGTATTAGCTAAAAAGGTTGGCGCTAAAGTTACTAGAGGTGACTTATTATGTACCGTCTATACAAATAAGACTCCCGAAGAATATCTTCCAGTCTTAGATGAAATTAGACAAGCATATGCCTATAGTGATGAAAAAGTGGAAGAACTTCCTGTTATTAGAGAAATTATTAGAGAAGCTTAATGAAAGTTGTTTTACAAACAGTTAAAAGCGCTCGTGTAGATATATTAGGTAAGACCGTTGGAAGTATTTCTAACGGTTACCTTTTACTTACCGGTTTTACTATGGGTGATGATAAAGAAATTGTCACTAAGATGGCGGAAAAAATTATTAAGCTCAGAGTGTTCGCTGATGAAAAAAGACAAATTAATTTGTCTTTAGATGTAGTGAATGGAAATATCCTTTCTATTAGTCAATTCACATTATACGCGGACACCACTGGAGGTAGACGTCCATCTTTTGTTAATGCTTTACATCCTCATGAAGCAGAACCTTTATACGAATTCTTTAATGAAGAATTAGCTAGACTTAGCGGTAAACATATTGAAACTGGTGTATTTGGTGCTGATATGGATGTATATAGTGTTAATGATGGACCATTCACTTTAGTGTTAGACAGTAAGGAATTATTTTAAATGAAAGTTTTAGTAGGCCTTTCTGGTGGTGTTGATAGTGCAGTAGCCGCGTATCTACTTCAAAAAGAAGGATACGAAGTAACTGCCTGTTTTATGCGTAACTGGGATAGTCTCGCTAATAATGACTATTTAGGTAATCCAAACATCAATAATTCGCAGTGTCCTCAAGAGAAAGATTATGATGACGCTGTAGCGGTCGCTAAAAAGCTAGGCATTGAACTATTAAGAATAGATTTTGTTAAAGAATATTGGGATGATGTATTCTCTTATTTAATTAGAGAATATGAAGCTGGTAGAACCCCAAACCCAGATATATTCTGTAATAAATATATTAAATTTGACGCTTTCTTAAAATTCGCTAAAGAAAAGGGTTTTGATATGATTGCAATGGGTCATTACGCAAAGCGAATTGATAAAGAAGGGAAAGCCTACTTATGTAAGAGCTTTGATCAAAATAAAGACCAAACATATTTCTTATCTCAAATTAGTCAAGATCAACTCAAATACGCATTATTCCCTTTAGGAGATATTGATAAAAAAGAGGTTAGAAAAATCGCTCATGATTTAAACCTTGATATCGCCGATAAAAAAGACTCAACCGGAGTGTGTTTTATTGGAGAAAGAAACTTCAAAGAATTCTTAAAAAACTATATTCCTGCGAAAAAAGGAAATATCGTGGATATCGACACTAACCGAGTAATTGGCACTCATGATGGCGTGATGTATTACACAATTGGTCAAAGAAAAGGACTTGGAATAGGTGGAATTCACGGAGAAACCGCTCAAGGGTGGTTTATTGTGAAAAAAGATATTAAAAACAACATTTTATATGTTGCTAGTGGTTCAGAATCTGATCGACTCAATTCTGATTCTTGTTTAGTGAGTAATTTAAATTTCATCGCTGATAAACCAAAAGAAGGACAACATATCTATGCGAAATTTAGATATCGACAAAAAGATAATGGAGTCACTATTTTCTACAAAGGTGATGATCTAGTAGAATTAAAATTTGATGAACCATATAAGGCGGTTACTCCAGGGCAAGCCGCAGTATTCTATGACGGAGATATTTGTCTTGGTGGAGGCTTAATTGATTCAACTTATTATAAAGGTAAAAGAACAGATTTATAGGTTAATAAAAAGGCACTCTAGTAAGTGTCTTTTTGTTTAACTATTTTTCTTATTCCGCCCCGAGGCTTTTCTACATCCCCTTTATAGCGAGGGATGACATGCATATGGGTGTGCATGATACTTTGCCCACCAGCTTCTAAAACATTAAAGCCAATATTATATCCATCTGGATGAAATTCTTTGTCTAAGTATTCTTTTACTTTTTGCGATAATTCAAACATTGCCCCAATTTCTTCTTTTGTAAGTTCAAAGTAGTGTTCACTATGTCTTTTAGGAATGATTAGAGCGTGTCCCTTGCTAACTGGATAAGAATCAAAAAAAGCGACCGCATAGTCGTTTTCAAATAAGATATTTTCTTTTAAATTACAAAATGGACAACCCATTATTTTTTAGCTAAATCTCTCATATGAGAGTTAATATCGGCTTTGTTATAGAATACTGAAAGTATTTCTCCTGCAATAGAAATAGCGACTTCTTCAGGAGAATCGCCACCAGTTTGTAAACCAATCGGAGAATAAAAATTAGTGAGATCAATGTCTTTACCATATAGTTCATAGGCTTTTTCTAAATAATCACCAATCTTCTTTTTAGAACAAAGCATTCCAAAATATTTTGGTTTAATCTTTAATTCTAAAATTTTGTTTAAGACATGAAAGTCATTCTGATGACTTGGGGTGCAGACCACAATATATCGATTATTTGGTAATCCATGTTTTTCAATATATTCTACAAAACCTTCATTGACTTTAACATCCGCTGCATCATCTAAAGCGTTAATTACATAATCTCTTTCATCGATAATAGTGGTGAAAAAACCTAAAGGTTTAAGTACTCTAGCTAAAGCTGCCCCACAGTGGCCAGCACCAAAAATATAAACATATTGTTTAGGACCAACAAATTCATAGAATAAAGTAACTCTTCCCCCACAGGCCATAGGAAGAATAATAGAGCCATCATCTACGCTGACAGTGCGGTCGTTTAACACATATTTTTCTGAGAAAGATATCCTTTTATCTAAAACTTCTTTACATTTTTCTCTAGCGTAATATTCAATCGCTCCGCCACCGACTGTACCAAAAGCTATATTACCTTCAGTAACTAGCATTTTCTTACCAACATCAGCTGGCCCCATGCCACTTTTTTCAGTAACGGTGACTATAACAGCGTCTTTGCCTTGTTTTCTTAAGTTATCTAATTCTTTATAAATGTCGACCATAATGTTCACTAATTATTTTAAAGATATAACTAGATTAAATATAGTAAAAATTTTTTTATTTTGTGCGCGTCATTCAAGGTTAATGACCGCGTGTGCGAGGCCAAAAAATGTGCTTTTTTATTCATAAAATCTATGAAAAAATAATGCCGAAAGGAAAGATTATATGAAAAAAATTTTTATTTTAGGCTTACTACCATTATTTGCCTTAACTGGTTGTAGAGAAGAACCAGCGAGCGGACTTCCAGATTTTAAAGGAGATGTTCAGCTTTTAACTCCTGACAAGACCTCTTTAACATCAGCTGATTCAGAAGCAGCGGAAGTAGTGACTCTAACTATCCCTGAAAGTGAAAAAACATATCAAGTAGAAATTAGCGCTGGTTGTAAACTTAACACTAAAGGGGCTAAGCCACAAATTCAATTAGCGCCAGGCTCTTATATTAAATCAGTGTCTGAATTCACTGTTGATCGTTTAATGATTGATTATTTTGGGACAAAAGGAACTTTTTATAATGTTTATAGCAATAAAGAGGGGACTGGTGATCCAGTAAAAGATTATGAAGCCCCAAAAGATTTATCTGTTTATGATCCTGATGGCGGAGGAAAAGTTCTTCAATTCCCAATCAATTCTACTGGTTGGATGATCAAAAACGAAACCGAATTTAATAAACCAACTTTTTACGCGATTTATATTTGTTTAGGGTAGATATTAATTAAAAATTAAGTTAATATATTCCTAATTGGAGATAATTAGTATGACAAAGAAGAAAGTTTTAAATGTTTTATTCTCAGTTTTATTATTCGGTGGATTATGGGGCATTTTAGAAGCTACCTTAGGTAGTTTACTTCATATGCACTTTATTCCTAACACGATGTTTTTAGCCTCAAGCACCATTATGGTGCCTATCGCCTATTTTTTAATGGGTGCATGTTATAAAAGAACTGGAACATTTGCTAGTTCAATTTATATGGCGATTCTAGCTGGTGCTATTAAATTAATCGCATGTTTAGCCTTTGGCATGGCAATCAATCCAGTTTATTACATCCTCATGGAAGGCGCTTTCATGGGTATTGCTTTATTAATTATTAGACCAAAAAATATCATTTCTTTTGCTGGCTTAGGCACAATGATTATTGCTAATACATTATATTTAGGCGTATCCACATTTATTAGAGTTAATCCAGCTTACGCAACAGCAAGTCAAGTCATTGATAATTTTGAAAAATACACATTTATGATTAACTGTGTAGCAATTCTTTATACTTTTGCGGCCGGCGCTTTAATCTTTGGAGCAATGAGATTAGCAGAAAAATATAATTGGAACTTTGACAAAGTTAAAAAAGTTATTTATCACCCAGCATTCGCTAGTGGATGTGCTGCACTTGCCTTAGTGCTTACAATGGTAATCCGCTAATTATTACTTTGCAATACAAGCATATAAAGGATGTTATTAACATCCTTTTTTAGCACTCATTGATATTGAGTGCTTGACTCTCTCTCTCTCTC
>DGHZ01000017.1:0-1567 GCA_002392945.1 Caryophanales bacterium UBA3835 | reverse complement strand
CTCTCTCTCTCTCTCTCTAGAATAAGAGCGAATTAATTTATTAAAGATATAGTGGAGTTATTATGAAACGCTTTTCTAAAACTATTATTTCTCTTGCATTTTTAGGTATGCTTTTTTCTATTGCTAGTTGTGGTAGTTCAGAAACACCAATGAGTGATTTTGAAAGAAAAACTAGAGATATCTATGAATCTGGATTAAGAGATGGATCCATAAAAGAACAAACTTATGAAGAATGGCTAAATTCCATTATGGGTCAAGACGGACATACCCCTGTAGTAAATATAGGCAGTAATGGCAACTGGTTTATCGATGGTGTTGATACTGGTATTTCTGCGCGTGGTCCACAAGGTGAAACAGGTCCACAAGGTGAGCCAGGAAAAGACGGAACATCAGTCATAACTGGAAGCGGAGAACCTACTTCAGCTACAGGAGAAAATGGCGATTCTTATATCAATTTAGATAACTGGGATTTTTATATTAAAGTTAATAATGCTTGGGTCAAACAAGGAAATATTAAAGGCTCTCAAGGTGAACAAGGCATACAAGGCGTTCCTGGACAAGATGGAACCTCTATGTTGAATGGAAGTGGTGTTCCTTCGACTGAATTAGGGAAAGAAGGTGACTCTTATATCGACCTTGAAACATGGAATTATTATGTTAAAGAAGACAAAAAATGGGTTTTAAAAGGAAATATTAAAGGAGAAGACTTAACTGATGATAACCCCCAACAATTAGATTTTTATCTAACTGATAATAATACTTATTATGTTGGGAAAGGAAATTCTTCTTTGTTGTCAAATGTAGTCATTCCATCTAGTTATAATGGATTACCAGTAACAGGAATTATAAAAATGGGTTTTGATTCAAATATTTATAAATCAATGACAAAAACTATTTATATTCCTGACACCGTTACATCAATTGGAGAACAAGCTTTCCAGTACTGCTCATCCTTAACATTCATTAACATTCCTGATAGTGTCACCTCAATTGGTTCTTATGCTTTCTACAACTGCACATCCTTAACATCTATCACCATTCCTGATAGCGTTTCTCAAATGGGTGGCTCTGTATTTTCTGGTGACAATATCATTATTTATTGCAAAAATTCATATAAACCGGAAGAATGGCCTACAAATTGGAATAGTGGATGTGCTGTTATTTGGGGCTGTGATGGAACTATTCACAGCACAGATGAATATGAGTATGTTGTTGCTTCTGGGAAGGCTATTATTACATCCATTAAATACGATAGCGCATCCATCTCAATTCCAGAGATTATTGATGGATATGCTGTCTCACAATTTAATTTGAGTTCACTTACGTTTTTAAACGCATATAAAGAAAAAACCTTGATTAGTTTTGATATTCCTGACTCTGTTGAAGGGATTGGTCAATTGCCTACATTCGAATCTTTTGAACATTTAAATTCTTTTAAAATCCCAAATGGAGTCACCTCAATTGGCGATCTCACTTTCTCTAATTGTTCATCCTTAACATCTATCACCATTCCTGACACCGTAACATCAATTGGAAGACAACCTTTCCAGTACTGCTCATCCTTAAC
>DGHZ01000015.1 GCA_002392945.1 Caryophanales bacterium UBA3835 | reverse complement strand
ATCATAATTCCTGATAGTGTCACCTTAATTAGTTCTTATGCTTTCCAGTACTGCTCATCCTTAACATCCATCATAATTCCTGATAGTGTTACCTCAATTGGTTACCATGCCTTTGAAGGGTGTTCGTCTAAAATGATATGCTATTACGCCGGAAACTCTGATGAATGGAATACAATTTCAAAATCAGATAATTATATTTATATTTACAAAATATATTTCTATTCTGAAACAGAACCAACTGAAGAAGGAAATTATTGGCATTATGTTGATGGTGTGCCAGCCGTATGGGAAATATAAAAAGTTATCTTAAGATGACTATTGCTAATTAACTTTCTTGATATACTGCTTTGCCATTTGGCCATAGCAGTGAATAAATAAAGATAAATAATCCTCAAAACTTACTTGGTGAGACCCATGATACACTGTGTCATAACGGACGCCATATTCACAGGTTTTGAGGATATTTTCTTTAAAGCCATTTCTATAGTAGAAATCTCTTCTTCTAATTCTAAGTTCATTATCGCTATATTTATCATCAACTTCGTCGTAGCATAGGATGAAGGTTTTATCAGGATATTTTTTTAATACTTCTTGAACGATTTGACTACCATATCCTTTATTTCTAAATTCAGGAGATACCGCTAAAAAGAAGATATAGCAGAGATCTTTATAAAATAAAAGATTAGTAAAGCCAATAAAAGAGTTGTTATCATAAACTCCATAAATATCGTTATCTTCCTTTAATGCTAAAGAGAAAAACATCTCTACTGGTGGTCTTTCTTCTTCTGGAAAGCTAGAGATATATAGTGGCTCGATATCTTTTTTAATATTTTGATTTGTTTTGTAATTTATGAATTTCATTAGATTAATTCTATCATTACGATGATAATATTATCATATATGGTTGTAAAAGATTTAGCGACTGCAATTATATTTCTATTCTTAGGTGTCACTGTTTTTATCGTCGGCATGAATCTTATGTCAGGTGGACTAAAAAAAGCGACAGGTAAATCTCTTAAAAAAATCTTTAAGAAAACACAGAATAGCCCTTTTGCGTGTTTAGGAATTGGTAGTGGAGTTACCGCTTTAATTCAATCTAGTGCGGCTACTTGTGTACTTACAGTTGGTTTTATTAATGCCGGCGTGATGACTCTATATCAAGGAGTGAATATCATGCTTGGTTCCTTTATAGGTACCACAGTTACAGGAATATTAGTGTCACTTTCATCATTTAATATTGGTTTATATTTAGCCCTTATTGCTTTTGTTGGCATTGTGATGATGTTCTTTAAAAAAGAAAAGGTCAAAAATTTGGGTGAAGTTCTTACTGGATTTGGTCTAGTGTTCTTAGGCTTAGACCTATTAAAAAGCGCTTTTAGTCAGGCTGATATTAATAGTGCGACTCAACAGTTATTCTCTTCAGTTAGTTTCCCATTATTACTTTTATTAATCGGTATTGTTTTGACTGCTTTAGTGCAGTCTAGTAGTGCAGTGACTGGTATTGCGATTGTCATGGTCTCTAGTGGGGCAATTCCTTTTTCTAGTGCGATATATATCGCTTTAGGAGCGACAATTGGAACTTGTATTACCACTTTAATTGCCACTATTGGAGGTACAGTTAACGCTAAACGGTCAGGCTTTATTTCTTTGGTGATAAAAGTAGTTGCGGCCTTAATCGCAATAGCGATTATTTGGCCTTTATCTACTCCAATTTCTAATTTCTTCTCCTCTAGCTTTGGCTCATCAGGTTTAGGCTTAGCAATGTTTACACTTCTTTACAGTGTAGTTTTCTTTATTGCTTCTATGCCTTTAGTGAAACCTTTAATTAAAATTTCTGAAAGAGTTATCAAAGATAAAGATTTAGAAAATAAGAAAAATTTACTTTTATATATCGATGATAGATTATTAAACACTCCTGATATCGCTGTGATGCAAGTTAAAAATGAAATTTTACATATGTATAATCTCGCGATGCTTAACTTTAGATATGGCTATGAATGCTTAGTTAAAGGCGATAAGACTAATTCAGGATCTATCGCGGATACTGAAAGTAATATTGATTATATCAATAGTAAAATTACTGAATATCTCATATCTTTATCCAATAAAGTTAGCGAAGAAGATTCTAAAGTTGTTGGTTCTTATTTCCACGTTATTAATGATATTGAAAGAATTGGAGATCACGCCTATAACTTCTATGAAAACTCTAAGAAATTAGAAGAAAGTGATTTAAAATTCTCTAATGTTGCCATTAAAGAAATTGATGTTTTCTTTGATTTAATTATGGATATGTCTGATTTAACTACGGACATCTTTAAAAATGAAGAATATCAAAAACTAGATAAACTTCACGAATTAGAAAATAGAAGTGATGTCCTCGCTAAAGAGTTAAGCGATAACCATTATAAGAGAATGACCGCGAATGAATGTAATGGCGCTCTTTCAGATGACTTTGCAACTTTAATTAGTGAACTAGAAAGAGTAGCGGATCACTTAACTAATATTGGTTACTCTGTTATTAACCCAACTGGGGATGAGGAATAAATAAAAAGGTAAGTCAAAGACTTACCAATTAACTTCAATTACTTCATCCACTAGATCTAGGACTTCTTGACTAGGGGCTTCAAATTTATTAACAAGACCCACTAAGATATCATCAGGAACTCGTAAGGCAACTTCTCTTAAGTTGTTATATTTTCTTGATTTTTCTAGAGTGTTTGGAAATAAGACTAAAATCTTTTTATCAAATTCTGGAGTAGTGGATAAATATTTTAATCTCACTGCATTTACATCGTTAAGAGCGTCTACAATAACTGTAACATCTTCGCTTTTAGCCGCGTATTCATGGATTCTTTTTTCAAAAAGTTCCCAAACTTCTTTTTGCTTTGAATGGTCTTGAAAGTCTCCGTGAGTAACTTCCATTCTCACTTCATCGCTATTAACGATATAAGTATTTGGGTGAGTTGCTTGATACTCTTTTGCCCAGGTCGATTTTCCAGACGCAGGTATCGCGCTTAACATAATCATTGTTTTCATATATTTCTCCTTAAGTGTCCAACCTTCAAAAGGAATAAGAACGAATAAAATATAAGGGATTATCTATCTTCTTTCAATTACTATTTTTGATTATTTGGACACTTTCTAAACTTATTCATTTATTAAAAATTGAAAATTTGTAATAATAGTGGCTGAGGTAATTAACTATTATGAAAACATTAATTGTATATTTCTCACGTACTGGAGAGAATTCTGTTAATGGTGAAATGGAAGTAATCACCAAAGGTTTTACAGAAATCGTTGCAGAAAAAATCGCTGCTAAAACTGGTGGTGAATTATTTAAATTAGAACCAGAAATCCCATATCCAACTAATTATGAGGAATGTGTAAAAAGAAGCAAAATTGAAGATCAATATAATGAAAAGGTTGCTTATAAAAATCCACTTTCATCTTTAGATGAATATGATGTGATTTATTTAGGCTTCCCTTGCTGGTGGAGAACCTATCCTAGAATTGTCGCTAGCTTTATTAAAGATCATTCTTGGCTAGGTAAAACCGTTTATCCTTTTGCCACTAA
>DGHZ01000021.1 GCA_002392945.1 Caryophanales bacterium UBA3835 | reverse complement strand
AAACGTATTGATTACCGAATTGGCTGAGCATTGGACTTGCGCTTACTCTTTCTTCTGTAAAGTATGAACTAAAAGTATGGTTTTCTCCTAATTGATCATTTAAAACCGTAATCATATCAAAGATATGCCCATCTTTCCATCTTTGGAATGTTGGTATCATACCTGATTCATAACCGAAAACTGGATTGAATTCTGTATTGCTTAATCCATATTTATCTTTAATTGGTTGATAAAGGTCTGTTCCGCGATATTTTTGAATATCAAAAATGTATAATGGTTTTTCCATATTTGATTTTTCTTTGATTTTTTCAGACCAAGCATATAAAACATTTTTATTTACAAGCTTACAATCTCCACATTCACTACGAGCAACATAGAGATTAAATTCTTCATTATCTGCTATTTTTTCATCAAGGGCATCTTCATCCAAATAATACATATGTGGAAGGTAAATGTTTTCTAACATGAAATCTTTGAACACATAGTAATCTTTGAAAATGCTAACGTCTTTTAATTTTCCAAACACGGTTTGTCTAATTAATTGTCCGCGTCTAAAGAAACAAATGGAAGGCATATCAGCTTCAACAGCGTATATTCCATATTTAACTTCTTCACTTAAAAGAGCAGCAACATCAATTGCAGGGAATTTAACATTGTAATCATTCATGAATTTAATTGCTGATGGCTCAAAATCTCCCCAACATCCACATCCGGTTTTATAAACTAATAGAACAAAACTTTCATTAGAGGCTATTTTATTTGCTAGAGTATCATAGCCAATAACAAAATCATTTAAAGAAACAATATCGTTTTTATAGTCATAACCATAGTCTAAAGCGATCTTGCTAGTGTCGATATCTGAACTTCCACAAGAGGCCAAGGAAATACTGGTCAAAATTGATAAAAATAATAAAGATTTTTTCATATTGTTTTCTTAAGTATAATTCAAAGCGAGTTTTTAGTCAAAAAAGCTGATAAAATAATTGATGGTTTTTTGAAAAATTATTTTTAAATAAAAACTTGACTGTATCTTACTTTTTTTCAAATTTGGTTTCCTTAAAAATTGAGCGAGAAAAAAGCTAGAAAAATTTTTATTTGTTTTTTAATTATTTTTCCTTTATATTTTTTTGCGAAATATTGAACAAATATTCTCACTGATTTTTTGAAAGGTTAGGGATTAAATATGGCGAAAGAAAACTGTATTATCTCACTTCAAGGTGTGAACAAAGTTTATGACGGCAACACTGTCGTTAATGATTTTAACCTTGACATTACTAAAGGTGAATTTGTCACCTTCTTAGGTCCTTCTGGATGTGGAAAAACAACAACTCTTAGAATGATTGCGGGTTTTGAAACTCCAACAAGCGGACAAATTTTATTAAATGGTGAGGATATCACTCGCATTCCTCCACACAAAAGACCAATTAATACGGTCTTCCAAAGATATGCATTATTTCCATATCTAAATGTTTATGACAACGTTGCATTTGGTTTAAAACTTAAAAAGATTCCATATGAAAAGACTAAAAAAGATGGAACAGTAGTGACCAAGATGCGTCATTTCACTCGTGAAGAGATTGATGCGAAAGTGATGCGCGCTTTAAAAATTATTGATTTAGAAGATTTAGAGACTCGTGATATCTCTACTTTATCAGGCGGACAACAACAAAGAGTCGCCATCGCTAGAGCGATTGTTAATGAACCAGAAATCTTACTTCTAGATGAACCTTTAGGTGCATTAGATCTTAAGATGAGAAAAGAAATGCAACTTGAATTAAAGGATATGCATAAGAAACTTGGCATCACCTTTATTTATGTTACCCACGACCAAGAAGAAGCATTAACGATGAGCGACACAATCGTGGTTATGAAAAGCGGAGAAATCCAACAAGTTGGCACTCCAATAGATATTTATAATGAACCAGTTAGTGCCTATGTTGCTAACTTCATTGGTGAATCTAATATTTATAACGCCACTATGGTGGGTAAACTCAAAGTTAAATTCTTAAATCATGTTTTTGATTGTGTTGATGATTTTCCATTAAACGAAAAAGTGGATGTTGTGGTGAGACCAGAAGATGTGGAAATGACTAGAGTTACTGGTGAACCAAACTCTGATAAATTAACTGCAAAAATTGTTACCAAAATCTTTAAAGGTATTCACTATGAATACGTATTAGAGGTTGGTAAGTCTGAAATAGTGGCTCAGTCCACTAAAGATTATGGAGATAATTCTCTTGTTTATATTGATTTTGAACCAGAGAATATCCAAATCATGAAGAAAGAATTAACCAAGAACTTATATCCAGAAGCTTATCTAGATAAAAACAATAAACTTATTATTTCTGATGCTTCTTTTGATGTTGATGTAACTCAACTATTAAAAGGGTCTCACGTTGATGATGAATTATATTTAATTGCAGAAAACGGCAAAAAATATGATTTAGATGATGCAGATGTGATCGCTGAAATCGGCTTAGGCGATATAGAAATTGTTGATGGTTATGATAACGGTAACGCGAACGGTATTGTGGTTTCTACTATTTATATTGGTGACCACTGGCAAGTTATTGTCCGTACTAAAGAAGAAGAAGACTTCGTCGTTGATACCCAAGATACTTGGAATGAAGGCGATTTAGTTTCTGTTATTGTTAAACCAGAAAAGATTTCTCTTACATTGAAAGGAAATATCGACAAATATGAAATCGAATAAGGCGAAACGCTTTTTCACCTTACAAAGAAAATATTTATCGATTCCATACATCGTCTTTTTAGTGTTATTCATTATTGTGCCGATAGGGATTGTCTTATTTTATGCTTTCACCTATGAATACACTGACCCTGTAACTGGAGCGAAATATATTTCTGCCTCTGGCCAAGCGTTTTTAAATTTCTTTACTAGTTGGAGCAAATGGAATGTTTTGTTTGTCTCCTTATTTATTGCTACATTAACAACATTGATATGTTTGTTAATTGGATTTCCTCTTGCCTATTTCTTAGCGGACAAGAAAGTCAATAAGAATGCGGTTTTAGTGACTTTATTTATTGCCCCGATGTGGATTAACTTCGTCTTACGTACTGGTGCCACTCGTGACTTATTAACTTGGATGGGTATTAATGGCGGCAATCACCCTTATATCGCTACTTTAATTGGCATGGTGCAAAACTATTTACCATTTGTGATTCTTCCTTTATACACAACTATGTTGAAGTTAGATAAATCACAAATTGAAGCTGCTAGAGATTTAGGAGCTAATCCAACCCAAGTCTTTATTAAGAATATTCTTCCTCAAGCTTTCCCTGGTATTGTTTCTGCTTGCCTAATGACATTTATGCCAACAATGTCTAGCTATGTCATTTCTGATGTTTTATCAGAAGGCAAGATTACCTTATTCGGTAATTATATTGAATTAGAATTCACCAATAAAGCATGGCATGATGGCTCATTTATGGCATTAGTCATGTTAGTGTTTATTGGTTTAACTATGCTCATTTCTCAAAAGTCTTCTAAAGAAGGCAAAAAGGAGGGCGGATCATGGTAAAGAAAATTATTGGTAAGTCCTATATTTGGCTTATTTTGATCTTAATGTATCTCCCTGTTTTAGTGTTAATTGCCTTCTCATTTACTGAATCAGTAAATATTGGACAATGGGCAGGATTCTCCTTCAATTTATTCCCTAGATTATTCCAATCTACGGAAATTATGATTGCTTTAGGTAACACTGTTTTAATCGCTCTTATTTCCGCGATGGTTAGTACTATTATTGGTACACTAGGGGCCATTGGTGCGTATTATTCTAAACGCAGAATGAGAAACGCTTTAGATTTAGCAACTCAAATTCCTGTTGTTAATGCTGAAATTGTTGTTGCCTTCTCTTTAACAGTAATGTTTGTTTTCTTAGGAAAAATCTTTAAGGCTATGGGTGGAGATAGTTACATCTTCTCTTTCTGGACCTTATTAATTGGTCATTGCTGTTTATCCTTACCGTTTGTCTATATTTCTGTTAAACCAAAATTGCAACAAATGGATCCAAGTCTATATGAGGCCGCTTTAGATTTGGGAGCCTCGCCAACCAAAGCTTTATTTAAAGTCATTGTTCCTGAGATTATGCCTGGTGTATTATCTGGTTTCTTACTTTCCGTTACTTTATCTTTAGATGACTTTATTGTTACCGCCTTTACTAGAGGTAGTGGATTACTTTCTGGAAGTAAGAATATTGAAACCTTATCAACCTTAGTTCAGGCTAAGATTAAAAAGGGACCAATTCCTCCAGAAATGAGAGCCTTAACCACAATTTTATTTGTTGCTGTTATTTTAGCGGTAATTGGCATTACGATTTATCGTAACCACCAAGACAAAAAACTTAACATGGCTAAAAGGAGGGTCGGATAATGAAAAAGATTACGAAAATTCTTCTTTTATCTCCTATCTTTTTAGGCATGTCTAGCGGTCTAACCAGCTGTGGCAGTAATGATGTAGCTGAGAAGTTCACATTAAAAATCATCAATAGTGAAGATTATATCTTCATTGATGAAGAAGATCCTTCTAATAACATGACTGAGCAATTTAAGCGATACGTAGTTGGTTTAGTGGATGCGGGTGAGTTAGATGAAAAGTACCGCTATGTCGATGTCGTTTATGACACTAGTGACACTAACGAAACTCTTTATAGTGAACTCCAAACTGGTAAATCAGATTATGATTTAATTAACGTATCTGATTACATGGCTCAAAAGATGGTCTCTGAAGGACTAGTAGTGCCTTTATTAGCAGAAGGAGAAACTAGAGAGGAAAAATTAGCAAATTATATACAATATGCTTCTCCTACTATTAGAGGGAGATTAGATAATATTACTGCTCCTATTTATTCTAAGTGGGAAGATGATCCTGAACACCCAGGAGAAAAGGTTCATCCATACGTTAAACTGGAAGATTATGCAGTTGGCTATATGTGGGGAACTTTAGGCATCTTATTTAACCCAGAATATAGTGGATTTAAAGATTCTCCAGAAATAGAAAAAGTGATTGAGGATATGCATTATTCTTTTTCTGCTTTATCAAACCCTGACTATCACCGCTCTATTTCTATTAAAAACTCTATGCGTGATACTTTCGCTGCCGGTTTAATGACAGCTTATGAAGATGATTTTATTTCTTTAAAAGAAAAGCTCGATGACGGCACTATTGATGTTGATACCTATATGGCAGAATATACGAAAGTATTTAACGGAGAAAATGAAGAGAGCTTTGACACTGTTGTTAACAAAGTTCAAAACTCATTAAATATTATAAAAAACAACATCTTTGGCCTTGAAGTCGATAGTGGTAAACAAGATATCGTCACTGGCAAGATTGGTGTTAACCTTGCTTGGAGTGGTGATGCAGTTTATTCGATGGACCAAGCTGAAGACGGCAATTTAGTGGGTGAAAATCAATCTACTTTATATTACTGTGTCCCTGAACTTGGATCTAACCTTTGGTTTGATACCTGGGTCATGCCTAAAAATGATAATAGAAGCGAAGAAAGAAGAGAACTTGCTTTAATGTTCTTAGACTTTATGTCTGATCCTTATTATGCCTCTCAAAATATGGACTATACAGGTTATACTTCCTTTATTGGTGGAGGAGACATCTTAGAATTAGTTAGAGACTGGTATGATATCAGAACCGATGAAATCTATGAAGAAGTAGAAGTTAAACAATATAACTACGAATATTATCAAGTTTATGCGGTTCATAATGATGAAGTGGAAGAAAATAAAGATTTCTTTGCTTTAGATTATCCTGACTTTATGAAGGACAGTCATAGAAGTGAATGTGATGATTATTTACTTTATTACTTTGTCCCATATTCATATATTGATAAAGAAACTGGTAAAAAGGTTGATGTTGAGGAACCAGAATCAGTTGAAGATTTATTAGATGAAAAACATTCTCATCCAGTAGAAACTGAAGAAGAGGCTCATAAGAAATATGGTGATCTCACTATCGTAGATAGAGATTTAGAACCTGAAGAAGTTTTAGATTATGACATTGTTGATTTATCTTATTTCTTTAACGGTACTTTAGATGATGGAGATCCTACTACCGAAGATTATGAAGATGGAGTAGATACTATCTTCTATAGCAGTAGCTATTACGCTAGAACTGAAGATGGAGAGCCTTATATCTTTGTTGATGGAGAAGTTGAACATCTTAATAATTCTGTAGGAAGACAATTCTTTACTCAATATCCAGATGAAGATACTATCACTAGATGTGCGGTTATGAAGGATTTTGGTGAGAATAATAAACTCGTAATGAAGATGTGGGAAGAATTTAAAAGCGACCCACTTCCAACTTCCTCATTAGTGATCTTCATTGTGATTATCGCAAGTGGAGTGGGTTTAGGAGCGTTAATTATCACTAATAAATTGCTTGTTAAACGTATCCGCAAAAAAAGAAAAGGAAAAGAGCAAAAATAACACTCTTTCTTGAATAGAAAAAAACGCAGTGATAGAATACCTATCGCTGCACATGGTTCCTTAGCCAAGTCTGGTAAGGCAATTGACTGCAACTCAATGATCGAGGGTTCGAATCCCCCAGGAACCTCCAGCAAAATAAAACATTAATAATGTTATTGAAAGAAATTGTTAATGTGATAAAATCATATAGCACAAAAATCGTGCGCTAGTAGCTCAGTTGGATAGAGTGCAACACTACGAATGTTGAAGTCAGGGGTTCGAATCCTCTCTAGCGCGCCAACTAGTGCTATAAAAAAGAAATCGGGACGTAGCGTAGCTTGGTATCGCGTCTGCTTTGGGAGCAGAAGGCCGCAGGTTCAAATCCTGTCGTCCCGACCAGATGAAAATGATTGACCCAAAAGGGTCTTTTTTCATAGTCTATAAATAGGGGTTTGTCTAATAGTCATTTTTAATTTATAATGAAAAATGAATTTAACGGAGGAGCTATCATGAAAAAAGTACTTATACCAGTAATGTCCATTGGAATATTATCTATAACTAGTATTACGCTTAATCTAAATATCAATGATGTAAGTAAAGCTGAAGCTTATAGCATTGCTAATTTACCAACTACCATCAATTTAAATGACACTTCTAAAACTGATATTAGAAATTATTATTCCTCTTTAAATTCTTTAAGCGCATCTGAAAGACAAGGAATAAACCTTCTTAAGAACTTAAAAGAGATTCTTAAAAACGGACAAAAATATTATAGCTACGATAGTAATACTAAGATTTGGCAGATGTATGAGATTACTGATAGAGATTGGAAAAAGTCTCCTGCTAGTAGTACAACATATGGAACATATGATCCAAGCACAAACACAATTACTGGGTATGAATATGGCAGTACATCTAACGTAAAAAATAATCCATATATTCATGCCTTATACAACGATAGAAATATCCCTAACGAGGCTAGAGCCTGGGGCAGCCACGAACAAGATGCTTGGGGAATTAACCAAGAACATATTTGGGCTAAATCGCACGGCTTTGACACCAAAGGAAGTGATTCTAGTGGTGGAGCGCGTGGAGACCCAATGCATTTATGGGCAGGAAATGGCTGGGCTAACCATGAACACAGTAACTATTTCTTTGCTTTTGTTGATAAGAATCAATCGTATAGTGATGCTGGAAGTAAATATTCTACAGTCAAAAATAATCTAACTGGCAAATCTAAAAACGCTGGTGGTAGTGAAACAGTCTTTGAACCTCAAGATAGCGATAAAGGCGATATTGCTAGAGCCATTTTCTATATGGCTGCTAGATATAATTATTATTCAGGTAGTGATACTGCTCCAATTGATGGGAATAATCCTAATTTAGTGATACTAAACGACTTGTCAGAAAATAATAAAACTGGCACTAGTAGCGCTACTGAAGCTTATGGAATGGGCTTGTTAAGCGATTTATTAGCGTGGAACAAATTAGATCCCGTTGATGAATATGAAGTTCATAGAAATAACCTATTATTCAATAACTACACTAGTAATAGAAATCCATTTATTGATTTCCCAGAATGGGCTGATTATATTTGGGGAACCGCTGATAAAGACGGCACCAACTATAATCCTACTGTAACTGGTTATGCAAGTCCTCTTACCGACCCTATTGGCAGTGGCTTTACTTTATCAGTAGATAAGATTAGTTTTTCTAAAGGTGATACTTTAAAAGTATCAGGTAGTAATGCAGATGGAGAGATTACTTGGAGCGTTGATGATCCAAATATTGTTAGTTTAAGTAAAACAACATCTGTTAATGATGAAGAAATTACCATTACTGCTTTAGCAAACGGCACAGCCGCAATAAAAGCTTCTGCAAATTACGAAGGCAAATTAGTTGAACAAACTATTTCTGTTACTGTTAGCAATGCTAAAAAAGGTGTTCCAAAATACGTTCTTTATATTGCTATTGGTGGAGGAGTCGTAGTTTTATTAGCCTTAGGTATCGTTTTTATTAATAGCGGCAAAAAGAAAAGAAAAAGAATGTTGTCCGCTGTGAAAAAGAGTGTAAAAACTTATAAGAAAAACTCTTCGAAAAAGAAATAAATATAACCAGAATATTTCTGTTATATTGCTAACAAAACGTGTTGTATAATATAAGATAAACAAACGACTTATTATTTATGGAGGTCAAATTATGAAAAAACTATTTGCATCATTATTATTTGCTAGCTCTTTATGTTTAACTGCTTGTGGCGCTAGCGAATCTTCAGGTTCTGTTAAGAGCAAACTCGATGGTAGTGGCTACTCAACAACTGTTTATACAGCTGAACAAGCTAAGGAAAGATACAAAGGTTTTACATTTGAAGGTTTTGAATTAGTTGATGCTGTTTATGGCACTAAAGGAGAAGGAGATAATTTGGACTTCTTATTAGCGTTCTTCTTTGGAAACGCTGATCAAGCTTCTAATTTCGTCACAACTGGCGATAACATTCGTCTGCTTTATAGTGCTAAGGAAGAAATAGGCAAGAATTTAGTCGGTAGATACGGCTCTCACAACAACGTTGCTTATGTTGGTTCAGAAACTTCCTTCAGCGTCGCTTTTTAATTAAATAAATTAACTAGATAAAAACCAAATATTAGAGATTATATCTCAATTTTGGTTTTTTTTATTTATATTATCGTTATAATAAATACGTGATTATTCTTAATCTATTATTCGTAGATTCTAATAAATTATCGCTTGAAGACCTTTTATCATCCTCGTTTTTAAGTGAAGAAAATATTACGGAGTTATCTAGATATAAACTAGAGGAAACCAAAAAAGAAAAAGCAGTCTCACTTATTTTAAAAAACAAATATATAGGCGAATATTCACTTAACGAAAATGGTAAGCCGATAAGTAAAGATTGCTTCTTTAATATTTCTCACTCTAAAGGATATGTAGTCTTTATAAAAGACGATGTCCCCATAGGAGTGGATATAGAAAAGATAAGACCAGTAGAAGATGACTTAAAAGAATATATCTCTTCTAAAGAAGAAAAAGAATATATCAAAGACGAAAAATCCTTCTATGAGGTCTGGACTAATAAAGAGTCGCTCACTAAATGTATTGGAACAGGAATAAAAGAAAAGATTAAAGACATTCCTTCTATTCCAATAAATAACGTGAAGAGCTATAAAAATAAGAAATATCGATCAAAAACAATTAAATATTTAGACTTAGTGATTTCTATCACTAGAGAAAATGAATCACCATTTGAAATCAACATCAAGGAGGAAAGGATATGAATAAACATTATCCATTATCTAAAAGTGAACAAGGATTATATATCTCTTCTTTAAATTCAGGAGATGCATATAACCTCGCTAATACGATTAACTTAGGAAGAGGCATTACTAAAGAGCAAGTCGCTAACGCCTTAAAAGCAGTTTTTGAGGCTCATCCGTATTTATTTACTGTTTTATCCATTAATGAAGAAGGAAATATCACTAAACATATTGAAGAAGAAGAAATCAAACTCCCTTATGAAGAAGTCAAGGAAGTGAAGGTTGATTCAAAACCATATGAATTAACTAATAAACACTTATATAGATTCAAACTTTACAAAGTAAAAGATGAATATGTTTTCTATTTTGATTTTCATCACATTATTATGGACGGAACTTCAATTCATATCTTTATAAGTGATTTCTTAAAAGCTCTTGAGGGCAAGAAATTAGAAGTTGAAAAATCAGATGCGAATGAATTTGCTAGTAAAGAAGAAAAAGACTTGAAGTCTAAAAAATATAACGAAGCAAAAGACTACTATGAAAAGTTAGTTGGAGGAGTTGAAACCGATTCTACCCCAGTAGAAGATAAACAAGATAAAGAAGTCTCTTGGGGCAATATCCGTGTACCTTTAGAGGTTACTGATAAAGATGTTAAAGTTTTGACCAAGAAACTAGGAATTAAAACATCTTCCTACTTCTTAGGTGCGTTCTCTTACTTATTAAGTAAGATCAATATGGAAAACGAGGCTTTATTCCTAGCGGTACATAACGGAAGAGATGAAAGCGTCGCTAGGAGTGTAGGTTCATATGTTAAGACTTATCCACTTTATTTAAGCTACGCTGACGAAGATAAAGTTAAAGATTATTTGTTAAAAACAAATGCACAACAAATTGATAATGTTAAGCATAACATCTATCCTTTTGCGGATATGAATAAAGACTTTGGAGTAAGTGCGGATGTTTTATTCTCTTATCAAGGCGATTATTTCTATTCTGGTGAATATCAAGGCAAATTACTTGAAGTTACTCCATTATTAAGAAAAGATGGCAAAGAGAAACTCTCTATTGAGCTTCATAGATTAGAAGGTAAATACATCATCTGGGTGGAATATCGTGCTGATTTATATAATGAGTCCACAATTAAACACATCATTAAGATGTATGAAGTGGTGATGTCAGAATTCTTAAAGAAAGAAAAACTTATTGATATTGATTTATTAGACGAAGAAGAAACTAAATTGCTTGATTCCTTTAATAAGACCAATTTCCCATATATTGAAGATGGTAAAACCATCTTAGATGACTTCTTAGAAGTAGTAAAAAAACATCCTAATGAAGTGGCGGTAGTTTTTAAAGATAAAAAGTACACTTATAAGGAAGTAGACGAAATCTCTACTAGAATCGCTAATGAATTAATTAGATTAGGAGCTAAAAAAGAGAAAGTTGTTTCTATTTTAGTAAAGAAATCTGAATATATCGTTTTAGCTTCTTTAGGTGTTATCAAGTCTGGAGCAGCTTATCAGCCGTTAGACCCAACTTATCCAAAAGATAGATTAACTTTCATGGTTAAAGACTCTAGCGCCATTATTTTGATTAGAGATAGAGAACTAAATGATTTAGTGGATGACTTTAAAGGTAAAGAGTTATTTACTGATGAGCTTTTATCTTTAAAAGATAATACAAAAATTAAAACTCGACCATCCCCTAAGGATTTATTCATTATGCTTTATACTTCTGGCTCCACAGGAGTTCCTAAAGGAGTGATGCTAGAGCACGGCAATATCTTTAGTTTTGTGAGATATTACCGCCAAGAATTTAATCTAGGTGTCGGTAATAGAAGTGCAGCCTATGCTAGCTATGGTTTTGACGCAGATATGATGGATTTATATCCATCATTAACAAGTGGGGCCACTGTCTATATCATCCCTGATGAGATGAGACTCAATTTAGTGGAATTAGGTGAATATTATAATAAAAATCAAATCACTCACGCTTTTATGACTACTCAAGTCGGTCGACAATTCGCTAGTGAGATTGAAGTGAAATCATTAAAATATTTCGCTGTTGGAGGAGAAAAGTTAGTGCCTATGGATCCTCCTAAAGGTTATAAATTCTATAACTTATATGGGCCTACCGAAGGTACAGTCTTCTGTACCCTCCAATTAGTGGATAAATTTTATCACCGTATCCCAATTGGAAAATGTTTAAGCGATTATAAGATTTATGTCTTAGATAAAAATAAAAAGAGATTACCAATTTTAACTAGTGGTGAACTATATATTTCTGGACCTCAAGTTGCTAGAGGCTATTTAAATAGAGAAAAAGAAAATAGCGAAGCATTCTTATCTAACTGGTTCACCAAAGAAGAAAAATTTGAAAAATTATATAAAACCGGTGACATTGTGCGTCTATTAGAAGATGGGACAATTGACTTTATTGGAAGAAAAGACGGGCAAGTAAAGATCCGCGGCTTTAGAGTGGAACTATCTGAAGTTGAAAAAGTAATTAGAGATTTTAAAGATATTAAAGACGCCACTGTAAAAGATTTTACCGACCCTAGTGGGGTGAAATATATCGTGGCTTACGTAGTTAGCGATAAAAAGATTAATGTTGAAGAACTTAATAATTTCATCTTAGAGCAAAAGCCACCTTATATGGTTCCTGCTTATACAATGCAGATTGATAAGATTCCTCTTAATCAAAACCAAAAGGTTAATAAGAGAGCCTTACCAGTACCTGAACTCAAAGTAAAAGAAATGGTTGCTCCGAGAAATGCTGCTGAACAAGATATCTTTGATATCTTAAAAGGTGTATTAGGGCATGACCAATTTGGTGTCACTAATGACATATTTGAAGTAGGATTAACTTCAGTATCATCCATTAGATTTACTATTCTTTTATCAAAGAAATATAACAAGTCTGTTGAAAATGGCGATTTAAAAGCCCATTCCACAATTGCTTCTTTAGCGGAATTTTTAGCAAATAAAGAAGAAGATAAGACTTTCGAAGTTTTAGATGAATATCCTCTTACTAAAACTCAAGAAGGAATTTTTGTAGAATGTGTCTCTAAACCTAATAGTACTAATTACAACATCCCTTACTTATTTAAGTTAGATAAAAAGATGGATTTAGCCAAACTAAAAGAAGCGGTTAGTCAAACTATTGATAACCATCCATATTTAAAATCTATCTTACATATGAATGATAGCGGAGATATTGTCGCTAGAAGAAATGCTAACCCTGCTAAAGTGGAAATTCTTAAAAAAGAAATCGATATTAAATCTTTAGTGAGGCCATTTTCTATTTTAGATGGTGAGTTATACCGCGTAGAGATTTATGAAGGAAAAGAAAATTATCTTTTCTTAGATTTCCATCACATTTTATGTGACGGCACTTCTGAAGCCATTATTTTAAGTGATATCGACAAAGCTTATTTAGGAGAAAAATTAACTCCAGAAACCTATACAGGCTATGAAGTGGCACTTCAAGAAAAAGAAGATTTAGCCTCGCCTAAATTAGATAAGGCTAAAGCCTACTATAACGAAGTTCTTAAGGATGTAGACGGGGAATACACTCTTAAAAAGGATTTAAAGGTTGAAGAAACCTCTAAACTCCAATCTATTGACTATGAATTAGAATTAGACAACGAGTTAGTAAAGAAATACGTTGAGTCTAACAAGTTAACTAATAACGCATTATTTAACTTTGCTTTTGCTTTTACATTATCAAAATTCATCTATAAAGATGATTCCTTATATGAAACCATTTATAACGGTAGAAAATCTTCTAAAGTGATGAATAGTGTTTCCATGTTTGTTAAAACCTTACCGGTTTATATCAAATACGCTGAAGAAGATTTAGTTTTAGCAAAAGTTAAACAAATGCAAGAATTACTTTCTGGCTTAGAAGAAAACGATTTATATTCCTTTGGCGATGTCGCTAATGACTATAATTTAAAAGCGGATGTCATTTTTGCTTATCAAGGTGATAACTTTAATTTTGAAACTTTAGGAGGGTTTAAAGTCACGCCAATATTGATGGAAAGTGAAACCCCTAAGAGTGATTTCGGTTTAGATATTTTCTTAGAAAATGAGAAATATCGTGCTCATTTTGAATGGGATCAAGCCGTATACACTAAAGATACAATTGACTCCTTTAAACGCTTATATGAATTAGTGTTAAATGAGTTATTAACTAAAAAGAATATCAAAGATATTAATTGTCTCCCTGAGTTTGATAAAGCTCAATATGAGAAAATCAATCAAACTGAAGTAGGAATGCCTAAAAACATTGCCGTTAATAAATTACTTGAAAAACAGGCTAAAGAAAAACCAAATAAAGTAGCAGTAGTGGCTAAAAACGGCAAATTAACTTATCAAGAACTTAACGAATCCGCCAATAAAGTGGCGCACGCTTTAATTAAAGAAGGTGTAAAACTTGCGGATTGCGTTGTGATGTTTATGCCACGAATTAAAGAAGCATATGTTGTTAGACAAGGTATTGTGAAATCTGGTGGAGCTTTTGTTCCTGTAGATCCAAAATATCCAGATGAAAGAGTAAGTTATATTATTACTGATTCTGGCTCTAAATTATTAATTTCCACTCGTGAAATTATTAAACAAAAACAAGAATTAATTAAATCCACGAAAGTGAAGGCTTTAGCGATTGAAGATCTTTTACAGTCTAAAGAGATTAAAAATCCTGATGTTAAGATTCCTCAATCTTCATTGGCCTATGTTATTTATACTTCTGGCTCTACTGGTAAACCAAAAGGAGTGATGATCGCTCATAAGAATTTACTTAACTATGTTTTAGACGACTCTAACTTAGCGACAATTTGCTATCGCGATATTGGAGAGGACTGTGTAAGTTGTTCCTTTGCTTCTTTATCTTTTGATGCTTCTTTGCAAGAAGAATTTGTGCCTTTAACTCATGGATATACCGCAGTAATTGCAAGTGAAGAAGAAATTGAAAATCCAATGTTACTTGCCAAAACTTTAAAAGAAAACCACGTGAAATATATGTTCATGACTCCATCATTTGTATCTAATTTATTAGATATCGATGTCTTCGTGGATGCTTTAAAAGAATTTAAATATTTAGATATGGGTGCAGAAGCTGTACCTATGGAGCTATGTAACCGACTTAGAAGTTTAGGCGTTAACGCGAATATTTTAAATGGATATGGTCCAACCGAAACCACAATTACCGCAACATACGCTTTAGTCAAAGATAAATATATGACTATTGGTAAACCAGTCGCTAACTCTAAAGTTTATACTTTAGATAAGTACGGACATATCTTACCAATCAATGCCATTGGTGATTTAACTATTGCCGGTGAATCAGTTGGTTTAGGCTATTTGGGTTTACCAGAAAAAACCAAAGAAGCCTTTATTGAAATTAATGGTTTAAAAGCTTATCGAAGTGGTGATATGGCTAGAATCAACAGTGAAGGTAACGTTGAATTCTTTGGTCGACTTGATAACCAAGTAAAATTAAGAGGCCTAAGAGTGGAACTTGATGAAATTGAAAGAGTCCTTAACTCCTATAACTCAGTTACTAGAAGTATTATCCTTGTAAAACAAAGCCCAGAAGGAGATTATCTGGCCGCCTACTTTACTGCCTCTAGCCAAGTTGATAAAGATAAACTACTTGAACATATGAGTAAATATTTAACTCCATATATGGTCCCTAAAGTGGTGATGCAGTTAGATAAATTCCCGCTTACCCCTAATGGTAAAATTGACAAAAAATCTCTTCCTGAAATTGAAGTTAAAGAAGAGAAAAAAGAAGTAAAATCTGCTTCTAACGATTTAGAAGAAAAACTCTTAACATTATTTAAGAAAGCCTTAGGTAAAGATAATGTCGGAGTTGATGATGACTTCTTTGAAATGGGAGGAACATCATTAAGCGTTTCTAAAGTGGCGATGCTTGCCTTAAATATGGGTTTACCAATTGCCTATGGCGACGTTTTTGATTACTCCACAGTCTTAGAACTTGAAAAACATATTAATTCTCTTTCTGGAACTGACACTAGTGTAGAATCTACTAAAGTAGAAGCTAAAGAACAAACCAAAGAATTAGGAAGTTTGGCTCATAATATCGTTGACGAAGTTAATGACACTAAAGACGAATACAAAGTTAATAAAGTATTATTAACTGGCTCTACTGGATTCTTGGGTATTCATATATTAAAAGAGTTATTAGATCAAAAGGTTGCTACTATCGCTTTAATTAGAGGTGGTAAGCTCAATCCTAAAGATCGTTTATTAGGATTACTTGCTTATTATTTTGATTCCCCTTTAACTGAAGAAGTGGAAAAATATGTCACTATTGTTGATGGGGATGTCACTGATGAAACTTTAGGTGAAAAACTTAAAGATTATGATTTTAATTTAATCATTAATTCCGCTGCAATAGTGAAACACTTCGCTAACGATGACATTATCGAACACGTTAATGTGGGCGGGGTGAAAAACTTAATTGAAATTGCCAAAAAGAAGAAAGTGAGATTAGTGCAAATATCTACCTTATCAGTAGCAGGTGAAAATATTGACAATAAATTTGACTCATCCTTTAGGATGAAAGAAGATATGTTAGATTTTGGTCAGGATGTCTCTAATAAATATGTTCACTCCAAGTTTGATGCTGAAAAAGCATTATTAGAAGCCGTGGACAAAGAAGGGTTAGACGGCAAGATCATTCGTGTTGGTAACTTGATGAGTAGACAAAGTGACGGAGAATTCCAGGCTAACTCAATTACTAATGGCTTTATGAGAGACTTAAAAGGTTATGCCACTTTAAAGAAATTCCCAGTGAATTCTATGGATGTGGAAGTTGACTTCTCTCCTATCGATGAGGTTGCTAAGACTATATTGTTACTTAGTAAGACTCCATCAAAATTCACTGTTTATCATAGCGCTAACTCACATATGGTGCAGATGGGTGATATTATCTATGTCTTAAATGAACTTGGTTTTGGAATTGAAGTAGTGAGTGATGACGAATTCATAAAATCAATGAAAGAGATGATGTTAGATGATTCTAAGAGTATGCTTGTTTCTTCCTTAATCTCCTATTCTAGTAGTGATATGCACACCCATAGCTTTATTCTTTCTGATAATGAGTTTACTAATAAGAGCCTTTATCACTTAGGATATAAGTGGCCTATTACTGACTATCAATATTTGAAGAATGCAATTGAGTCTCTTGACACTCTTGGCTTCTTTGAAAGGACAGACTTATGACAACAGCATTAAAAAGAAATTCGAAGCTTATTAACCGTAAGTTTATTACTTATCTTATTCCGTCTATCTTAATGATTTTTGCCATGCAATTTGGTTCGTTAGTGGATGGAATCTTGGTTGGTAATTATTTAGGGCCTGCCGCTCTTAGTGCTTCAAGCTTAGTTATGCCTATTTTATATATCATCCAAATACCAGGTTTTGCTTTGGGAATTGGAGGAGCAATAGTAGTAGCAACCTTACTAGGTAAAAGAGACGTAATTGGTGCAAAAAAAGCTTATTCATTTTCCGTTATTGTCGGTATGGGTATTTCGCTTATTTTTGCGGCGATTGCTTATCCTGTTGCTGGGCCTTTGGCCTCTTTATTTGGAGGAGATATTGAGCTTTCTAGACAATATGTTTTAGCCTATTTAGTTACCGATCCGATTATCACTTTTGCGTTATTGATTGGTTCGTTTATGGCGGTAGATAATAGCCCTAAATTATCATCTGTTTTCTATATTGTTTCTAACGCTGCAAAAGTCGGATTTGAAGTCTTACTTATTACTGTTTTGAAAGATTCAGGATATGGAATGTTAGGTGCTGCTTTATCTACTGGAGCAGGATATTTAGTTGGAGCGATTGTTACTATTTTCTACTTTACTAGTAAAAAGAAAATGTTAACCTTAACTTTTAATATTAGAAATAGTGGGGCTAAGAACATTATCAAGGCTACCTCTACTTCTGCAATTAATATGCTTTTGACAGCAATTCAAATGCTAATCGTCAATATTTTTATCGGAAAATTATTTACTGGCGATGAATTAATGCTCTATGGATTAATCTCAAATATGGTGTTCTTGTTTGACCTACTTTGTGGAGGAGTGCTTAATATTATTCCTAACTTGTGTGGCATCTTTTATGGAGAAAAAGACTATTATTCACTAAAATCAGTAGCAAGAAAAATTTACTGGATTAACATTGGAATTACTGTCCTTATTTCTTTATTTATTTTGATTTTCCCAGGAGCGTATTGTGCGATCTTTGGAGCGGATTATTCTGGAGATATCGCTGCTATTAATTCTGCTTTATGGGTTTATCTTATTTCCTTTATCCCATACGAAATTAACAAATTCTCAACTAACTACTATCCAACCATCGATAAGACAGTTCCATCTATGGTTACTGTATTTTTAAGAGAGTTAATAATTGTCTTACCTTTAACGCTTGTGTTACTGCACACAAACGGACTTATGGGATATTGCATGGCGTGTTGGATTAATGAAGTGGCGACAGTAATAATTGTTTATATCTTCATTCACTTCTATAACAAAAGAAAGAAATGTAGAACTATCTTTATGCTTGAGAAACTTGATGTTGAATCATTTGATGTCTCGTTAGATAACAACGAACAAAACGCATCAATTGTTTCAGAACAAATTACTGAATTTGCCAAAAGTCATAATATTCCTAATAGAGAAAGTCAAATAGTGGGACTTGCAGCTGAAGAGATGGTGGATAACATCATTAAGCATGGTTATAAGAAAAATAGCCACAATTATATCGACGTTAATTTAAAACTCTTTGAAGATAACTTATTATTAAGAATAAGGGATGATGGAGTGCCATTTGATCCTACTAAGGTAGAGTTCGATGAGAAGGAAGAATATTCCACTAGCGGATTAAAACTTATCAAAAATATTACCGATAAGATGACTTATATGCGTATACTTAACTTAAATAACACAGTGTTTGAAATAAAACTCAAAGGAGAATAAATATATATGGAAATTTCTATTAAACACGGAGAGCAATTAGTGGTTGCTCTAAAAGGAAGATTAGACACAGTCACTTCCGTTGAATTTACTGATACCCTCTCTAAAGAGGAAATTAAAGAAGAAGTAGTAGTAATTGAAGCTAAAGAGCTTGAATATATTTCTTCAGCAGGTTTACGTGCTTTATTAGCCCTTAAAAAATCTTTAGTGGCTTCTAATAAAGCTTTAGAAATCCATAATTTAAATCCTGTCTGTCAAGAAGTCTTTAAAGTGACCGGATTTAATAACATTTTAACTGTTAAATAGTTATTTTATGAAAGACAAGAAGCGTATCCATTTTCCAATACTTTTAAAAGTGATTTTGCTTGGAATAATCGCTTCTTTTATCGCGGGTACAGTCGCTGTAGTTGTTAGTTATAACAACATGATTAGCAAGGCTAAAGCTGACTTAGAATCTGATGGCATTGCCGCTCTAGAATATGCTAATACTTACTATGCTTTAGATTCGAGTACTCGTAAAACAGGTTCTTTTGTAACAGTTCAAGAGAAGGTAATGGAAGGATATGATCTTGTAAAAGATGTAGAACTATCTGATTATCCATCTTTTGAAGCTTATGAAAAACAATTTGAAAAAGCTTATCCATTCTTTTATCCAAAAGGACTTCCTGGTAGCCTAGCTTATTTCGAATTTAAAGGAGCCTATAGTGATATAACAGATGTTTTGTTCAATGCTTCATTTTATGCATCACAATATACATTTTACGCGATGAAAGATCCTGCTAATCCAAATCGCCTTATTTTCATAACTGATTCTAGAATGGGCACATTAACGGGAAAGAATATTTTCTATTTCTGTGTTGGTAGCCATTACAATATAAAACCAACTGATCATGTTTATGATGTCGGGCATGATTATATTAAAGGCTATAAATTAGGGTCATACGAAACTAAATTTATTGAGATTAAAAGTGATGACAGTGGTGAAGTTGAGACTATTGGCTATATGTTTGTAGCATATGAAACTAGTAAAGTGGCAGCTGACTATGCGCCTATTTTAAGAAATGAAATTTTAATTCTTTTGGGTAGTGGACTAGCAGTTATTATTTTATATGCAGTTTTGTCTTACTTTATGTTTGTTAAAAACATCAATAAACTCAACAAAGCCGCAGTGGATGCTTCTAATCAATTAAAGGCCAATAAGCCATTTAAAACTATTGATCCAAATATTAAATCTCGTGATGAAATTAAGACATTAGAAGACTCATTTATCTTAATGCAAGACCAGATTGTCAACTATGTTGACATCATTAAGAAAGATGCGAAAGATAAAGAAAAAATCAACGCAGAATTAGAAATTGCTAGTAAGATTCAACTTGATTCTTTACCAAATAATAAATGTGATGATTATAATTGCTCTTTAAGAGCGTATATTAAACCTGCTAAAGAAGTAGGTGGCGATTTCTATGATTACTTCTATTTAGATGACCACCGTTTAGCAGTGTTAATTAGTGATGTTTCTGGTAAAGGCATACCTGCTAGCTTATTTATGATGAAGGGCAAGGAATTAATTAAATCCTCTGTTGAATCATATGATAATCTTGTTGATGCTATTAATAGTGTGAACAATATGCTAGCGAAGAATAATAAAGAATTATTATTCATTACATCATTTATCGGTGTCATTGACTTTGAAAAGAATGAGATTAGATATGTTAATGCAGGACATGAAAAACCTTATATTGTTTCTGATAATAAAGTTACGAAGTTAGACGGAGAATCTAACATCGTTCTAGGTGTTGAAGAAGGATATGAATTTAAAGCAGAATCTCATAAATTTAATAAGGGAGACTACTTATTCATGTTTACTGATGGATTAAATGAATCCATTAACGCAAGTGAAGAAGAATTCGGCTATGAAAGAATTGAAAAGACTATTGCCTCAACAAGTGAATTACCGCTTGAAGACGTGATTAAAAAAGTTAATAAGAATCTCAATGACTTCATTGGTAAGAAAGAACAATTTGATGACATCACCATGATTCTTATTAGAAATAAAAAAGCGGAATTAGATCTCCACTATGAGAAAAAAGATTATTCAATCATCAACGAAATTGTTGATAAATTTAATGATTCCTTCTCTTATCTAGAAGAGAAAACTAGATCATCTGTAGGTATTATTATTGATGAATTAGTGAATAATCTTGTTTCTTATGAAAAAAGAGAAGATTTAGTTATCGATATCCACTTTGAATACGTTAAGGATGATTTAAAACTCACTATCACCTCTAATGGAGAAGATTATGACCCGTTTAAAAATCATAAAGAGAAATTCCTAGATAAATTCCATTCAGAAATTGCTCCAGGTGGATTTGGTTTAATTATTGTTAAGGATTTAACTAAGTCTCATAAATATCTTTATAAAGATGGTCATTCTATTATTGAACTAGTTCTATAATATTGACATTTTCCTTGTAGCGGTTTACTCTATAATTGTTTTGGGACCTCAGCCTAACGGCTTTGGTCTTTTATTATGTACGCAAGGTAACATAGTAAAATGAGAACAAATATGATTTCACTCATAAAATGTACCTCCCCTCTAGCAACCCCTTAGATTTCATCCACGGGACGAAATAGTCCAAGAGAAACCACTAAAAGATAGGACTTAGTCGATACCCGCGGATATCGATCTAAGAGTTAGAAAGTGCCTTTACCCCCATAAGGTAAATAACACCCTCTCATATATAACAGAGTGGAAAAATCGCTAAAGTTGCGAAAAAAAGTTTTTGAATCTATCAAATTATTGCTCTTATTAACTAGTTAATAAAAATTTTAACATAAAAAATAATAAATAATTTGGAAGTTGAATTTATTCAAAAAATAATAAATTGAGATGGAAAAGAAGAATTTTCTCATAAATAATATTATGTATGAGAACTAGGTTTTTAAATTTCTTAATTCTTCCTTTGGTGGCGTTAGTTGCTGCATGTAACACTAGTACACCAGAAGACAATCCTCCAGAACCACCTGTAATTCATGTCACTGGTATTTCTTTTGACGTAAATAGAGTGGAATTAACTGTTGGAGAATCATATTCTCTTAAAGTTACTGTTAGCCCAGAAAACGCTAGTGATAAATCATTTACTATTGAAAGCGATGAAACTTCTACTGCGAGGGTTGATGCTAACGGAAATGTTAGCACTTATAGCGAAGGAGTAGCTTTAATTAAAGCAACTACCACTGATGGCGGTTTTGAAGCAACTTGTAGAGTAGTGGTAAACGAAGAAGAACAAGGAACTGTGGTTCATGTCACAAGTGTCGTTTTTGATAAAACCACTTTAACCTTAGAAGAAGAACAAGAAGAAAGATTAACTTATAAGGTTTATCCAAGTAATGCTAATAATCAGACAGTGAGATGGACTATTAAAGATGAAAATATCGCTTCCGTTAATAACGGAGTGGTTAAAGCTTTAAATGAAGGAAAAACCGATATTACAATCACCTCTGTTGATGGCGGATGTGAATCAGTATGTAAATTAACTGTTACTAAAAAGCCTATTGACCCAGATCCTGACCCTGAAGACCATGGGGAAGAAGAGGAAGAAGATTTACCAGAAATTAACTACGTTAAAGTGTTTGCTTATAAAGAAGAATATTCATATGTTTATGCTTGGAGCGAAAATAGTGGAAATGTTAACACCATCACTAAGAGTTGGCCTGGAGACCAGATGAGTAGTTATGATAATGAGTGGAACACTTATGATTTTGATGTAGCTTATACATCATTTAATCTCATCTTTAATGTTGGCAGTAGTCAAAAACAAACTGGCAATTTAGCGGTTACTCAAGCGGGATACTATTGGTGCTATAATAACCGCTTATATAACAAGAAACCTTCTGAGGATGACCCAATTAGTGATTTACCGCAAGGTAATTTTGAAGTAGTGAGTTCCGCTAAAGACTATACCGAGCTTCCAGCGGTCAAAGATTATAATAAAGGATTAGTTATCAATCCTTATACTGGAGTTAGAACTGATTTTAGACAAGAATCTATATATTTTGCGATGACCACTAGATTTTATGACGGGGATGCTTCTAATAATAGAAAATGCTGGGCTAATAATAACGCAAATGATCCAGAATGGAGAGGCGATTTTAAAGGTTTAATCCAAAAAATGGATTATATTAAAGCATTAGGTTTTACCGCTATTTGGATTACTCCAGTAGTGAAAAATGCTTCTGGCTATGATTATCACGGATATCATGCGATTAATTTTTCACAAGTCGACCCAAGATACGAAAGTGAAGATGTGAAGTTCGCTGATGTGATTAAAGAAGCACACAAGCGAGATATGAAAATTGTTTTAGATGTGGTCTTTAATCATACATCTAATTTAGGAGAAGAAAATCTTTTCCCAATGTTTACTTATGATAGTCTTAACGGCACTCAAAACGGAATATCGCCAAGTACATATTATTCTCACTTATTACCTAGCAATTACACATCTTTAAATGGTGGAGACCAATTCCAAGCGAGAATTCAAGCGATGAAAACTTCCTCTGATGCTTATAACATCTATCACCATGAAATGAGTATGGCTTATGAACAATATATTGAACAAACTGGTTCTATGGCAGGAGATTGTATTGATTTAAATACAGAGAATCCGACTGTTGCTAATTATCTTGTAGATAAATATGGAGATTTCATTAGATTAGGTGTCGATGCTTTTAGAGTGGATACTGTAAAACATATTTCTCGATTAACGATGAATAAATATCTAATTCCTGGATTATACGAAATCGCTAAAAAATGTGGAAATACTAACTTCTTCATGTTTGGTGAAGTTTGTAATAGAGAACGTGGTGTGTGGAATCATAATATTGGTTCCGACTCAGCTTGCTTCTATACCTGGAAAGAATCTAAAGAATATGCTTGGGGCGATAGAAAGACTAACGAAGCTTCTACAGAAGAAAACTGGAACGATAATATCAATCCTTCTGCTCACCCAACAAGTAACAATGTTTATTTAGGTAATAATTATACCTACCACACTCCTGATTACTCTAAGAGTAATGGTTTTGGTGTTATTGATTTTGCAATGCACTGGAACTTTAAATACGCTAACGATGCTTATCAAGTAGCAAGACAAAACGATAATGTTTATAATGATGCAACTTATAACATCGTTTATGTCGATTCACATGATTATGCTCCTGACGGCAACCCTGAAGAAGTGAGATATAACCAAGGAACAGATGCTTGGAAAGAAAACATGTCATTAATGTTTACTTTTAGAGGAGTGCCTTGTGTTTATTACGGTTCGGAAATTGAATTTATGAAGGGCAAGAAAATAGATCAATATCAAAATCTATCTAATTCTGGTAGAGCCTATTATGGAGATTATTTACAAGGCACAGTTAATGCGACTGGATTTGGTAGTTATACCGCTAGTGGAGAAGTAGAAAAAACTTTAAATTCTACTTTATCAAAGCATCTTATGATGCTTAATAAGATTAGATTAAAAGTGCCTGCCTTATCTATGGGCCAATATAGCGCTTTTGATAATATGGCGTTTGTTAGAAGATATACTAATGGAAACATTGATTCTCTAGCGGCTGTTGCTATATCTAATAGCACAACATTTAATGGCTTACCTAATGGCAATTATGTCAATTTAGTTACCGGAGAAAGAAAGCCAGTAAATAACGGCACTTTAAGTGTGTCCGTTGGTGAAAAAGGTAGCCTCGCAGTGTTTGTATTAGAAAACGCTTATACTGGAACATTAACAAAAATTAGTTAAAATATAGGGAAATAAATATGCCAAAATGTAAAAACTGCGGAAGCCGAATTGATAGATTTAATAAAGATCGCTGCCCTATTTGTGGGACAACCTTTCCTTTTGAAGGAATGAATAGTGAGACTATTGAGATTACCACTAATATTGATGTTGATGGAGTAGAAAGCGATTACCGTCCTTGTCGTAAAAAAGAATTATTCTTATTCTTTGCTTTATTAGGTGTTTTTGGCGCTCCTTTCTTTTATTTAAAAAAGAAAAAAGAAGGCATTATTCAATTAGTGTCTAACATTATTGTCATCGGTGTGTTGTCTTTTTTACTAGCTTATTTCACATCTTTAGATGTTTTATCTTCGATTTTAATTTCTGTTGGTTCAATGTATTTATTTAATATCGTTTTCGGCTTAATTGTGGTTTCTCAGCCAAATCTTAAAGACGGCAATGATCAATTTGTTGTTTAATTATGCAAAGATATTTTGTTGATATTGTTAATAATATAGTTTCTTTATCTAATGATGATATTTTTCATCTAACAAAAGTCATGAGGGCTAAGGTTAGTGATAATATCGAAGTAGTGGATAAAGTTACACATAAAGCTTATTTGGCTTTTGTTGACTCTATTAATCCTTTAAGAATTCAGATACAAGAACCAATTGTTAAAGAAAGCGAATTAGATAAAGATGTCACTATCTTTTTTGCCTTGGCAAAATCAGATAAAAATGAGTTTGTGATTCAAAAAGCTACAGAACTAGGCGCTAAAAGAGTAGTGTTATTCCAAGGCAAAAGAAGCGTGGTGAAATTCTCTAATAGTGATTTTGCTCATAAAGAAGCTAGATATATGAATATCGCTAAAGAAGCAAGTGAACAGTGTCACCGTGAATATATTCCAGAGATTAAATATGTTGACTCTATTAAAGGAGTTAAAGGATATCTCGAAGATATCAATTTACTTGCTTATGAATTAGAAGCAGGTAAGGCCACAGATATTGAAAACGAAATAGCTAAACATCAATCAGTCTCTGTTATTATTGGTCCAGAAGGCGGATTTGATGAAGGTGAAGTTAACTTTCTTAAAGAATTAGGTTTTAAATCTATTTCATTAGGGAAAAGAATTTTAAGATGTGAAACTGCTGCGGTATACGCTTTAAGTGTTATCTCTTATTTGCTTGAAAAATAATATGAAAACATATACAACTATTTCTTTAGGATGTAAAGTGAACGCTTATGAAATAAGCGCTTTAACTTCTAGACTTATTGAATTAGGTTATAAAGAAGATAATATAAGCCCAGATATTGCTATTATTAATACTTGTTCAGTAACTGCAACGGCGGATCAAAAATCTAGGCAACATATTCGTAAATTAATTAATAATTACCCTAACGCCATAGTGGCGGTGATGGGGTGTTATTCTCAAGGACAACATGAATTTATCAAAAGCGAAATAAAACCCGCGATTATTACTGGCACTTCTAATCGAGATAAAATCATTGAGGCAATTAAAGAATATGAGTTAACTCATAATCCTATTGATTTAACTAATTCTAATCCTAGAAACTACGAATACGAAGAATTAGGTTTAACTACTCATTTTGAAAACGTTAGAGCCTACTTAAAAATCCAAGACGGCTGCGATAATTTCTGTAGTTATTGTCTAATTCCTTATCGTAGAGGAAAAGCCAGAGATAGAGACCCTCAAAGCATTTTAAAAGAGGCAGAATATATTGTCTCTCAAGGCTATAAAGAGATTGTCTTAACCGGAATACACGTTGGTGGATATGGCAAAAACAAAGAATATAACTTCTCTTCTTTAGTTAGAGATATTTTAGATATTAAAGGCTTATATAGACTTAGAATTTCTTCTATAGAAGAAAGTGAAATAGATGACGAGTTAATTGAATTAATTAACACTAAAGATAATTTAGCGATGCATTTCCATATTCCACTTCAAAGTGGGAGTGACACAGTGCTTAAAAGAATGAACCGCAAGTATAACTGTGAACAATTCTTAAATAAAATTAATCTCATTAAAAAAGCATGCCCTCAAGTCACCTTAACCACAGATGTTATCGTAGGTTTCCCAGGAGAGAGCGCAGAAGAATTTAACAAAACATATGAATTTATAAAGAAGTGTGGCTTCCATCAATTACATGTTTTCCCATTTTCTTCTAGAGAGGGCACCGTTGCCTCTAAAATGCCAAATCAAATCGATCCACACATTAAAAAAGAGCGTGCTTTGAAACTTATTGAATTATCTAATAGCCTATGGGATAGCTACACAAATGCATTTGTGAATAAAGAAGTAGAAGTGCTAGTGGAACAATATGACAACAAGAATAAATGTAACATTGGACATACTTCTAATTATTTAGAAGTAAAAATACCTAGTGAAATAGATAAATCAGGACAAATTATAAAAACCATTTTCAAAAAGTAAGATGTAATCAAATAAATTTAAGATTATTTAGAAAATGTCTAAAAATATTTGCTTTCCATTCATATAATGAATATAATAATCCTCGACTATTAGGAGGTTATCTTATGGCAGTCCCACAAAGAAGAATTAGTAAAACCCGTAAAAGAATGAGAAGAACTCACTTCAAACTCTCTGTTGAAGGATTAGTTACTTGCCCAAACTGTGGTGAAATGATTAAAGCTCACCATGTCTGTCCAAAATGTGGATATTACGCTGGTAAAGCTCAATATTTAGATGGAAAATTAGTGAAAGAAGAAAAGAAAGCTGCTCCAGCTAAAAAAGCTCCAGCAAAGAAATCTTCCAAAGCTAAAGCCGCTAAAGAAGAAGCAAAATAAGGGTCTAACTATAGACTCTTTTTTTGTTGTATAATATGAGATAGGAGAAAATTATATGTCATACAATAAATTAATTGACCACACCTTGTTAAAACAAGATGCTCAACCAGAACAAATCGTTAAATTATGTGAAGAAGCAAAAGAATTTGACTTTATGTCAGTTTGTGTTAATCCGGCTTATGTACCTTTAGCAGCGGAATGCTTAAAAGGAAGCGATGTTAAAGTTTGTACAGTAATTGGCTTCCCATTAGGAATGAATTTAACTAGAACTAAAGTTGAAGAAGCTAAATTATGTATCGCTCAAGGGGCTACAGAAATTGATATGGTTATCAATGTCGGTATGCTAAAAGCAGGACACGATGAATATGTAAAAGAAGAAATTAAACTTCTTAAAGAAGTCGCTGGTAAATTAGTCTTAAAAGTAATTATTGAAACTTGTTTATTAACCGATGAAGAAAAAGTTAGAGCCTGTAAGCTTGCTAAAGAAGCAGGAGCAGACTTTGTTAAAACCTCTACTGGATTCTCTACTGGTGGGGCGACTGTTCATGATGTTAAACTCATGAGAGAAACAGTTGGCCCAGAAATGGGAGTGAAAGCTAGTGGTGGAGTGAGAACTCACGAAGACTTACTCGCCATGGTGGAAGCAGGGGCAAACCGTATTGGTACCTCTAACGGAACCAAAATCATCTAAAT
>DGHZ01000022.1 GCA_002392945.1 Caryophanales bacterium UBA3835 | reverse complement strand
TGGCGAAACATAATATTAAATTTGGACTATTAATTAATGGAGGAGTCATCAAGAAAGAAAGTTGCTTTAAAAGAAGATATAAGACCAAATATATTTCTAAAGCGTCATTCTATTTATCTCCATCAAAAGCCTCTAATGAATATCTAAGATATTATGGGGCCAAAAAAGAGATTTATAATTATCCATATTGTAATATTTATGCAAAAGAAATCATTAAACCTTCTATAGAAGAAAGAACTCTTATTAGGAACAAATATCATTTACCTTTAGATAAAAATATCTTTATTAATGCCTCTCAATTTATTGAGAGAAAGAATAATGTTGAGCTACTTTCCTTATTCAAAAATAGAGAAGATCATCTCGTTCTTGTAGGCGATGGTCCTTTAAAAGAGAAATATCAAACTTATATAAAAGAAAACAAATTAGAGAACGTTCACATTCTTCCTTATTTGAATAAAGAAGATCTTTTTGCTTTATATAGATCGTGTGACGTTCATATTTCATTAAGCAAACAAGATATCTTTGGGCACACTATTTTAGAGGCTTTAGTTTGTTCTTTACCTGTTGTAGCCAGCAAAAATATTGTCTCCGCTTTAGAATATATTAAAGATGATGAAAATGGATATGTTGTGGATATAAAAGATATCGAAAATATCAAAGAATGTATGTCTAAAGCGCTGAAGTTATCTAAGAATAAAGCAAGAGAATCAATTAAAGATAACACATTTGAAAAATCAGCAGAGTCAATCTATAACATTTTGAAGGGTTTATATGAGTAAAGTTATTTATTTTACTAACGCGGTTAGTCAAACAATGTTTGTAGACTATTTAAAGAAATGGAGAGTTTCTCCTAATTTAAGTAACCAAAATTTTCATAATAAGCTTATAAAAGCAATTTCCAAATATGACAAGGTAGATGTTGTTTCTATTAGACCAATTAATGCAAATTTTAATTCAAAAAAACTCCCTCAACTAGTTGAAGATGAATCTAATATCTCTTGGAGATATCCAAAAGTCACTACTAGTAGAGTAGTGAAACTTTTATTTTTAAATAAGCGCATTAAAAAAGTTTTACCAGCTAAAGAAAAATACGAGGCTATATTTGTTGATACATTAAATCTATCTTTGCTTAAATCCGCGATTAAAGTAGCTAAAAGATTTAAATGTAAAGTTTATGGAATTTGCACTGATAATCCAAATAACATCTCTTTCACTACTGAAAGTTATAAAAAGAATTTAATAAAATTAGGAAGGTCATTAGATGGTTATATATCTTTAACTAAAGCAATTACTGATTTATATAATAAAAATAACAAACCATATATCCAAATTGATGGGGTATCAGAGGAATATGAAGAAAGTTCAAAACCATTAATTAACGGCAAATATATTTATTTTGGTGGTTCTTTAATGGAAGAGTATGGTGTCTTCTCCCTAATCGAAGCTTATAAAGATATTAATCCAAAAGACATAAAACTTGTTTTATGTGGTCATCACGTTAATATCAATCAATTAAATGCAGCTATAAAAGATAATCAAAATATTATTTATCTAGGGCCAGTCAACTATGAAGATAATCTTAACTTGGTTAAACACTCCTTATTCTCAGTAAACCCTAGACCAATTAATCCAAAAATTGATGAATATTCTATTCCTAGTAAAACACTAGAATGTATATCTTTGGGTGTAATAAACGTAACAGTGGATAATCGTTTATTAAAAGAACATTATAAAGACTGTATTATCTGGTCTAAATCATCTTCTAAAGAAGATCTAAAGGAAGCGTTAAATAAAGCGTTATCCTTAGATAACGAAGAAAAGAACAAACTAATCAAAAAAGGCAAAGAAAAAGTCATGGAGAGAACTTCTTTAGAAGTAATTGGTAAATTAATCCACGACTTAATTATTTAAATTCTTTTTCGATAAGGTCAGTCACAGTTCTTAAAGAGAAATGTGAATCATAATACATTTTATTAAGCTTGCCAAGTCGAGCTTTTTCTTTCTCACTTAAATTAGAAATAGCAAGTAATGCATTTTTAACAGATTCTGGATTATCATCCGCTAAGAAAGCGCCACCCGATTCTTCTAAAACATCTTTTCCATCCCCTTTGAGTACACCAACAATTGGTCTAGCAAATGTTAAAGACATCATTAATTTACTAGGAATAGTCTTCCCCACTGTTCCTTCAGCTTTTAAAGAAATGTATAAAGCATCTGCACGCTTAAAATATGCAGCTGCAAGCTTAGCAACAATTGGTCCGTGATAAATAATCTTATTTTCTAACCCTCTTTCTTTAATTGAGTTAATCAAATAATCGGTCATAGGGCCCATTCCTATAACGTGGAAATAAATATCTTCATCCTTTAGTAGGCTCATAGCCTCAACAATCAAAGGAATTTGTTGAATAAGACCTAAATTGCCACAATATAAAATGTGTGTACCTTTACCATAATCAAACGCTGCAATATCACTATCCTCAACTAAAGAACACTGAGGAACATATTTGATGTTATTCACCGGCAATTTGAGGGTATTTTGGAAATAATCCTTAAAACTTGGCGATGAAATTAATATCTTATCAGCCTTAGAATATATCGATCTACTCCAGCGATATAATTGACGGTATATAAAGGAATTTTTACGTACTGCATGAGTGACAATTGTGCTCTCTGGCCATAAGTCTAAACAGTGGATAATATGCTTCACATTGTGCTTTTTGGCGTATAAATTGCCCGCACAACATATGGTAACAGGAGATAGACTCATCGAATATACGTAGTCAAATTCTAATTTTGTCTTTCTAACCCACTTCTTTGAGTTTTTCCAGAATGACAAATAATTTCTAATAATTGATAATCTACTCTTTTTACGAGGATATAGCTTAACGCGGTGAACATTCACTCCATTAAGCATCTCTTCACTAATATTTTTATAAGCAGGAAGAATATAACCATATCCATAGTTTGGCTTCCCAGTTAAAACATGAACTTCATGTCCATCCGCAGCCATTTGTTCGGCTATTTTGGTAATAATAAAGTTCTCAGGATAATAAAACTGACAAACAACTAATATCTTCATATGTTAATAATATTAACAAAAATTAATATGTTTATAAATAATTAGAATTGAATGCAATC
>DGHZ01000044.1 GCA_002392945.1 Caryophanales bacterium UBA3835 | reverse complement strand
CACTTATCATATTATTCATCATTTTCTCGATTTTATCGTCCAATAATTTCTCGTTATATTCAGGTATACGTAAAAAGTGTATGGATTTTTCTAATAAAGGATTTCCTTCTTTAAGTCCATTACGTAAATTTTGATAAATGAATTCAGTTATGAATGGAATAAAAGGCGATAAAAGCACAACTAAATTCAATAAAGTGATGAATAATATATTTAATGAATTGATCCAATCTTCAAGGTCGAAGTCTCCCTTGATTCTTCCTCTATTAAGTCTTATGTACCAATTAGTCATTTTGTCTAAAAATTGCAACAATTCTTGAACGACTGTGTATAATCTGTAGTGTTCCATTTCTTGATGGAAATATTTGATAAGTCTTTGCTCGTAAGCAATGATCCATTTATCAGTAATTGATAAATTGTCTTTATTTAATACAGATTCATCATAATAAAAGCTCTTTTTTGTCACCATTTCATATCTTTGAATATTTTGGATCAAAAATCTATATATATTATATAGAGGTAAAAATACATCTTTGATTTTTTGTTCAAGACCTTCATTATTAAATTTCAAACTTTGTCCACGAACTAAAGGTGAATCTATTAAATATAATCTGACCACATCCGCACCATATTTATTAAATAACTTTTTAGGATCGTCATAATTTTTCAATTTTTTCGATAATTTAAGACCATCTTTGGCCAAAACTAAACCATTTACAATAAGATTTTTATAAGGAGTGCAATCGAATAATATTGCTGATATAACATTCAAAGTATAAAACCAACCTCGAGTTTGGTCAATACCTTCCGCGATGAAATCAGCAGGAAATCCTTTTTTGAAATCATAATCTTTGACTTCGAAAGGGTAATGCACTTGACCATAGGGCATACTACCTGATTCGAACCAGCAATCGAATACTTCAGGAATTCTATGTAAAGTTCCTTTTCCTTTTTGACTTGGGATAGTAATTTTATCGATGAATTCTCTATGTAAATCTGTTATATTTTTAACTCCGGATAATCTCTCTAATTCTTCTATAGATCCGACACAGACTACTTCTTCCATATCATCCGAGACCCATAAAGGTATGGGCGTACCCCAAGACCTATTTCTACTCACACACCAATCACGAGCATTAGCCAACCAATTTCCGAATCTTTTTTCTTGGACATATTTAGGAACCCAATAAGTCGTTCTATTAATATCGACTAATTTTTGATGTAAATCTTCTACTTTAATAAACCATGAAGGAATAGCTCTATATAATAAAGGTGTTTCTGTTCTATAACAAAAAGGATAACTATGGTTTATTTTCCCTGCATAGATCATTCTTCCATTTCCTTTAAGATGTTCTATAATAACTGGATCAGCTTGTTTAAATTGTTTTCCTGCGACCAAAGTTACTTCCTCGGTGAAGCATCCGTCATCATCTATAGGACATAAAGGTTTATCTGGGTCGACTAAATTATATTTGCATCCTACTTGGTAATCGTCCTCACCAAAACCTGGAGCGTTATGTACTATACCAGTACCATCTTCTGTGGTGACATAGTCTGCTAAATAAACTTTGAAACATCCTTTGGGCTTGTATATGTCATAGAAATAGTCGAATAAGGGGATATATTCAGTTCCGGCTAAATCTGTTCCGGGCATTTTTTTTATGATTTTACAATCTTTCTCTTTTATATTAAGTAATTTTAAAACAGGTTTTAATCTTGGCTCGGCTAATATATACGTTTCAGTTTTACCTTTGAATAAAACTTCGATTTCGAGATAAGTAATTTTGGGATTACATGCAAGGAATAAATTACTAGGTAAAGTCCAAGGGGTAGTTGTCCAACCAAGGATTTTTTTATTTGGGTCAGCAATGGTGGGAAATGTTATTATAACAGATGGATCATCTATATCTTTATAATTTGACCCTGCTTCGAAATTTGACAAGACAGTATTCGTCGCCCATGAAAAAGGCATTACTTTGCATTTTCTATATACTCTTCCTTTGTCATAGATTTGCTTAAAGACCCACCAACAAGTTTCCATAAAAGAGGGATATAAAGTTCTATAGTCATTTTCGAAGTCGATCCAACGTCCGAATCTCTCGGTGTAATATTTCCAATCATCTGCATAAGTCATTACGATTTTTCTGCACTCAGCGTTATATTTTTCGATACCTAAAGCCATTAAGTCTTTTTTTGTATTAATATTCAATTTTTTGTTGATGATTGTTTCTATGGGTAATCCGTGACAATCCCAACCGAATCTACGAACACAATATCTACCACGTTGAGTCCAATATCTAGTTACTACATCTTTTAATCCCCCTGCGATTAAATGACCATAATGCGGCATACCTGTAGCGAAAGGGGGACCGTCGTAGAAAGTGTATACAGGGCAGTTTTTGGTTTTTTCGAGCTGAGTTTCGAAGGCTTTGATCTCACGCCAGAATAATATGATTTGTTCTTCGTTTTTGGGAAATGAGGGATGCTCTTCTACTATCTCGAATTTACTTTTGGTTACTTCTTCCTTTTTTTCTTCTGTCATTATTCTTTTTTAAAATGATAAATAATTATAT
>DGHZ01000014.1:2378-8341 GCA_002392945.1 Caryophanales bacterium UBA3835 | reverse complement strand
CCTAAACTAACATATTCCATATTTTAATAATAAGAAAAAGGAGGATATTAATCCACCTTTTCGTCTTCGAATGATTCGAATTTGATGTGAATGCGTTTGTTTTCGCTTTTTCCGGCAACGCCAACAACTTCTCTTAATGCATTCGCAATAATTCCTTTGTGACCAATTAATCGGGCGGTATCTTCTTTTTCCGCTGCAATGATAATGAGTACATCTTTAGGAGTGGTTCCTTCAGAAACTCTAATTAGAATTGATTTTGGATCTTCTACAATATCGTCGATTAAGGTATGGACTATATTTTCGTAATCCATAGAATTATTTTCCTTTTTTGGCTTCTACAGCTTTAGCGTTGAGTCCTTTTCTATTGAACATAGCTTTGACTGTTTCGGATGGTGTAGCACCTAAAGCTAACCATTTTAATGCTAATTCTTCGTCGATAACTGCATTTTCGACACCTTTTTCTGGATCGAAATATCCGATTTGTTCGATATATCTTCCATCTCTTGCGTATCTACTATCAGCGGCGACGATTCTAAAGAATGGATCTTTATGTCTACCAATTCTTGTTAATCTGATTTTAACTGCCATTTTTTGTTTCCTCCAAATTTTGCTCTACTATAGTAAGTTTATTTTTTATATGTGTCAAGCATTTTTACTTTACAGCTAACATTATTTACACAATTTAATAAAATTAATGCTTGCAAAGAGTGTTCACTATGATATTATTATCAAGCATGTTTTAACATGATACGGGTGCTCCGCTGTCAAATGAGAATGAACACCAAGAGAACTAATATCTATTAGGAGGCGTACAAAATGAACAACAGATTAGTTGAAGAAATTACCGCATCCCAACTCAGAGCAGATCTTCCAGAATTCAAATCTGGTGACGAAGTCAAAGTTTCTGTTCGTATTATTGAAGGTAACAAATCCAGAATTCAAGTTTTCCAAGGTGTTGTTATCCAAAGAAGAGGTGGCGGTGTTAATGCTACGTTTACCGTTCGTAAGATGTCCAGTGGCATCGGTGTGGAAAGAACCTTCCCATTACATTCTCCAAGTATTGCGGGAATCGAAGTAATGAGAAAAGGTAGAGTGAGAAGAAATAAAATCACTTATATCCGTAAACGTTCAGGTAAAGCTGCTCGTATTAAGGAAGTTCTATAATTCGTAAATTGTAGCTACTAAAAGGAATCGATTAACGGTTCCTTTTTTCTTGTTTATTACGCGTATACAAAGTATAATTTAAAACATGACAAAGAAATTTTACAAAAGTGAAAAATTTCAAGCATGGTTTTTCCCTATCTTATATTTCGTCCTTGCGATTTCTATTGTAATCACTAGTTGTTTTATCTTCAAAAAGAAGTATTATCAACCAATTGTTGTTAATGGACAGTCGATGTGGCCAACTTTAGCGGGCGGAGGAAATTATTCTGAAAGCGGAACCAATTATCAAATTAGGTATAACTATGGCGTTGCTGACATTAGCAAAGGTTCTGTTGCTAGCCTTCATCGTTTCGATGTTGTTGTGACTTATTATCCTCAAGGATGGAACGGTTATAACAAGGACTATAAAATCAAAAGAGTCTGGGGTTTTCCAGGTGAGACTATCGCTTTAACTTATAATGACGAAACCTGCGAATATACTTTTAGTGCATATAAGCAGGGTAAACCAACTTATGAACTTAAATCTACAAGAAAAGATTTCACTCAAACATTCGAGGTTTTGTATCACGATAAAGACGGAAATAAATTATATAAAGATTTATCTTTAACTTATAGTGTAAATGAGTTTGTATTGCCTAATAAAACCTTTAGAACATCTCATCATAATCCAATTGGCATTAATGATAAAAAGCCTAGAGAGTTCCATAAAGATTTAAAAGATGACGAATATTTTGTGATGGGAGATAACTGGCAAGGTAGTACGGACTCTTATGAAAACATTAATCAACCAAATAGATTAACCGCAAATGACTTACAAGGAAGAGTTATATACATTAATGCATATGCTACATATAATGACGTAACTGAAGAAACATTTGATATGCACAACATACCAGAAAGGTACGATTTCTAGTATGAGTCAAATACATTGGTTTCCCGGCCATATGAAAAAAGCCTTAAATGAAATTGAGGCTAAAATTAAATTAGTTGATATTGTTATTGAGATTTTAGACGCAAGAGCGCCATTAAGTTCTATTAATCCAGAATTTGAAAAAAGGGTCCAAAATAAAAAACGTATTTTTGTTTTATCAAAAAATGATTTAGCAGACCCTAAAGAAACTAAAAAATGGGAAGATTATTTTAGAAAAAGCGTTGATTCCCTTTTAATTTTGAATCTTAATGAACAAAAATCTACACAAATCATTTCTAATGAAGTTAAAAAGTTAGGGGCTGAAAAGCACGCTAAAGAAGCTGCTAAAGGAATGAAACCTCAGCCACTTAAAACCATGATTATCGGTGTTCCTAACGTTGGTAAATCATCTTTGATTAATCGCCTAGCCAAAAGAAGTGCGGCCGGAGTGCAAAATAAACCTGGTTACACTAAAGGAGAGCAGTTTATTAAAGTAAATAACGATTTTATCTTATTAGACACTCCTGGCGTCTTACCAATGAACTATGATGATAAGACTAAAGCTATTAATCTTGCGCTTTTAGGCTCAATTAGAGAAGAAATCCTTCCTAATGAGGATTTATCTATTTATCTCATCAAATACTTAAATAAGTTCTATCCAGAGGCCTTAAAAGAGAGATTTGGCGTTATTGACCTCTCTAACTTTGAAGATGTTATAACTCAAATCTGCGCTAGACGGGCTTTATTAAATGACCGTGAAAGAGCTTATTCTTTGTTATTAAAAGAATTTAAAGACGGTAAACTTGGCCGTATTACTTTAGAACACGCATAATGATTTTAGATTACGAACAACAATATTATAGTAAAACTATAAAATATATTGCTGGCTGCGATGAAGCTGGAAGAGGGTGTCTTCTTGGACCAGTAGTGGCTGGGGCGGTTATTCTCCCTAAAGATTTTAAATGCGACTTAATTAACGACTCTAAACAATTAAGCGAAAAGCAAAGAGAGGAAGCTTATCAAATTATTAAAGATAACGCGATCGCTTGGGCGGTTGCCGAAGTCTCTGCTGAGGAAATAGATAAAATTAATATTTTAAATGCTTCTAGAAAAGCAATGATTATGGCGTTAGATAAGCTTAATCACAAAATAGATATGATTTTAACTGATGCGGTGAAAATGCAAACAGATTTACCATTTGAAGCAATAATCCATGGTGACGCCAAAGCAATGTGTATTGCTGCTGCTTCAATTATGGCAAAGGTTACTAGAGATCATATTTGCTATGACTTAGATAAGAAATATCCTAATTATCAAATTGCTAAACATAAAGGATATGGCACAAAATTACATATGGAACTGTTAAAAAAGTTTGGCCCAATCAAGGGATTATATCGATTTAGCTACGCTCCTGTTAAAGCCTTTACAATTGAAAAAATAAAACTTTTTTAACTTTTTTTCACAACTTTTCGAAAAAAACGACTCTTTATATATTGAGAGGTGTTTTTATGAATTCGAGAGATTTTTTAATTGCTATGGCCGTTCATTACCAAGGAGATGTGCGTGCTATTATAGCTGCTATTTCAAGAAAAGAGTTTATCGATGAAGAGTTAGCAGAGATTCATCTTAAAAGTGTAAAGAGTAAAGTTTTAACTATCCTTGATCAAGAATATCCTTTATATCTAAAAGAGGTGAGATATCCTCCAATAGTTCTATTTTATTATGGGGATATCTCCTTAATATTTAATAAAGAAGATAATGTAGCGGTGGTGGGAGGAAGAGAACCTACTGCTCAAGGAGCGGATAATGTTTACTATATTGTTCAAGGAATATGTAATCGTTATAACATTGTTTCCGGTTTAGCTAGAGGCATTGATAAAGTGGCCCATTTATCCGCTTTAGAAAATGGAGGTAAGACGATTGCGGTACTTGCTAACGGGATTGATTATTGTTATCCCTCTTCTAATTCAGAACTATATGAAACTATTAAAAAGAACAATTTAGTGATTTCGGAATATTATGGCACTGTGCCTCCTGAAAAAAACAACTTCCATCAAAGGAATCGGCTTATAGCCGCTTTTGCAAAAGGCACCTTAGTAGGAGAGGCAAAAAGGGTTAGCGGAACCTTAATTACTGCAAATTATACATTAGCATTAAATAGAACATTAATGTCGATACCATCAGGAAATATTCGTGATTCGTTAAATGACTTATTTATTAAAGAAGGCTGTCCTATTGTGACTGAGCCTAATGATGTATTGGAATATCTTGATGATGAGAAAAAATCTTTATTATGTAAAGTTAAATAACATTGTTTATTTAAGAATATATATAAGGATTTTTGCCGTTGACATTGACATTTTAAGCAAACATAATTGTTGGGCAATCTTATGAAACTCGTAATCGTTGAATCTCCAACAAAATGTGAAACAATCAAAAGATATCTAGGCGAAAACTATGTTGTTAAAGCCTCGTATGGGCACATACGAGACCTGGCGACAAAGGGTAAAGGAGGCCTAGGAATTGACATTGAACACAATTTCGCGCCCGCGTACGTTATTAATAATGATAAAAGAAAAGTAGTGTATGACTTAAAAAAGACTGCAGACGAATCTGATGAAGTCATTCTAGCAACTGACCCGGACCGTGAAGGTGAGGCTATTGCTTGGCATCTAGCCCAAGTACTTGGTTTAAACGTGAAAACTAATAAAAGATTAGAATTTCATGAAATTACAAGAGATTCGATTAATGAAGCTTTAAAGAATCCTAGAACAATTGATTTAGATTTAGTTGCTTCTCAAGAAACTAGAAGAATGTTAGACCGTATTATCGGCTTTAAATTATCTTCTTTATTGAACAAAAAGATCCATTCAAAAAGTGCCGGAAGAGTGCAGTCTGCAACTTTAAAATTAGTATATGATCAAGAATTGGAAATTGAAAAATTTGTCCCAGAAGAATATTGGAAAATTAACGCTTCTATTTTATTAAATAATAAGGAATTTGAACTAACTTTTGTTAGCGATGAAACTGGAAAGAAAAACATAGACACTAAAGAAGAGGCTGAACATATATTATCTTTATTAAAAGATAAATTAACAGTGGATTCTGTGGAAACTGTGGTGAAAACTATTGAATCAAAAGTTCCTTTTACTACCTCAACTTTGCAGCAAGAAGCTTTCTCTAGATTAAAGTTTAAAACCGATAAAACTCAAAGAGTAGCACAGTCTTTATATGAAGGTATTTCTGTTAATGGTGAACATGTTGGTTTAATTACCTATATGCGTACTGACTCTACTAGACTTGCCCCTATTTTTGTGGAACGTGCTGGTAAATATATTTTAGAAACATATGGTAAAGAATATTTAGGTAAGCCAAAAGCGTTTAAAGCAGGCGAATTAACTCAAGACGCTCATGAAGCTATTAGACCTACTAGTAATCATCGTACTCCAGAATCTATTAGAAGTTTCTTAACTCCAGAACAATATAATCTTTATAAATTAATTTATAATCGCACCTTAGCAAGTTTAATGAAAGGGAAGAAAGAAGAAACTTTAGTAGCCCATTTATCCTCTAACGGAGTGAAATTTAAATTAGAGTTTACTAGAACCTTATTCCCAGGATATGAAATTGTTTACAAAGATGAAGAAGAAACTAAACATTATAAGAATCTCCCATCTATAAATGTTAAAGATGAATTAACTTTAGTTAAAAAAGAGATTGAACAAAAGTTTACCACCCCACCAAGTAGATATAGCGAGGCAAAAATCGTTAAATTAATGGAAGAAGTGGGTATTGGTAGACCTTCAACATACGCTTCAACTATTTCTACGCTTAAGAAAAGAAAATATGTTGATGAAGAAAAAGGTATTTTAATAGTTACCGATCAAGG
>DGHZ01000014.1:0-2235 GCA_002392945.1 Caryophanales bacterium UBA3835 | reverse complement strand
ATTTCAGAAGGAGATTCCTCTTCTTTAGATATAATATCTAATTTCTATAATGAATTTATGGATCAATTCAATAAAGTACAAAAAGTAATGTATGTTGATGATCCTATTCCTACTGGCGAATTGTGTCCAAAATGTGGCGCTCCTTTAATTTATAAAGAAGGGAAAAACGGCCAATTTGTGGGTTGTTCCAATTATCCGGAATGTAAATACGTCCAAAAAGAAAAGAAGGAAGTTGTTTATACTGGTGAACTTTGTCCAGAATGCGGTAAGCCACTTGTCGAAAGAAAGGATGCGAAAGGCAAAGTCTTTGTCGCTTGTAGTGGATATCCTCGCTGCAAATATATCGTTAAGGAAGAAAAACCAGCCGATGCTGTAGTGGAATTCGTCAAGAAGTGTCCAGACTGCGAAACCGGTCAATTAATTAAAAAGAGGGGCAAATATGGTTATTTCCTTGGGTGTACAAATTATCCAACTTGTAACCATATGGAAAAACTTTTGAAAAAAAGACGCAAATAAGGCGCCTTTTTTGTTAAAATAACGTTGTTATGAATAAACCTGAAAAAGAATTTTTAGATTATTTAAAGTATGTTAGAAACTGCTCTAGTCTAACGGTGAAATCTTATCAAGAAGATATCGATAAGTTTTTTGCCTTTTTACTAAAAGAAGGGATTAACATGGACGAAGTAGACCCAATCGTTATTCGAAATTTTTTTACTATGGAGATGACAAGCGGAATCTCTAAAAGAAGTTGTAAGAGACGACTAACAGCCTTGAAACAATTCTATAAATTTTTATATAAACAAAAACTTATTGAAGAAGACCCATTTTTATTTATTGATTCACCAAAAGTGGAGAAGAAATTTCCACGTGTTCTTTATAAAGAACAAATAGAAGAAATCTTAAAAGAGAATCATAAAAGAACTGATGAGTTAGCTATTAGAGATCAAGCGATTTTATCGTTACTATATTATTGCGGGCTTAGAGCCAGCGAACTATGTGGCATTAACGTTCAAGATGTTTATTTGAAACAAAGATTGGTGAAGGTATACGGCAAGGGTCGAAAAGAAAGAATTGTGCCTTTTAGCGAAGAATGCAAGTCTGATTTAGAAAACTATTTGAAGTTATGCCGACCAAAATTACTTGGTAGAAGCCCAATCGTCGAATTAAAAGATGGACAAAAATTAATCTTTAACAACAAAGGTCAGCCTTTGACTGTGAGAGGCTTAGAATATATTCTTGACTCTATCGAAAAAAAGACTGGCACATTTGTAAATTTACATCCACATATTTTAAGACATAGTTTCGCTACTCATCTATTAGAAAATGGAGCCGATCTACGCGTGATTCAAGAATTGCTTGGACATGAAAGTATAAACGCCACTCAGATATATACCCATGTTAGTGAAGAAGCCATGCAAGAGGCATATTCCGCTTATCATCCTCGAGCTCACAAAAAATAAAAGATAAAAATATATATTTTTCTCGTTGATTAACTCTTTTTAGTTTGTTATGATTATCACGCTCTATAAGATATAGAGACTACACACACCGTGGATTCAACTCCGTTGTCTCACATTATATGTGAGGGTAGTTGTTAGAAGCGGTGGAGGCTAAACATAAGGAGGCTCAAATGAGCGAAGAAAAGAAAGAATTAGTAGAAGAATCTACTGAAGTGGCTGCTAACCCAATGGAAGCAGTCGTGCATGATCCTGATGCACCAATTATCACCATGAAAAAGCTTTTAGAAGCTGGTGCACATTTTGGTCATCAAACCCGTAGATGGAACCCAAAGATGAAAAGATACATCTATGGAGCTAGAAACGGTGTCTACATTATCGATTTACAAAAGACAGTTGATTTAATCATCACTGCTTACAAGGCTATGAAAGAAATTGTCGATAATGGTGGAAAAGTTCTCTTTGTTGGAACTAAAAAACAATGTAAAGAAGCAGTGGAAGCAGAAGCTCTCCGTTCTGGAAGTTTCTACATCACTAACAGATGGTTAGGTGGAACCTTAACAAACTTCAAGACAATTCAAAGTCGTATTAGATACCTCAAAGAATTAGAAAGAAGAGATGAAGAAGGTGAACTCGACTTATTACCAAAAGTGGAAGCTGCCCAATTAAGAAAAGAAAAAGAAAAACTTTCTAAAAACTTAGAAGGTATTAAAGAAATGAGAAAGGTGCCAAATGCTTTATTTGTCATCGATCCAAATATTGAACATAACGCTGTTGC
>DGHZ01000066.1 GCA_002392945.1 Caryophanales bacterium UBA3835 | reverse complement strand
TTCTCGTGGAAGGCATCTTTTAATTTGTTTTTATAAAATGAAAGGGGTTCCAATAAATCGGAATCATCGAATGTAGTTTCGTCTTTAGTAAATTTTTCCATATTCTTATTATCAAATAGAATAGGGAAATAGGCAATCAAAATTGCTTTAATCATTTATAGTGATACAATGAATTTCTATGAAAGTAAGAGACGACATCAAACAATTTATCAAATCTATTCCTAGTAATATATCTTTAGTAGCGGCCACAAAATATGTTGACGCTAATGAGATGAAAATACTTTTTAATAATGGAATATGTAATTTTGGTGAAAACCGTGTTGATGCTTTTTTAGATAAATATGAGGCATTAAAAGATTTAGATATCTCTTGGCATTTTATTGGTCACTTACAAAGAAATAAAGCTAAAGAAGTGATCAACAAGATTGATTATCTACATTCTTTAGACTCTTTAAAATTAGCGGATGAAATTGAAAAATATCGTATTACTCCTCTTAACACTTTTGTAGAAGTATCAATCAATTTAGAAGAGTCTAAAAACGGTGTTCCTTATTATGAACTCGAAGACTTTATTAAATCTTTACTTAAATATAAGAAAATCAATCTTGTTGGTTTAATGATGATGACTATTAAAGTAAGCGAAGATAAAGAAAATCAATTCGCTAAATTAGTAGAATTAAGGAATAAAATTGAAAAAACATTAAATATTAAAATCCCTTATTTATCAATGGGTATGTCAGAAGATTATGAGTACGCCATTAAAGAAGGGGCAACCCATATCAGACTAGGAAGAATATTATTCAAAGAATAATAAAAAAGGAGTTCAGTTGAACTCCTTTAAACTTTATAGAAGACTATTTCTTATTTCTTAAGTCTGCTCTTAAGTCTTTAATCCAATTATGTTCTTCTGGAACATTTTTCTTTTCCACGCTATCAGCTTCCATGGCGAGTCTAACTAATTCTTTTGCACGTTTAACTGATAAGTTGGATTTGACTTTTAATAATGCTGGAACTTCTTCGTAAGCGACTTTGTCAGATGCATCTATCACTGGGATTGGTGAATCAACAAAATCTCTTGGACTTAAGGCAAAGTAAACTTTTAATGTTTTACCAACAATGGTGATTTTAACATAAGGTTTACGATGTAATCTAAATGTATCACAAGCGATAGAAACACGGGAATTAATGCCGTAACTAAGAATTTCATTCTTAATTTCGTTATATTTATCTTGTAATTCCTTATCGGCTTTTACCATTTTTTCCGCAAATGGAATTCTAGGAGCAGAGATTTTCTTTTCTTCTACTTCTTCTACTACTGGAGCCGGTTTAGCTTCTTCCACTACAGGAGCCGGTTTAGCTTCTTCCACTACAGGAACAGATTTAGCGATTACCACTTTGTCGAGTTTCTCTAATTCTTCTTTGACAATCTTACGAATATCTTCGAGTAAAGTAACTCTTTGAGCAGCTTCTCTTTCTTCTCTTTCAGCTTTTTCTTCAGGGGTTTCTTTATGAGCGCCACAGCAGCATTCATCTTCCTCTTCTTCAGCTGGAAGTTCGCCTCTATTGACTTTAACTGCGGTTTTAATACCCATCGCTAATGTGATGATAGCAAGGATTAAATAGACAACATCAAGGATGAAAGTGAACACCACTGATCCTAAAAGGATCGCAGTAGTGCCTCCACCTAAATGGAGCATTGTTTTCATGCCTTCTCCAAAGAAGTTAACGATACCACCAGTTAAGCCAACTGTCGCTGGAACAAAAACGCAAATACTAATGATTGCGCATTTCACTCTTACACTTCTATCATGTCTAATTAAGGCAAGGGATAAGGTGAAGAGAATGATTGCTGCTAACATAAAGACATAGGCAACAACATTTGATAGGATTTGTCCTAAAAATCTTTCACCGTGTGCTCCACCACTATACTTTGTATAGTCAAAGAGCATATTGAGAGTTCCTGGGAATCCTAAGCTTTTAATATATGGATTCATCATAATGTAGATGTTTGTCCATATAGAAGCGACTGCAAGGAGCACTAAAGCAACAAGCGCAGCTTTAGAGACCTTTGAAAAAGCTTGTTTATTATTCTTCATAAAAATGACCTCAATTCTAGTCTAATTATATTCGTGTGCGCATATTCGTGCAATAAAGAAAATGAGATTTTTTTTGGATTGTTCTATATTTTTTCTAAAAATATTAACAGATTAAGAAAGTAAGCGTAATATATACAGGTATGGAAAATTATGTTATTCAAACTCATGGGTTAAGTAAAAAATACGGGGATAAACTCGCAGTTAATAACGTTGATATGCACGTTCCTCAAGGCTCGGTTTACGGCTTTGTTGGAGAAAACGGAAGTGGTAAAACCACTATTATGCGTTTATTAATGGGTTTAGCTATCCCTACTAGCGGTCAATACGCCTTATTTGGAGTGGATTCCAAAGACCGAAAAATCCAAGAAGTAAGACATCATATTTCTGCTATTGTTGAAGCACCATCACTAGTGCCTTCACTAAGCGCTTATGACAATCTTAAATATGCATGCCTATATTACGGTATCACTAACTATAAAGAGGTAATCCCAGAAGCTTTAAAAAATGTCGGTTTAGAAAATACTGGCAAAAAAGCTGCTAAGCACTTCTCTTTAGGTATGAGACAAAGACTTGGCATTGCCGTCTTATTGCTCAATAATCCGACTTTAATGCTTTTAGACGAACCGATGAATGGGTTAGATCCTTCAGGAGTTGCGGAATTAAGAAACTTAATAATTGATTTAAATAAGAAAGGAATTAGTTTTATTATTTCTAGCCATATCCTCTCTGAATTAGAAAAGGTTGCCACACACTATGGCTTTATTAGTCACGGAAAACTCTTAAAAGAAATTTCGGCAGCTGATCTTGCCTTAGAATGTCAAAAATACACTGATTTAAAATATGGTGAGCCACAAAAATTAGAAAAAGAGCTTTTAGCTCTTGGCTATAAGGATATCAAAGCTTATCCAAATTCAGTGAGAATATATGACGATGTCAAACCTCTAGAACTTCTTAAAGCTTTAGAAAAGAAAGGTATTGTAATTAGTGATGTCAAAACTTCAGAAATGAATGTTGAAGACTATTATCTTGGCTTAATCGGAGGTGAGAAAAATGTTTAATATTATTCGCGCCTCATTATTCAAATTATTTAAAGATTGGACCTTTAGAATCACCATGATGGTTGGTATAGGCTTAGCAGGCTTATTAATCGCTATTAACGCTGGTATTGGTCAACTAAATGGGCAATCAATGTTGCTTGCTGGAGTTAGCCCAAGCCAAAACTTTGGTTTAACTGTTCCAATTAACTTAGTCGTTTTCACTGTAAGTGAATTTACTTATGGTACTATTAGAAATAAGATTATTGCTGGCCATTCAAAAGCTAAAATCTATACCGGCTTATTCTTAACTGGTTTAGTGTTTACATTCACCTTAATGATTGTTTATTTAGGTGTAATTGTTGGTATTAGTAGCGCTATTGGAGGTTTTGATTCCAGTTTATTCGGTGGCGGACAATTTATTGGTTATTA
>DGHZ01000048.1:9804-22439 GCA_002392945.1 Caryophanales bacterium UBA3835 | reverse complement strand
ATCTGGTGTAGGTGGCTATTCTCACACCGAAAAAACTGTCGTCTATATGGTCGTCTCATCTAATGAAGTTAAAAAAGTCGTAGACCTTGTTAAAAAAGTTGATCCTCACTCTTTTATTACTGTCACATCTTTAATTCAAGCATATGGCAATTTCTTTATTAAACCAATCGAATAGTCGTTTTTATTAGTAGTATAAAAAATCACTGGGCGATTCCAGTGATTTTCTTTATTAGATTTGATCTAATTCTTCTCTGATTTTTTCTTGCTCTAGGTTCTGTCCGATGAACACTAATTTGATGAGTTTGTCACCATATTTTTCATCCCAATCATGAGCAAAGTTTTTATCGTTTTCTATAAGCATTTGTAATTGCTTTTGTGTTAATTGTTCGCTGTACCAAATGCCTGATTCGTTTAAGGTTTGTTGATGACCAGCCTGTTCATAGACATAAGCTTTTTTAAGTTCTTCTTTGAAATAGAGAATACCCTTAGATCTAATTAAATGATGTTTATTCTCATTAGCCCATTTAACAAACTTTTCTTTTTCAAATGGTCTTCTACGATAATAAACCATGGTGTTGACATCATATTCATCGGCAGTTCCTTCATCATCATTTTCTTCAATACCGTGTTCGTGGTGATGATGGTGGTGATGATGGTGATGATCGTGTCCTTCTTCATCTTCGTCGTCATCGTGATGATGTTCGTGTTCGTGTTCTTCATCAGAATCAACTTCGTTATCCCAGTCTTCGAATTCTCTAATCCATGCCGCTGAAGTAGAAGCTTCTTCAAAATTAAATAATTTTGTGTCTACTAATTCATCGATATCAACATCACAATAATCAGTTTCAATGATTTTAGCTTTAGGTTGAATAGCTTTAATGACCTTTTTAACTCTATCTAATTCTACTTTAGAGATTTCACTTACCTTATTTAATAAGATAACGTCACAGAACTCAATTTGTTGAATGACAAGGTTTTCGAGATTTTCTTCTCCTCTTTCGGTTTCTTGAAGTACTTCTCCACATCCGAATTCATCTCTTAATCTTAAAGCGTCAGTAACAGAAATAACTGCATCTAATTCATAGAATTTAGGAAGCTTTCTTTTCTTAAATTCTTCTTCCATGTAAGCGATAGTTTGAGCGATTGGCACTGGTTCGCAAATTCCACTAGCCTCAATTAAGATGTGATCAAATTTCTGAGATTGTACTAAATCTGCTAATTGTTCTATTAAATCTTTTTTTAATGTACAGCAGATACATCCGTTTTGAAGTGAGACTAAGTTATTGTCTTGCGAGGAGACAATTCCGTTTTTTTCAATGAGTTCGGCATCGATATTAACTTCACCTAAATCATTAACAATAACCGCCATTTTATGATTCTTGGCGTTTTTTAAAATGTGATTGATTAAGGTGGTTTTGCCACTTCCAAGATAACCAGTTATTAAAGTAATAGGAACAGTTTTAATTGTTGACATATATGACTCCTAATTAATTATATTTATTGGCGGAGAAGAAGGGATTTGAACCCTTGCAGGACTTGCATCCTCTAGCAGTTTTCGAAACTGCCCCCTTCAGCCGCTTGGGTACTTCTCCAGCGAGTTCAATTATAACCACTTATGAATAAAATTGCTATATCAATCAATTATGAATAGAAAAATTCATAACTACTCTCTATAATATTGTATTGTATGAGACTTGGAGACTTTACTGATTATCGATTTATCATCTTCTTTGTCACCTTATTACTGTTAGGGGCTTTGTTGGTTGTCGTAATTTTGTATTACGCTTTCGGTTCTCATAATGAAATAAAGTTCAAAAAACAAATTTCTTATGAAAGCACAACAACACGTATTTTTATTATCGATGTGAAAAAGAATAAATATGTCGTTTTTAATAAAAGCGACATCTCTCACAAAAAGACTGCAGATTTATTCTCTTTTTATTCTTCTTTTCACCCAAATGACGTAGAAAGAGTAAAGAACTGGATCTTTGATATTTGCGTTAACCCTAATGATGTTAATGAATATTTAGAGGCTGATGTTTTAATTAATAGAACTAATAAAGTCTGCTTCTCTTTATTAAGATTGTTAGACTATAACCGTGAAGTGGGATTAATTCATTTAGAAAGTCACTTACTTAAATACATCACTCCACTTAACGAACCTAAAAAGAAGATTACTGGTAAAAAGGCTCCTACTGGAATAGTGAAGCGAAGCCAAATCATGCAAATGATTAATAAGAATAAATCTTTAGCAGGATTTACTTATTGCATTAGATTTTTCTATACTAAACAAAAAGTTATCTCTAATGATAAAGTTGAGCGTTACATGGTTATGAATTTAAAAAACGCTGTTTATCCATTTGCCTCTAATCCTAGATTAACTAGACAAATGTTAGATAACGGAGATAATGAGCTATTTTTATTTGATTTACATTTTTCAAATAAAGAAGCAGCGATGCAGCTTGCTAATTCGATTGCCAAGGCTATTAGAAGAGAAATGGAAGTTAATGGCTTTGCTGGATTTATTAATTTCTCTATTGGTGTGGTGGAAAACGCAAACTTCTATCAAGATTATGACGCGATTGAAGAAAAAGCTAGAGAAGCTTGTATGGCAGGACAAACTAACTCTAAAGAGATTGTCTTGCATCAACGTAATATTGAAGCTAATAATGAGATGGTTTTATATAACGAACAAATTGAACATATCCTTAAAGATAACGTCTTAAGATTCTTATATCGCCCAATTATCAACGCCAAAACGAGCCAAGTGATTGGATATTTTGAATATGTCAAGGCATATGACTCACCATTTTCTAGTTATTCTGAAATGTCTAAATATGCAGCGCGTATTAATTTAAATACTGAATTGCTTGCCAAAGTGAGTAAGAATGTAGTCTCTAAATTCATTATGGAAAGACCTGAAGAATCAATGAGATTATTCTTCACTATTTCTATGGTGGATGTTAATAGCGTTTATGACATTATTTCACAAATTCCTAACTATGAAAAAGCGCATATTATTCTTGTTTTTGATGAACAAGAGATTAATGAGAACTCTACTAATATTGAATTATTAGTTCACACACTTGAAGGACTTAAAGATAAAGGCTTTGAACTAGCCTTATCCTTGAAGGATAAAAACTTATTACTTAATGATACAGTTTATTTCCAATTCCATTACTTTGTTGTTGGTAGTGCAATGATGGAAGAAGTGAAAGAGAATAACCGTATTCGATTATCTTTATATGCTTTAATTGAGTCCTTACTTAAATATAGCCGACCAATTATCGCTACCGACTTAGAAGGATGGCAGGCTGTGGAATTAATTATTAAAAGCGGCATCAACTATATTTCTAGTGATGCTATATCTGCTTCTAATGATATGCTTCTTCCTATTGAGAAGAAGAAAATGGAGAAAGTTACCGCGATGGCGGATAAATATTTATAGGAGATTTTCTTATGGAAAATAATCAAATTAAAAACCAATCAATCACAAGACAAGAAGACGATTTTGCTCAGTGGTACACTGACGTCTGTAAAAAAGCCGAATTAATGGATTACTCATCCGTTAAAGGCTTTATTATATATCGACCTTATGGCTATGCCATTTGGGAACAAATTCAAAAATATTTAGATGCTAGATTTAAAGAAACCGGGCATGAAAATGTTTATATGCCAATGGTTATTCCAGAATCTTTATTTAACAAAGAAAAAGAACACGTTGAAGGATTTGCTCCTGAATGTTTAGTGGCTACTCAAGGCGGGAAAGAATCATTAGAAGATAAATTGATTGTTAGACCAACTAGTGAAGTTTTATTTTGTGATCACTACGCTAAAATTATTAAATCTTATAGAGATTTACCAAAACTATATAACCAGTGGTGTTCTGTTGTTAGATGGGAAAAGACTACTAGACCATTTTTAAGGGGAGCAGAGTTCTTATGGCAAGAAGGTCACACAATGCACGAAAGTGAAGTAGAAGCTAGAACCGAAACTCTTAAAATGCTTGAAGTCTACGATGATCTAGGAAGAGATATTTTAGCGATTCCATTTTCTAAAGGTAGAAAAACCGATAAAGAAAAATTCTCAGGAGCGTTAGAAACTTATTCTATTGAAGCTCTAATGCCTGACGGCAAGGCTCTACAATGCGGCACGACACACTATTTTGGTAATGGCTTTGCTAAAGCTTTTGGAATTCAGTTCCAATCTAAAGAAGGCAAATTAGAAAATCCATATCAAACTTCTTGGGGAGTTTCTACTAGATTAATTGGCGCGACTATTATGGTGCACGGAGATGATAACGGTTTAGTTTTACCTCCTTACGTTGCTCCAATTCAAATTGTTGTTATTCCTATTGCCGCTAATAAACCAGGAGTTATTCCAGCTTGTAGAGAAGTCGCTAATAGATTACTTAAAGCGGGCTATAGAGTGAAATTAGATGACTCTGATAAGACTCCAGGATGGAAATTCTCTGAATATGAAATGAAAGGTGTTCCACTTAGAGTGGAAATGGGTCCTAGAGACATTGAAAAAGGACAAGTCGTTATCGCTAAAAGAAATGATGGTAGCAAAGTATTTGTTTCTTTAGAAGAACTTGAAGACAAAGTTAAAGAACTCATCAAAACTATTCATCAAGAAATGTATGAAAAAGCTTATAAATATTTATTAGAACATACCACTGATGTTCATAATATGGATGAGCTTAATAAAGCGTTAGACTTTGGTGGCTATAGTAAAATGATGTGGTGTGGCGATAGAGCTTGTGAAGACAAAATTAAAGAACTCACTAACGCGACCGCCAGATGTTTACCTTTTAATCAAATGGCTAACGGAGAGATTTGTCCGGTGTGCGGAAAGAAAGCTAGTAAAGTTGTCTTATTCGCTAAAGCTTATTAAAAAAATAAGGAACCTATGGTTCCTTTTTTCTTACCTTTTTATATAAAGCATATAACGCTATTGAGGAAGCTAGAGCAACTATATTTAGACCTATCAGCATTACAAAACCTATTCCTAATCCCAAACTTCCAAATGCGTACCAATCCCAGCCTTCGATATTTCCATAATCATTGAAGGCGATTAAACAACTTATATAAATGATTCCATATGTTCCAGAAGGAATAGCGGAGAAAAAATTCCATTTAAATTTAAGTTCAACTTTAGGCTCTATAAATATAAATGAAATAATAGAAACAACCGGAATTATTAAGTGCATATATAAATTAGCGCCTAAAAACACCATATCAATACCCATAAGCGGTGCTAAATATCCTAATACTGTTAAAAAAGTTAATGTTAAACAAGTAGTGGACATTAATTTTAAAATTACAATCCAAGTTGGATATTTATCTTTTTTAACTAACAAATAAATTAAAGATATTAAAGCGCTTATCCCCATAAAGATATTGCTTTGCACAGTGAAATATTTTAAAGCGTGCAATTTAGAGCCTTTGATAAAGCCATCGCTTGTGGTGATCATTGCGTAAATAGAAATCAAAACTAAAACAACAATCAGAAAGTTAAAAAATAAGTTTAAATATCTTTTTCTAGAATTCATTACTTAATAATTTTATATCAATAATTTCTTTGATTGATATAGATTTTCGATTATCAAAAATAATTAATTTATCAATTTGGTCAATGCGTTTAATATGTCCTTTATAAGTAAAGTAGTTCTTTTTACTTGCTACATAATATTTTACTTCAACATAGTCGCCTGTATTTAAGTAGTGGAGAGTCTCTTCTAATTCCTCTAATTTATCTTCGGCGAGTAGCTTTTTATCTTCTTTGATCTCTTTAGAGGCGGATATTGCTTCTGCATAACCAACAAGCGCGGCAAAAGGAGCAAACTGGGCTGCTCGATTTTCTAGACTCATCTGCGGGCGATTTTTACTTACATGATGAGGAAGATTAATAATGTCATCATATTTACCCATTACGCTTTATGACCACCGATTTGTTCATTACGTTCTCTTGTGGTCCCTCCTTCTTCAAAGTCTCTTCCTTTAAGAACTTTGTTCTTACCGTACTTCTTTTTAATCGTGTTTATTGTTTGTTGAAGTTTGTTTTCTTCTTCTAATTTAGCTTTAACAATTTCTTTTTTCTTTTCTAATTCGTCGTAGTCTACAAATAAATTTAGTTGTTCATAGTCTCTTTCAAACTTCTTGATTTCGTTTATCTTAATAACTCTTGTGGCCACGATATACATTCTTCTTACATGGAGCTTTTTGTTCACTAATTTATCAAACAATCTTACTGACGCTTCTTCTATTAGACTAGTGGAGTTAGTGAATTGACCAATATTAATAGAGCTGTGATTACCTTTAGGAACATCTCTACCATACCAGTCTTTATCAATGACAATATTATCTTGAGTTAAGTCTTTAACGTCATAACCAATAGAAATGGCAATTTGATCAGTTAATAATCCTTTATTAACCATATCTAAAGATAAGGATTCCGCCATTTCTTTAATAATAAGTAAAGCTTTACTATATTCATATGGTCCAGGAAGAACTTGGCCGATTGATAAAGAATTATTTTCTGGTTCATAAGATTTGATCTTATCCATAGTGACTGGCTCATATCCCCAGGCATGGTCAATTAAAAGTTCGGCATTGATTCCAAATTCTTCATATAAAACGTCTTCGTTTATTAAAGATTGTCTAGCGATATCACCCATTGTGAATAAACCTAGATTATAGAGTCTTTTAGTTAATCCTCTTCCTACTCTCCAGAAATCCGTTAAAGGCAAATGGTCCCATAACAGTTTCCTATATGACATTTCATCTAGGGTAGCAATTCTTACCCCATCTTCATTTTCTTTAGCGTGTTTAGCCAATATATCCATCGCTACTTTACATAGATATAAATTGTCACCAACCCCAGCGGTAGCGGTGATACCAGTTTTTTCATATACTTCCTTTACTAACATCGAAGCGATTTGACTGGCGCTCTTTTTGTAAGTCTTTAAATATTTAGTGACATCGATAAAAACCTCATCAATTGAATAGACATGAATATCTTCGCTATCTATATATTTTAGATATATTTTATATATCTCGGTACTCTTTTGAATGTATTTAGCCATCTGTGGCGGAGCGATCACAAAATCTAATTCTAGCGATGGATTTCTTTTAAGCTGATCATCGTTAAAACTTTTGGCCACAAATTTATGATTAGGGGCTTTTTTAATTCTTTGGTAGTTAATCTTTTTAACTGCTTCTTTAGCTTCAAATAATCGACATCTTCCTGGTAAACCATACGCTTTTAATGACGGAGATACGGCTAGACAAATAGTTTTATCGGTTCTAGTAGGATCTGCTACCACTAAATGGGTCTTTAAGGGATTAAGATTTCTTTCCATACATTCAACAGATGCATAAAAAGATTTCAAGTCGATAGCGATATATTGCTTTTTTAATTCTGACATATATTAATTGTATAAAAAAATCTACTCCATAAGAAGTAGATTTTATTGTTTTTAAATATTATTTAAATGTTCCTTCTGGATAGCAGCGGTGCATCGTTTTTTCAATTGCCTCTTTTAATCCGCCTCTAGAGATATGGAGTTCTTCTGCAACTCTATCCATGACCTCTGGTTCAATACAGCATTTATCCCCAGACATAATTTCTTTCATTACAAGTTTGAAGTTGAGTCCTGGTTCTAAACCTTTTTTCATTTCTTTTTTCGCTACCATCTTGCCGCCCCAAGCGCATAAAGTCTTACCTGGGTGAATAATCTTTCTTGGCTTCTTTAAGACTGCCCCAGTCATAGTGTTTAACATAAAATCAAATGATTTATTTTCGTCACCTACTGGATATCTTTCCCCGTCTTTTCCATATTCAATAGCGCCAATCGCGGCTTCGGCAATATGCTCAACAGCAATCATTGATGTACTTCCCTTTGGGAAGAAAATGAATTTGTGGCCGTTTACATATCTATCTAAAAAGACATCTCTCCAGATCGGCATTCTTTCTGGCATGGTGCCAAAGATATATGGAAATTCTAACATTACAACTTCCATATTTTTCTTTTGCTCATTTAATAATTTGGCTTGTTCGACACGGCATCTAATATATGGGTGTTTTTCCGCTAATTTCATTTCTGGATATCTTCTATCAAAATAAGCGAAATATGAGTTAAAGCATGCTGCCTTTTTAATACCGGCTTTTTCTGCTGCTCTAAAACATTTAGCGCATTCAACCACTAATCTTCTATGAAAGTATTCATAGGCAGGAGCTTTAGGAGTTTCTCTATCGTCTGGTCCAACTGAATAAATCATATAGTCATAACCTTTAAACATTTTAGTTAAGGTCTCTTCATCAGTTTCAAATAAATCAGTAAATCTTACATCAACTTCTTTTGGATACCATCCATCTAAATTGACATCGTTTAAAGAGATAGAACCGACTTTGTATCCTTTTTTGAGGGCCAACATAGTGGTGTAGTAACCTAAAAAGCCAGTTCCACCTAGAATTAAGAGTTTCTTTTTCATACCTATATCCTCTTAGTGATAATTATTGCATTATTTATAATTCTTAACCACCCATAAATATATTTTGATGTATACTAAGAATCTAATTATGACTCCTAAATTATATATATTTGATTTAGATGGTACTTTAGTAAATACCGTAAAAGATTTAAACAGAGGAATTAACTACGCTTTGAATAAGAATGGTTATCCAAGTAAAAGTGTAGCCCATACTTCTAAAGCGATTGGTAACGGCATTTTTAAAACATTTTTAAGAAGTTTGCCAATAGAAGATTTAGAAGCAGCTAAACAATGTTTAATAGATTTTAGAGATTATTATTCCAAGCATTATCTAGATTATTCTTACCGTTATAAAGGAATGCTATCAACTTTAAGAATTCTTAAAAAAGAAGGACATCTTTTAGCGGTCGCTACTAATAAGTTAGATAAAATTGCTATAAATCTAGTTAATACTTTGTATCCAAATATATTCGATATGATTCTTGGAGATGATGAGGTTAGTCCAATTAAACCAGATCCATCAATGATTAATAAAATTATTAAAACTTTAAAAGTAAATAAAACAGATACAGTTTATATCGGTGATAGTGAAGTGGATATCTTGTCCGCTAGTAATGCAGAAATAAAATTGATACTTGTAGACTATGGTTTCCATAGAAATGAAGATTTTCTCACTAATAAAGCTGGTATGCATATCAGCAAACCAAGTGAGTTACTAAATATAAACTTGTAGTTTATCAGCAAAATAAAACCCTTGGTTGCTCAAGGGATTTTTATTAGTGGCGGAGTAGGAGAGACTCGAACTCTCGCACCAGTTGCCCGATCTACTTCCTTAGCAGGGAAGCCCCTTCACCAACTTGGGTACTACTCCAGTTCTTGTGAACGCTAGATATCATAACACAATTAAATGTATTTATTAAATAATTATTTATTTTTTGCTTTTTTGATGAAAAATTTTCCTTTATCGGCAAATATTTTGTATATATGTTGCAAGTTGCCGTTAAAATGAATATAGTTATAGCTGAGGTACATAAATATGAAATATATGTCTGTAGCCGAAACTGCCAAAAAATGGAAGCTTTCTGAAAGAAGTGTCCGTAATTATTGTGCAGAAGGCAAAGTTGAAGGTGCTTTTTTAACTGGTAAGACTTGGAATATCCCTAGTGATGCGAAAAAACCAGCTAATAGCGCTAAAAAAGAGGAGATTATCTCTCCGGCTGATGAAGTTAATGAATTGGTGGCTAAAGCTCAAGTTGCTTTAAAAGAATTCTCTAACTTTACTCAAGATCAAATTGATTATATTGTCGCAAAGATGTCTGTTAGTGGTTTAGACCATCATGGCTCTCTTGCTCAAGCGGCAATTGAAGAAACTAAAAGAGGTGTTTTTGAAGATAAGGCCACTAAGAACTTATTCGCTTGCGAATATGTTGTAAATAATATGCGTCATTTAAAGACTGTTGGTGTTATCTCTGAAGACCCAGTCACTGGTATTACGGAAATCGCTGAACCAATCGGTGTTATTTGTGGTATTACTCCGGTAACCAATCCAACTAGTACAGTTATCTTTAAATCCTTAATTTGTATTAAAACTAGAAACCCTATTATTTTCGCTTTCCATCCAAGCGCTCAACAATGTTCTAAACAAGCAGCGATTGTAATGCGTGATGCTGCTATCGCAGCAGGTGCTCCTGAAAATTGTATTCAATGGATTGAACATCCAAGTATGGAAGCAACCTCTTTATTAATGAATCACCCAGGAGTAGCAACAATCCTTGCTACTGGTGGTAATGCGATGGTTAAGGCAGCTTATAGCTGTGGGAAACCTGCAATGGGTGTAGGTGCTGGTAATGTTCCTGCTTATATGCATAAATCTTGTAATGTTGAACAAGCCGTTAACGATATTGTTTTATCTAAATCATTTGATAACGGTATGATTTGTGCTTCTGAACAAGCCGCTATTATTGATAAAGAGATTTATAAAGAGGCAATTGAATTATTCAAAAGATTCAAGGTTTACTTTGTAAACGAAGAAGAAAAGAAGAAATTATCACGCTATATGTTTGGCTATGCGGTAGGTGATGAAGGGGTTGAAGGAGCGAAATTAAATCCTGATATCGTTGGTAAACCAGCCTGGTGGATTGCCGAACAAGCTGGATTTAGCATTCCTAAGGATACCTCTGTTATCGGTGTTGAATGTAAAGTCGTAGGAACAAGCGAGCCAATTAGTAGAGAAAAATTATCTCCAGTCTTAGCGTTCTTTAAAGTTAATAGTGAAGATGAAGGCATTGAAAGAGCTAGCCAAATGGTAGCCTTTAATGGACTTGGTCATAGTGCGGCTATTCACTGCGCTGAACAATCTTTAGCTGATAAATTTGGCGATAAAGTTTTAGCGATGAGAATTATTTGGAATTCTCCAGCCACCTTTGGTGGAATCGGTAATGTCTATAACTCATTCCTTCCATCTTTAACCCTTGGTTGTGGAAGCTATGGTAGAAATTCTATCGGAGGTAATGTCTCCGCAGTTAATTTAATCAACATTAAAAAAGTTGGTAAAAGGAGAAACACTGTGCAATGGTTTAAAGTCCCTCGCAAAATTTATTTTGAGAGAAATTCAATACAATATTTAAAATCATGTAAAGACATGGAAAAAGTCTTTATTGTTACTGATACTTCCATGGTGGAATTCGGTTTCTTTAAAAAGATTGCTGAACAAATTAATTCTAGACGTAACAAAGTTACAATGCAGTTATTCTGTGACGTGGAACCAGATCCAGATATTGAAACAGTTCGTAAGGGAGCTGAACAAATGAAAGTCTTCCAACCAGACACCATTATCGCTTTAGGTGGTGGTTCGGTTATGGATGCTGCTAAAGGCATGTGGTTATTCTATGAACATCCAGAAGTAAACTTTGATGATTTAAAACAAAAGTTCATGGATATTAGAAAAAGAGCCTTTAAATACCCAGAACTCGGTAATAGAAGTAGACTCATCTGTATCCCTACAACTTCCGGAACAGGTAGTGAAGTTACTCCATTTGCGGTTATTTCCGATAAGAAGAATAATAAGAAATATCCTTTAACTGATTATTCCTTAACTCCAACTATCGCAATTGTCGATCCAGAATTTACTACAAACTTACCTCCTAGACCAACTGCAATGACTGGTATGGATGTCTTAACTCACGCGATTGAAGCATATGTTAGCGTGATGGCTAGTGACTATACGGACGGCTTAGCCTTAAAGGCTATTCAATTGGTCTTTGAATATTTACCAAGATGTGTGAAAGACGGACAACATGATTTAGAAGCTAGAGAAAAAATGCATAACGCCGCAACTATTGCAGGTATGGCGTTTGCTAATGCTTTCTTAGGTATGACTCACTCTATGGCTCATAAAGTTGGAGCAGAATTCCATACAGTACATGGCTTAGCTTGTTCTATCTTATTACCACACGTTATTAGATATAATGGACAAGTACCAACTAAACTTAGCGTTTGGCCAAAATATAACCATTATTGTGCTGATAAGAAATATCAAGAAATTGCTAAACTCCTTGGCTTAAAAGCCTCTACCCCAGAAGAAGGAGTGGAATCTTTAGCCTCGGCTTGTGAAAAATTAGCAAAAGAAATTGGCTTAGCCACTTGCTTTAAAGATACCGGCATTGAAAAAGAAGCGTTCTATTCTCACTTAGATAGAATTGCCGTTCTTGCTTATGAAGATCAATGTTCCCCATGTAATCCAAGAGTTCCACTCGTGGAAGATATGAAAGTTATCTTAAAAGAAGCTTACGAAGGAAAATAATTAATTTAAATCCCCTTAGACTTTATATCTAAAGGGATTTTCTTTATAATGGTGAGTATGAAAACTTTATTAAAAAACGCAAAAATTTTATCAATGAAAAATGACCAAATTAAAGAAGGTCATATTGTTATTACTGATAATCGTATTAGTGAAATTGGACCTATGGTTGATATTAATGCCAAATACGATAAGGTAATCGACTGTGAAGGCAATTTATTAATGCCAGGATTTAAAAATGCTCACACTCATAGTGCGATGACATTTTTACGTAGTAAAGCTGATGATTTGGCCTTACATGATTGGCTATTTAAAGAAATATTTCCTCGTGAAGCCAATTT
>DGHZ01000048.1:0-9690 GCA_002392945.1 Caryophanales bacterium UBA3835 | reverse complement strand
ATAACTGGAGTAGTTGACCAATATTTCTTCCCTGAGGAATTTGAAAGGGCATGTAAAGAATATGGCTTTAGAGCGGTCAACCTTATTATGTATGACCCAAGTAGTAGAAACAAACAAACCTGTCTAGAGTTAATTAAATGTAATGAGGATAAAGATAGTCTAGTGAAGGCTGTTATTGGTTTACATAGTGAATACACTCCAACAGATGAGATGTTTAAAACCACTAAAGAGATATTAGACGAGACCAAGCTTCCTTTCTATACTCACTTAAGTGAAACTGCTCAAGAAGTGGATGATTGTTTATCTAGACGTGGAATTCGTCCAATGAAATTCTTTGATGATTTACATTTCTTTGACCGTGGTGGAGCGATATTCCATGGTGTTTATTTAGATGATAATGATATTGATATCATTAAAAAGAGAAATATTATTGTTGTTTCTAATCCTGCAAGTAATATGAAACTCGCTAGCGGAGTAGCGGAAATTAAAAAACTTCTTTCTAAAGGAGTAACTGTGGCGTTAGGAACTGATGGACCAGCTAGCAATAATGCTTTAGATATGTTTAGAGAAATGTATTTAGTGACTGGTTTACAAAAATTAGTGCTCAAAGATCCTGTCTCTATTCCTGCATTTGAAGTTTTAAAAATGGCAACAGTAAACGGGGCGAAAGCTATGAATTTAACTGACGCTGACACTTTAGAAGTTGGTAAACTTGCCGACATCATTATGATTGATTTATCTCGACCAAGTATGCAACCGATTAACAATATTGTTAATAATTTAGTTTACGCTGGAGAAAAAGATGTCGTAAAGATGACAATGATTAACGGCAAAGTTTTATATTACGATCGAGAATTCTTTGTTGGTGAAGATATTAAAGAACTTTATAAAAGAGTACAAAAAATGACTGAATATCTATCAGTCATCAAGTAATTCTAATAAAGAATTATCACTTAATAAATTATCTAATTGGGCCTTGTTAGAAATGACAAGGTCTTTTGTTTTCTTATAATAAAGATTGATGATGTGATCTTCATAATTACTTTCATTAGTATAGTCATGATTTTGGTTATCTAAATTTTCTTCAATTAAAGTCATCATTAGTCTTCTTAAATATAAATAAAATGATGATTCTAGCCAGTATAGATAAGTAGTGGACTGAGAATACTTTTCACTCTTTTTGAATTTGAGGAATAACTCTAATCCGTCTTCTGGGGAATGCCATAAATCGATAAATGCATAATCACTTTTTAAATCAGTTTTTAGATATTTAGTAGCGTCGTCTTGAACTATTTCTAATTTCTCTTTACTTGGAAAATAATCTAAAAGATTATCTTTAAATAATTTTATGATATTAGGATCGTTTTCTATGATTTTAACGTGACTAACTTCTTCTTTGTTAATAACCATAAAAGGGAGATAACCTAAGCCTAGGCCAAAAACAATGACATCACCTTTAATCTCTTCAATTGATTTTTCCATTGTTTCGATTTCATTTGGGGTGATATTCATCCAAGTCACACCTTGATAGTTAAGTGATAAAAATGGGAATTTCTCTTTAAAATAACCTAGTGAATTTATTTCTATATAGTCTTTATTAGACATATCTTTATAGGCGAATAATTCATATGGTTCATAGTGGTCCCAAATTAATTCATATTTACCAAATTTACTAGCTTTAGGTTTTACAAATTTATAGTAGCTGTTATTTATATATTTAGAGGAATCTAATTCATTAATAGCCTTAGCGATATATTTATCAAAAATTTCTTCATTATCTTCAATAGATAAATCAATATCTAGATAATCACTTATTTTAGAAAGAAATATATCGTGACTATCACTTTTAAATTTTTCACTTAAAAGATTAATCTCTTTTTTATTAGTGATTTCTAAATTAGCGAAGATGCTACCTAATAAATCTGAAATAGAAAGATTAAGTTGGTGTTTATCAATTAATTCATTTAAGTGACTTTTTAATTCTGGGTTATCTACAAATTTCATATTTACATTCTATATTTTTATTTCCATTTTTCAAAATTATTGTATAATTTTAACAATTATGGCTACAAGAAAAGGTTTATGTCCATATTGTGTAACTCATAGAGTGGACCGTCGTATCTTCCCGGTTAATCCAGAGGCATCGACTTGTTTTTGCCCTATTTGTATGAAAGAAGTGGAGCCAAAAGTGGCGATTGAAGGCTATGCGGAGTTAATCTCTAAAATGCTTATGAAAGCCGATAACACTTTATTTGTTACTTGTGATCCAGTTCTTGCTTATAGTCAATACGCCTCTGTTATTGAACTTGAACCAAAAGAAGCGCACGCTTTATTAGGGAGAATCCTTTGCCTTATTTATATGAGCAAAGTCCGTAAGTCCTATTTAGCGGAAGCTTATACATTACTTGAAAACACTCCTTATGAAGGATGTGATATTGATGACTTTATCTTCTTCTTAAAGAAAATTAATTTTGCTTTGGACGAATATGAATTCGCGGTCAAAATGAAATTAACATTTAGATCATATTTTTATGATGTTGAATGTTTAAAACTATATTGGGTACATCTACGTGACACGATTAAAATGAAAGAATTAATTCTTTCAATAATTAAAAACATCAAAAAAGATCATCACTCAAGTCAAGTTGAAGTTATGGATAATATGCTTGAACATAATATCGGTGAGAAAAAGAATGAACTCCGCACTGACGCTTATTTATGTGATGGCACTCCTTATCGCTATGTTAAAACTTATAATGAAAAGGCTGTTATTGATTTTTCCACCAAAAAAAGAATCAATACTCACTTAAATAGATTCCGTTTATCAAGCTTAAATATTGATGATAAACATAAACGTTATATCAAAGACCAAGTCTTTAAGGATTACACTAAAGTTGTTCAATCTCAAAAAGTGGCTTTTGTGTTCTCGATTATCTTTTATATCTTAACAGCAGGAGGAGTTGCTTCTACTGTAATCTTTAAAGATGACCCTATTTTCTTCTATTCTTTTTTGGGTGGAAGCGCATTGTTATTTATTGTCGCTACTATATTATTTATCTTAAGTATTTCTTGGAGAGTGACTTTAAAGAAAAGAAGACTACGTATCGATTAAGATGCGTAGCCATTTATCTTTAGATAAGTTAATAATTTTTTTAGAGCTTTACCGCGGTGAGAAACCCGGTTTTTTTCTTCTTCACTTAACGAGGCGTAACTCTTATTAAGTTCATCACATATAAAAATTGGATCATACCCAAAACCGGTATTACCATCAGGCTCATAGCCGATTCTGCCTGGGACAATGCCTTCAAATAATAAAGGTTTATCTTCAACATTTACTAAAACGATATCGCACATAAATCTAGCAGAGCGATCTAATCCCTCTAATTCTTTATCTAAGATTTTAAAAGCTTCCATATGTCCTCCACAGTCTTTAGCAAATCTAGCGGAGTATAGTCCTGGCTTATTATTTAAGGATAAAACTTCTAAGCCTGAATCATCAGCGATAATAGGCATTTTAGTAACTTGTTGTAGAGCCTTAGCTTTAATTAAAGCATTCTCAAAATATGTTTTACCGTTTTCTTCTACTTCTCCAATATCAATATTAAGGTCTTTCATCCCATACACTGTTATATGATGTGGAGATAATATTTGTCTAATTTCTTTTAGTTTGTGGTCGTTATTAGTGGCCACGAGTAGTTCAAAGTTCATATATTTATATTTATATAAGGATAATAAGAATGCAACAATTTTAAAAAAATTAGCACTCTCTATTGACGAGTGCCAAAAAAGAGTTATAATATACTTAGCACTTGAGGATTGAGAGTGCTAAAAGGAGGTCACAAATTATGAACAATATGCAAGGTATGGAAGATTATTCCCAAGACGAAAATATCTTAGAAAAATTTGGTCGAGATGTGACTAAAGCTGCCAAGGAAGGAAAGATAGACCCTGTTATTGGTAGAGATGAAGAAATTCATCAAATCATCGAAGTATTAAGTAGAAAAAATAAAAATAACGTCATCTTAATTGGTGAACCAGGTGTTGGTAAGACGGCAATTATTGAAGGACTTGCTTTACGTATTGTAAAAGATGATGTGCCTACTAGTTTAAAAAATAAAATGATTTATGAACTAGATATGGGCGCTCTAGTTGCTGGGGCAAAATATCGAGGAGAATTTGAAGAGCGACTTAAAGCAGTTCTTAATAAAATTAAGAATTCTGAAGGTCAAATCATTCTTTTTATCGATGAAATTCATTTAATTGTTGGCGCTGGCCAAACAGAAGGAGCATTAGATGCTTCTAATATGCTTAAACCAATGCTTGCTAGAGGAGAGATTGACTGTATTGGTGCGACTACTTTAAAAGAGTATCGACTTTATATTGAAAAAGATCGAGCGCTTGAAAGACGATTCCAACAAGTATTAGTCAACGAACCTTCTGTTGAAGACAGTATTTCTATTCTTCGTGGACTTAAAGAGAAATTTGAAACCCATCACGGGGTGAAAATCACTGATAATGCGATTGTTGCTGCGGTATCTTTGTCTAATCGATATATCACTAGTAGATATCTACCAGATAAGGCAATCGATTTAATTGATCAGGCTTGCGCTTCAATAAGAGTGGAACTTGAATCTACTCCAATTGAATTAGATGAATTATCTAGAAAGATTAAACAATTAGAAATTGAAAAGTTTGCGTTAGAAAAAGAGAGCGATGAATCTTCTAAAAAGAGATTAGAGAAGATTAATTCAAATTTAGATAATCTTAAAAAACAGCAAGAAGAAATGAATTCTAAGTGGCAAAAAGAAAAAGAAATTAATCTTAAGATTAAAGAGCAAAAAACTGCCTTAGATAAATTAAAATTTGATCTAGATAATGCCTTTTATAATGCAGACTATGAAAAAGCCTCTAAACTTCAATATAAAGATATTCCTGAATTAGAAAAGAAGATTAAGGAATTAGAAGAAGCTAATAAGGATAAAAAGATTCTTTCTGAAGTTGTGACTGAAGAAGAAATCGCTAAGATTGTCTCTAAGATTACTAATATTCCTTTAAGTAAAATCTCTCAAGGTGAAAAAGAAAAAGTCATGCATCTAGAAGAGCAACTTAGAAAAAGAGTAATCGGTCAAGATGAGGCTCTTAAACTTGTCAGCGATGCGATTATTCGTCAACGAGCAGGTATTAAAGATCAAAATCGACCAATTGGATCATTCATGTTCTTAGGCCCTACCGGAGTTGGTAAAACTGAAGTGGCTAGAAGTCTAGCAGAACTACTCTTTGATAGTGAAACTCATATGGTAAGAATCGATATGAGTGAATATATGGAAAAATATTCTACTTCAAGATTAATTGGCGCCCCACCAGGATATGTTGGTTATGAAGAAGGCGGCCAACTAACAGAAAAAGTCAGAAGAAATCCATACTCTATTGTCTTATTCGATGAAATTGAAAAAGCACATCCTGAAGTATTTAACTTATTACTTCAAATCTTGGATGATGGTCGATTAACTGACTCTCAAGGTAGAGTGGTGGACTTTAAAAATACGATTATCATTATGACTAGTAATCTTGGTAGTGAATACTTACTTAACGGTAAGAAAAAAGAAGTTGATAATTTAATTCATCAAACATTTAAGCCAGAGTTCTTAAACCGTATTGACGAAATAATATATTTCAATCCACTTACCAAAGACAATCAATATAAGATTGTGGAAAAACTTCTAAATACTTTAAATGAAAGATTAAAAGAGAATTATTATTCCTTTGAATTCTCTAACAAAGTTAAACAATATATCATTGATAGTGCCTACTCTCCTACTTTTGGCGCTAGACCTTTAAAGAGATTTATTCAAAATAATATTGAGACTTTAATTGCTAAAGAGATCATTCAAGGAAATATCTCTACAAAATATAAGTATTTACTTGATTACATCGATGATAAATTAGTTATTTCTAAGATGTAAAAGTGAAGGTGGTGATAAAATCATCACCTTTTTGTTTGTTTTAAGATATAATTTTAATAACATTTATGTATCAAGAAAAATTTGTAGTTGATAAAAGTGAAGTGGATATTAATGGGGAAATTAAAATTTCTCGATTAATGTTACACGCTCAAGATGTCGCCGTTGAACATGCTAGAAGATTAAAAATTGACCGCGATGTTTTAATGAAAGATAACAACATCTGGGTTGTAGTGAGAACGGATATTAAAATTAATCGTCTTCCGAAACTTAAAGAGAAATATTTTTTATCTACTCATCATGGGGAAGCTAAAGGATTTATGTTCCCTAGATATTTCCAAGTCTATGATAAACATAAAAATTTATTGGTCAGCATTTCTTCAACCTGGGTTATTGTTAATTTTGATACAAGAAAAATTGCTTTACATCCTTTAAAGGATGTCGTATTGCCTTTTGAAAGCTGCCCTGATGATTTAGAGTTACCTCCTAAGATAAATGATGAAGCCTCTAATGTTGTTTTAGAACGTTTAACTAAAGAAAGCGAATTAGATATTAATTTACATATTAATAACACATTTTATTACGATTATGTTTTAGATGTTCATGATGACTCTTTCTACAAAGAAAATCGTGTGACTCGTTTGACTCTTAATTATGAAAAAGAGATCATTCATCCTAATAAAATTGTTATATTTTCCAATAAGAATAATCCAGAAGTTCTCGTGGGCAAAGTTAACGATAATATTTCCTTTGCTTCAAAAGTGGAATATACAAAAAGATAAAGAAAGATACCTAATTTATTAGGTTTCTATTATTATATAGATACAAGGAGTTTAATATATGAAGAGTGTTATCCGAATATTTAACTTTGTGATTATGGGGGTTGCCGCGATTGCGATGATCTTATTATTTGTCACATCCACTTTTACATTTAATTCCCGCATATCAATTGATAACAAATTCATTAGTAATTACTTTAATGACGTTGTTAAACAGATTAATGTTGGCTCAATTGATCCTAGCGAAACTGACCCAGTATTAAAAGAGAACTACATTAACGATATTGATGTCGCTCATGTCTTAGGCACTGACCACATCAATTTAACAATGGATGTTGATTTAAACTTTAGTGAAGTTTCTTCCTTAATGGGAAAAGAAGACCGTGATTTAATTAATCAAGAATTGATTTCTAAAAACGTCGATGGTGTCTTTAAAGATTTACACGAAGCAGTGGATATTCTAACAGAATACACCGCTAGAACTGTTCTTCGTGGAGTTGCTAAAAAGGAAGTGTATAAACAACTTAAAAAATCTCTAGAAGAAAAAGGTTCTTCTACTCCTGCTATCGACATTATGGATGAAGTGGGAATGAACGATAACTACTTTAGAGGTTTTGCCAAAGCTTTATATGATACCGCTAATACCTCGTCAGATCCTGAGCATCCAGAAAAAGGGTGCACAGTTGATGCTTTTGCTGATGTTATTATTGATCAGTTAAAACTCGTTATTAACGAAGCCGATGAAGTTACTGGTGGCCAAGTCGATATTAATGCGATGATTAATGACCCTAATTTAAGGGATAACTTAAAAAGCAACTTTACCAAAGTTTTAAATAATGCTGGTTTAATGTCAAGTGATGGAAATACATGTGTCAAAATTAGCCAAGCTACTTATATCTTCTTGGCTAAATCTATTAAGGAAAACATTTCTTCATCTACTCCGATTCCAGATCAAAAACCAGATGAATCAAATGAGCATTATGCTACCGAATTAACTAAATTATATGTCTATAGCATTCTTCCAGATGCTTTCTATCAAATCAGTGGATATGTTTGTTTAGGCTTATTAATTGGCGTTATTGTCTTTGCGATTATTTGGGGAATCTTATTAATAATTACTGTTGTTAGAACCTTCTCAAGAGAAAAGCCGTGGACGATTTTTGGTCCGTGGTTCTGGATTGTGGGTTCGTTACAGGTTGTATTAGGATTAGCCTTAACGATATTTGCGAAATTCTATTTACCAAGCCTATCATTTATTCAAAGTAAGTTAGAAGGCACACCAATTCAAAGCTTTGCTATTGCTCCAAGAACATCGATATTAGTACCTTCAATTATCTTTATTGCGATGATTGTCTTTGCTATTGTTTACACGGTCTTAGCTCATTCAGTTAAGAAAGAATATAAAGACAAAAGAAGTGGCAGAGGTCCAAAACCTACGGAGGTAGTTATCCATGAATAAAAAATTCTTACTTTCCATTTGTTTATTAAGTGGCTCTTTAGCCTTATCTAGCTGTTCATTATTTAATGATAGCGATATCATGCAGCCTAATATTTATAATCCAATTTATGACGAGGAAGAAACTATTCCTCCAGGCACTACAGTTATCGATTCACCATCAGGTGAGGTAGCAGAAAAAGACGCACCTAGTGAAGCTGGAGAAGGGACTAAAGTATTTAAAAATCTTTGTTATGGAACTTATGATTCTAAAAATGACAAATTCTATGTTCCTAACACCTACAAAGTAGGTGGTTCCCATCATATGGGTTATAACGTTAATAGCGGAGAAGATTATCCTGACGCTAACCAATTACATAATAACTATGATTTATATGTTCCTAGTGAGAGTAAAACTCCTAGAAACCAAAAGCATATTGTTATTTTATTTATCCATGGTGGAGCTTGGGTATCTGGAGTTAAAACAGATGTTAATCCATATATCCATAATTTCGCCAGCAAAGGTTATATTACCGCAACCATTAAATACACACTCTTAAGAAGAGAAATGGATGACCCATCTCGTTCAATATTTAGAAATTTAGATGAAATTGATGCTTGCATCAAATCTATTAAAGATGTTTTAATACAATTAAAGTTTGATACCACTAAAACTGAACTTGTCATTGGTGGAGCTTCTTCTGGAGCCCATTTATCAATGCTTTATGCTTATTCGCGTGGTAAAGAATCCGCTATCCCAATTAAGTTTATTGTTGATGCGGTTGGACCAGTTGATATTAAAGAAGATGCATGGAAATCTTTTACTCACTCAACCGAAGAAGTTTTAAATGCCGGTATTGATAAAAATGCAATTGCCGCTCAAAGCGGAAATTTAAGCCCACTCGCAGTTGCTGGAGAAGGCAAAAATTGGACTGATTATCAAACCTTTAGAATTGCTAATGGTATGTGTGGAATGCCTTATACTATCGCGCAAGTTAAAGAAGCTACCGATAGCGAAGAAAATTATGTTACTAATCCAGAAGCACCAGCCTATAAAAATATAACTGCTGCTGATGGCGGAGAAGATCAACTTTCAGTTACTTATTGGATTAATAAGGCTGATGAAGCTTCTAAATTTAAAATCATCTGTGCTTATTCTGGAATTGACACCATTGTAGGTATAAAACAATATGCAACTCTTCAAACCGCTTTAGATGCTAAAGGTATTACTTATTACACAAGTACTACTGAACCACATCAAGGTTATATCTATTTTAAAGATAAAGGCCACGATAAAATTAATGAAGATACTGTTCACTACAATGAATTAATTACAGCAGTGGATAGTTGGTGTAAAGAGTAATTGATATCAAAAAAATAAAACAGTGCTTGAGCACTGTTTTTTAAATCGTTTGGAGCAGGTGACGGGAATCGGACCCGCATAACTAGCTTGGAAGGCTAGTGTTCTACCACTGAACTACACCTGCGAGTAGCGAATGTTATTTTATAACACCCG
>DGHZ01000047.1 GCA_002392945.1 Caryophanales bacterium UBA3835 | reverse complement strand
CTAATCTTTCCATGGGCTTGTTTTATGGATTCGCTTGGAGTTTTGAAAGATGGTAAGCATGTCCGGCAGACCGGGTTAAAAACGTCGAGGTTTGAATAAACGCAAACACAAATTCTATTTTTAACAAAATTGCAAACTTCTTCAGAGGCTTTGGTGCTCAAAGAGTTGCAGCTTTAGCCTAGTCAATAAGTACTAGCAAACGAACATTAGTCTACCTAAACTAATTAGTAGTTAATATTTATAGGTGTAGATAAACTTTGTATTTATTAGCAGTCGAAAGGAAATCGAAACGATCATAGAAGCTAATCGAATTATATTTCTAATTTGCTTATTTACAGATGATATAATTTGTACAAGGACATAAATAAGATAACATGTAGAAAACCAAATGAATAGACTTTAATACAGGGGTTCGACTCCCCTCAGGTCCACCTGAGTGCTCAATTTAAATATTGAACACTGAGCTGGGCTTGTTTTTTTGGCAAATGATATTATTAGGAGAAAAATCTATGGAAAATCAAGAAAAGAAACTTACTTTTGATAATACATGCGTTTATTGTGGTAAAAAATTTACTACGGACAGCTTCTTTATTGAGGTCTGTCCTAAGTGTCAAAACGAGTATATAAATTTCTTAGTAAAATCTCATAAAAAAATAGAAAAAGACTGGTATTAATCAGTCTTTTTATTTTACCATTATTGTATAATATAGTGTATAAAAATTTCGATCGTGACAACATGGGAGGAGAATAGTATGAGAATTAAGTTTGTATATTTTAATAAGATTACAGGACAAGTTGAAAGCGTTTACATTTCTCTAGCTGAATTTAGTAAGACAAAGGAAGCTTATGATTCTGCTGAAAACGCTATCTTTAAGCATTTATATCCAGAAAAACCTTATAATAATGAAATTAATCTACTTAATTATTGTATTTTAAAATAAGGAGCGTGTTTATGTCTAAAAATATTATTAGATTTTATAGAAAATATAGTTCTACCCCAGCACAGTTAGCTGGTAAAGATTTTGAAATAGATTCTATTAGCACTGATCAAGGAATGTTTGATAAACGTACAAGTGAAGTTAGCTTAACTATTGATGCTAATTTGTTTAAGCTTTTTAATGGCTTAAGTAGAGATATTGAAGCACAAGTAACTTTATCAGATGGAACTATCTATGTATTATCTGATTTACGTCAAATGAATCAAACGCCGGTTTATGATTTCTATGCAGGTGCTTATAATAAACCCGGTGATAAGTTTAATACTAGATTAACTTTTGGTAAGTGGCAAGTTTATTTACCACATAAGGATGAAATTTGTTCTGTAGAGCCTTTCGATATTGGAAAGCATTTAGAATCTCAAGCAATTGCAACACTTTCAGAACAAATGGAAGCATGGCGTAATCAATTAGCTGAACAGATTGGCGTTGGACTTGATTTAGGTCAAGGAGATTCTCAAACTGCTACCACAATCGCAGAAGGTGATAAATTTAAATCAATTAAATATCAATATACATATACTAAGCGTGATGTTGATAAACTATTTAATGAATATAAACCAAATGTATATGAGACTGATCCATCGGTTTATCATTCCCTTTGGGTAGATCCAAGTAAAGTTTGCACTATTACAATAGATAATACAGATAAAAAAGACTTTAATGATCTATCTAAAAAAGAAGCTAAAGAATTATTACAAAAAACAAATAAAGAAAAGGAAAAAGATATTATGAAGATTAATGACAAAGATTTAAAACAAATTATTATTGATGAAGACAGAAAGACTGTAACAACTATTACAGAGGAAGCTGGACAATTTACTAAAGCTTTTGGCCTAGAGCCAGTAAAGAAGGTTACTGTTGCTAAGGCATCAGACAAGGATGAGTTTGATCCATATGTTGGTGTTGCTATGACTTTAGCTTATCAATTATTTGGTTCTAAGGAAAACTTCCGTAAGTTTGTTCGTGAAAATGGATTAGTTAAAAACTTAAAGAAGGAAAGAGAAGCTAGGGAAGCTGCTAAGAAAGAGGCACAAGAAAAGGCTGAGGAAGCTAATAAGAGAGCCGCAGCTAAGAGAGCTAAGCAAGCAGCTAAGAGAGCTGAACTTAGACAGGCTAAGCTTGAGGCAACAATGGACCTTTTAGCAGATGCACTTGCTGAACGTTTAACAAGTAAGCCAAAGAAAACTAAGAAAGCAAAAACAGAAAAGAGTGAATAGTTATGCCAAAGACATTCTTTATTAGTGATCTTCATTTTAATCATAAGAATGTCCTTAAGTATGAACCAGTTAGAATTGATGCGACTTTAGAATATATGACTAAGGTCGCTAAAATTCAGCATAACCTTACTAGAGAGGACGTTTTAAATGATTATAGTAATGCTCCTGAAGATCAATTAATCTTAAAAGAAGTATTACACTATCACAATGAAATGTTAATCTATAACTGGAATAAAGTAGTTGGTAAGAATGATACTGTTTGGTTCTTAGGTGATTTTGCTTTTGGTCCTCAAAAAGATATTGAGGATATTGTTACTAGAAAAGAATTTAAAATCGTTAAATTTGATCCAAAACAATGCGATGGAATTGATCCTCACACAGGCGAACTTACTGAGACAAAATTAGTAAGCAGATTAAATGGTCATAAGAGAATGGTAAAAGGAAACCATGATAATCTTCCAGATGAAGTTTATATGAAATGGGGATTTGAATATGTTTCTAAGTATCCTATTATCTTAAAGAAGTTCTTTTGTTTATCTCATGAGCCTATGGAATGGATGAATCCTAATTCAAGTCCTTTCTACTTTATTTTCGGCCATGTTCATTCTATGCCAGTATTTAATACTGAAACTGAAAATAGTAGATGTGTATGTGTAGAACGTCAAAACTTTACTCCTATTAGAATTGAAGTCTTTGATAAATATAATCCTATTCCTGCACATCTTGACCCACATAATAAAAATAAGGAGAATTAACTGTGAGCACCCGCTGCTTAATTGGTATTCAAAGAGGTAATAAAGTTCAATATTCATATTGTCATCATGATGGCTATCCTGAGTGAGTTGGTAAGGTACTAGTAAATTATTACAATACTGAACCGAAGATTACAGAATTATTAAGCTTTGGTGATATGTCTTGTTTAGAAAAAACTACTGACGAATGTGAATTCTATGAACGTGATAGAGGTGAACGTGGAGCTTACCTACATCGTCCAGAAGTTGATGCAGATAAATATGACTTTAGATGTCAAAGTGATGCTGACTATATTTATCTATTTAAAGATAATGAGTGGTATGTACTAAAGTGGAATAAAGACGCCTTTGTAAAAGTTACTGACATGCTAACAGATTACAATAAAGAAGACAATTAATGTCTTCTTTTTATTTAATGTAAAAATTTTAAAAAATTATTGTATATTATAATGTAGATAGTCAAGTCGACTATATTAA
>DGHZ01000042.1:10394-24977 GCA_002392945.1 Caryophanales bacterium UBA3835 | reverse complement strand
CCAAAGACTTTCACGTGTACACCATCAACATAGACATAGAAGTTAATACCTTTTAAGTCTGGTTTTAAGATGTTTGTAGAGTTCATTCTGATTAAAGCTTCGGCAGTTAAGTGATAGAAGTTCACTTTAGTGGTGTTAATACCTAATTGTAATAAGGTCTTAATGCCATCTAATGACATAAAGTTATCACCCTTATGAATTCTATTAACGGTGCCGTTGTTATAGTCTTCTAATTCAAAAGTTAAATTGAGTTTAGAAGCATTTTCTTTATTAGAGAGGACTAAATCTTTGATCACTAATGAATGTAATTCTTGTTTACCTTCGTCGTTATATTTTGTGTTGATGGAAAGAGCAATATCGGCTGGTAAATTCATACCAAACATGTTTTTGTTAATTACAATCTTGATTTCAGTACCGTTACCATTTTCAGTAATATCAATCTTCTTAAGAAGATTATTACTTGCAAAATAGAGATAATCTTTACTATCTAAGATACTACCAAGGCTATTCATACCTAAGAGTTTAGTAATAGGTTCTAAGAACTTGGTGTATTTTGGATTACTACCTTCTTCATTAATGAAGGTCATAACCACATCAATTAAATCAGAGAATGTTTGAAGTTTCATTTTACCTTTAACAGACTTGCTAGCGTCATCAGGATCACCATAGATAAATAAAGCTTCATTTAAGTTGTTCTTCTTTTTCACCATTTTGCCGTTAGAATCTTCCACTTCATATTCTTGAATGTTGGAGGCTAAATTGGTGACATTCACATACATGTCATGTGTAGCCCATACTTGACTACCACTATATTTATATTGGTTAATGGTCATATTACCAAAGCCTTCTTTAACTTCATCGTTATTGTCTAAGCAACCTTGGCCATTAAATCTAATACCTAAGTTTTGACTATCTAACATAGAACCACTAATTTTGAAACCAGTTTTCTTGACATTAGCAAGTTCAGTGACTTGTTCAACAACATCAGGAATGAATTTAGTAGATTGATATAAGGAGTAATCTCCTAAATTTGGTTCACTAAATGGAGCGGTTTTCATATTAGCACCTAAGGTGAAGTTACCAAAGGCAAGACCGTTTATATCGACATTAAGACCACTATTATTGACTGCACCCATCTTTTCTTGGAAAGAAGCAATTGCAGCGTCTAATTGTGCTTCTTCTTCTGCAGTTAATGATGGTTTGTTATTTAATTCAACAATAACTTCTTCTAAATCAAAATAGTCTTGGAAATAATCAGCATCGTTATTCACTCTAATAACAACTTCGGCGTTTTCACCAATATTTAAAGCAGATAAATCAATACCTAATTCAAAACCAGTTTCATCATTCTTAAGTGTCTTAAGCATATCTAAGATAAAGGAGAAATCATAATTATTGATAGAATCCACTAAATCTTCTGATAAGAACTTAGATAATGTTTCCATAGTGTCAGTGCCACTATCTTGGGAAAGATTATCAATTAATTCTGGAACTTTGGATAAAATCCAGTTCATAGTTTCTGTATCGAAATATAATTTCATAACAGATTCTAAGTTACCATGTCCATCATCTTGTTCATTAAATCTTAAATAGCCTTCACCATTAGCGAACACTAAGTCTAAGTTCGCATATTCAACATCATTTTGTCCAATTAAGTCTAATTGTAAATTAAAGCCGACATCTTTAAGATCACCAACCATTTTATAATCTTCTGGTTTTTCTGGCTTATCAATCGCTTGATATTGACTTAAATCTAATAATTTATCGAAATCGATATTAATAGAACCAGCAACTTTAGCAATATCAGTAGAAACAGAATCCACAACATTATCAAGGTCTAAACTAAATTCTAAACCAAATTTTTGATTACCTTCTTTTAATACGGAAAGTAATTTGCCAGTTAATGAAGTATAGTTAAATACTTCATAGTAACCATCTAATGCTGGGGAAACGAAAGAATCATAAGGTTTGATTTCAACATCAATTGCACCATTGATGGTGACTGTACCAAAGCTGATATTTTCTAATTCCACTCTTTTAAGAGATAATTCACTATCAGCGACAAGGTTAATCTTTAAGCCACCAACTTTATCAGTTTCTCCTAATGAGAAAACAGTGTCGTTACCTCTACTAGATTCTTTTGGCGAAGCAGATAATAAGCTAGCAAAATCGAATTCAGCTTCTTCTTCGTTTTGTTGATCGTTTTTCGCTTCGTTGACATTAACTTCAGTGCCAATACCGCCATTTAATAAGTTATCAAAGACACTACCAAGTTTCTCATTGATTAATGTTCCTAAATCAGAGAATAAGGAAGTAGAGTCTAAATTAGCGTAGGCTGCAAAGGCTAAAAGATATTTAGTAGACAAATTTTCTAATTTAAAATCTGTCATTTTGATTTTCATGTCTTTTAAGCCGAAATAGACATCGTTACCGAAATGACCCAAAGTAATTGGTAAGTATTTGCCGTTATAGTTGACACCTAAATCGATATTAAATTCGATAGCAGACATCGCTAAAGCAGACATTCTGAAGTCAATTTCACCTTCTTCGATGGTGATGCTGTTAAGTGCAGAATCCTTATCTTTCTTATAAGTGATTTGGAACTTCTCACTACTAGTAAGTCCCGCAAATTTTGCGCTTAAATAGTGTTCAACTTCATTTTCGCCTTGTTCTTCTTCTGACATACCAACATCTTTGGTTAATTTTTCAACGAATTTCTCAAAGAGAGTTTTTTCTCTTTCTTGAACAGAAACATCGATTAACTTGCTTCTATTAGGAGTAAGTAAATATCCACCGATAACTGCACCAGCAAAAGCGACAAAGCCAGTGGTCACTATTCCTGTTCTTTTTAATAATTTTTTGAGTCTTTTGTTCATGACGTTAGTCCTCCTCTTGCGCTAATAAAGCGCTGTAGTTGATGTTTTCGTTATACGAAGGGATATCCATTGGTTCGCCTGCGTGATAATAATTATCAATGATATTATGAGTTTTAGCAGGGACGGGAATTCCTTCCTTTGTTGCTGTATATGTTTCATCCACCAGCATGTGCTTGAGATTTAAATTGCTATCAACTGTAAATTCCAAATTCACTTCGCTAAATGGTGGAAGATTGCTTAATCCTGAAATGTTCTGCATTTGTATTTTGTAATAGAACGTAGACAAGTTAGGATTAAGGCTGAACTTGATAATGGTATCTCCACCTTTTGTGGTTCTAGAACTATCAAGCACTGTTTTTTCAGAAATGATGTAAATAAACATTTCATCAAGGGTTTTTCCCAAATACTCTTTATATTCACCTTTAGAGAATGTTCTAGAAGGAGTAGCTGAGTAATTTGCTGTTTCCGGATTAAGGCAACTGCCATCAAATGTTTCTAGATTTCCATCTGCGCCGTGTTGCAATGATCTTTTAGCAACGTCGACTACCGAAGAATAAGATAATTGTTCTTCAAAGTATTCGCTTCCTCTTTTAATTTGGGCGTTTCTAATTGTTTGGGTAACAATCGTATTCGCATTACCAACACCGATGGACCAGCAATATTCTTGTGCTCGATATTTCTCAAAACAGATATTGATGACATCGGAGTCTGTAAACGATCTAACCCCTGAGATAGTTTTGTCCGAGAGCTTATTATATTTATCCATAATAGACTCAACGTCCGGGGAGAATTCCTTAGGATCAAATCCTGGTGGATAATGCTCATCAACTGGACCTATTGTTCGCTTTAGGACGATACCTGTTCCTCCTCCAGCAACAGCGGATATTCCGATTGTAAGAATGTAAGTCAACAGAAGTTTGTTCATCGTTTTCTCCGGCGATTATTATATATACGTGTAAACATATACGTGCTCTAAACATGAGCGTCTAATTTAGAGAATCCAAAATAAACTCTCAAAATATGAGAATCTTGTTAAAAAAGTGCGATTATATGTGTATTTTTATAGGAAATAGCACTCTCTGTAAGTTAAAAAAATTTTTTGTAAAAATATTTGACAAATATATAAAAAAGCACCCAATGATAGTTCTTGGATGCGATTTTTTTAAAAATTGATAAACCAGTTTATTGGCTGAAGCCAATACTATTGTTCCTTAATTTTTGCGATAATTGCTCTAATAAATGCCACTATTGAGACAATTGCCGGGGTGAAAACCACTACTAAAGTTCCATAGTTTGCGGTTGCAGTAAAGGTGATTGGGAACATACCAAATCCAGCATTAGAAGGCGCGTCCATATTAGTCTTTAAAGCGACAAAATATAAAGTAATAAAGATCGCTGACGCAATCATAGAAACAATAGAAATTGGTAATAAGAATTCTTTCTTTTTCTCTTCTTTTAGTTCGTTAAAATAGAATTCCCAACAAGCAAGCATAATTGGAGAAAGAATATAGATGAATATCACTGCGATTCCAAAGAATGCATATTCATGTTTAAAGTCATAAACAAAGATTGTTAATCCTGCACCAGTTAAACCAAATAAAGCAATAAGTGTCCATAAAGAAACACCAAAGCAGTAGAAGAATCTAGTATGTTTCTTTTCTATACATGCTACAGGTCTAACAGGAACAGTATAAGGAAGCTTTTCTTTAAATCTTTTGATATAAAGAATTGCACAAATTCCAATGCAAATAAATAAGACTGAATATAATAAAGCATCTAATGGATATAGACTTGACGGGCTACCTTCTACTAAAGAAGAATATTTACCCACAAATCTCATAATTAAGATATATAAGAAATTAAATCCAGAGATAGATAAAACGGCAATCCCTTTTCTAAAAATAGATTTTAATCTATATTCATCATCTTTTCCTTTACGGAAAGCGTGAACTAAAAATAAAGCCCATAAGCTCATGAAGAATGATAAATATAAAGGTAATGCTCTTAATAAATCTTTAATTGCCACATCAGGAGATCCACTAACAATAGATCCTAAAATATCAGCGAAAGAATATAACATATTAAAGAATGTAAAAGAAGAGAACACAAATAAGACAATCATTATTAAAGAAGTAATTAAAGATTGAATTCTTTGTTTTTTATCTAGTGTTGATGGGAAGAAATTTTCCCTAGAGAAGAACTTTTTCATTACCACTTCACCCATCTAACGAAATCGCTAGTCCCTTCTCTTTCATTTAAATATAAATGTTCTAATTCGAATGTAGTAGCGTCCTTAATAGTCACTAAAGAGGCACCAATCAAATCGAATTTTTCATTGATTTTCTTATCAGCAGGTAAAGAAGCATTAACGCTTGCTAAACCATCTATCATATCTTTCTCAGAGCTATTTGGATCAATGTGAGCATAATATAACTCTGGTCCAGTTTTAACACCTAAACCAACCACTACTCCTTCAAAATCAACGGTCCAGTCAACATTATGAGCATGGCCCATAAATGCAGCTTTAAGTGTGCCTTTGTCTTTTCCTTTACTAATAAAGTCAGAAGCATATTCTGGTTTATCGGCATCACCAAATCCTTCTAATTTGAAGAATTTATTTTTAAATGTTGCTCCACCTTCTTTAATTAAATCCCACGCAATTTTGTTATCTTGTTGAGGAATGTGATAATAGGCAATTGTCGGAGCGTTATGGGCTCTTATGTTTTCATTTATCCACCACTGGGTTTGATCTTCACGAATATAATCGTAGTTTCTTCCAATTGCTAAAGGAGATTCAGAGAAAGACGCACCTGAGTCTAAATTAGCGATTTGCCAAACAACTGAATCATGTTCAGGATCATCAGTTCCGTTTGTACTTAAATTAATAACAAAATTACTACGTCCATATAAGTTATCTTCTGGTTCAATATAGATGCAGTTACTAGCTTTACGATATTGGTCCGCTAACCAGTTTGGACTATAAAGTCCATGTCTATCGTGATTGCCCCAAATTATCGCGTATTTGAAGCCATACTCCACTGCCTTAGTTTCCATATACTCCACAAAAGTTTTTACATGATAAGTATTAGCAAGCATAAATTGATCGCCAGTAAGTTCTATTAGGTCAATTTTTGCAGTTGCGTCAGCTTCTTTAACATGAGCATCAGCTTCTTTGATTACTTTATCTAGATATTGTTTTGAGCTTGCAGCTGATGTATTCACATTCCAGTGAATATCTGTTAACTGCAAAATGTTGAAATCATCATGATACTTCATAGTGAAAACATATTCACCTAAGTGGTCTTCCCAGTTTATTACTTGCTCGCAACTAGTAAGAGCGAGAGATAATAAAGGGAATGACAATAATATAGTTTTTTTATTCATTTCTTATATCACCTTTCGCCAAACATTTTATAACAATCAATACAAAAATAACATCAATACTTTGATGTATAGTGCTATGATATTTGTTATGAAACAAAAAAGATTTACTGCTTTATCGATTTTAGAATTAATTACCTTTACGTCAATGCTTTTTGGATTAATCTCTATTTTTACTGATTTCCGTTTTATGGTGGATTTACCTCGACTAGCGTCTATCCCATTTTTAACCACCTATACTGGATTAAGTAATTTATTTATTGGCGTTGTCTGTTTAGTGTGCGCTTTATATCGAATCATCTACAAAGTAGATAAATTACCTAAATGGTTATTTATTATTAAGCTTGTTTTTATTAGTCAAATCACGATTACATTTTTTGTCACTGCTTTATATTTATCCCCTCAACTCGGAGCTGATTGGTGGATGCTATATAATAACGCAGGCTTATTTAATCATTTAATTACTCCGCTATTAGCGATAATTCCTTTCTTATTTTTAGAAAGAAAAGTCGAAATCAAATGGTATATGTGTTTTTATTCAATTATTCCAATTGTTTTATATGCGGTACTTTATATCACTAATGTCTTTACCCATTTAAATCCAGATGGCACCACTAGTACCACTTATGATATCTATGGTTTCTTTAGATTTGGAGGAGGATATTTTATCTTCTTCTTAATCGGCTTCTTTATTATCGCTGTTGGAATATGTTTACTATATCGCTTAGAGAATATCGCCATTAATAAAAGGAAAGATAATGAATAAAAAGATAAAAATTATCTTTTGCGATATTGATTGGACTTTATTTGATCATTCTAAAACTCCATCTAGATTTGATAAAAGGTCAATTAAATATTTATCTAAACTCCAAAAAGAAGGAGTTTTAGTTTTTTTATCAACTGCTAGACCATATCATTCAGTTAAAAGAATTAAGATATTAGATTTATTTACCCCAGACGGGATGATTCTTGCTAATGGAGGATTAATCATTTATAAAGATGAAATTATCTATAATCCGTTAATGAAAGAAGAAGACTTCATCTCTTTATGTGAACTCACAAATAAATATGGAGGTAATCTAGAAGGTATTAGACCTTATGATTGCTTCTTAATTAACAATAATATTGAAGTTGCTAAAAAATTATTTGCTACCTATCCCGAAGATATCCCACCTATTGAAGATTATCATCATCAACAAGTAATAGGAGTCAATCTATTTATCTCCAAAGAATATGATGAACTTATAAAGGCTAAACTCCCTAAAGTTCTATATTATTACCGATATCACGACTATGGGGTGGATGTCGCTAGTATCCCTCATATAAAAGGAGAAGCAGTTAAATTTGTCTTAGACTATCTAAAGATAGATAAAGAATATGCTTGCTCTATTGGAGACGACAATCAAGATATCTCGATGTTTGAAGAAACTAATTACTCCATCGCTATGGGTAACGGCAAAGAAGAAGTAAAAGATCGGGCTAAACACATCACTAAAACCGTAACTAAACACGGAGTGAAATATATACTTAAAAAATTAATGTAATTTAAAAGGGTTCAAATAAGAACCCTTGTTTTATAAATGATTAATGAATTAATTATCTAATGCTTTTTCTTTTCTTAAACACTAATAAAGTGGTAAACGCTAATAAAGAAACTGCAGTTACAACAATAATTATCAATGAAGCATTATTTTCACCATTAGAAATAACTAAAGCACCTGATTGATATGGTGAGAAATGTTGAGAATCACATCTACCGATATAATCATCAAATCCAGCAAAATTAGACACTAAGAAGTCATATCTTTGCATTGCTAAAGCAATATATCCAGTAACTTCTGCATCGTGAGCAACATGTTCTTCAGATTCTAAGATCTCTTTTGCTTCATCGCTAAGATCATCAAAATCATCTTCAAATTTATCCCAGTTAGTTTTAGATTTAGTACTTGCACAGCCATCTCCTAAAAAAGCAATACTCCACTCATCAGCCTCTGCTAAAGCGGATGTAGTAATATATAAAGAATGCTCGTCGGTATTGAAATATAAAGCATAAATACCATCAACAAGAACTTTAACTTTGTTTTCAACTGATTTAACATCAAAATTAGAAGCTAGAGAGCTGTGAATTTTAAATTCACTATAAGTAGCACCTTCAAATTCAACATCAAATATTTGTCCTACTGTTAAAGGAAACCACTGATTAAAGTTTTCAGATTTTCCAGAATCATTACGTTTCAAATGATCTAAAGCAACTTTTTCAGTATCGGAGAATTTAACATTTGCCATTGGATATTCATGACCACTATCATCACCATTAATAACAACAACACTATACTTGTGGAAGTCTAAATTTTGAGTTTGATTATAATGGGTAGATTCCCAACTAGGTACAGAAACGTCTTTATCAAACCTAACAGCAATAGTATTAGTAGGAACAAATTCTAGAGAATATTCAGCCGAATAAAGATGTTTAAATTGATCTTTATTGCTAACAGATGTGGCAAAATCAGACCATCCATTATTCGCTCCGTTCCAATAATAGAATGCAAATTTTACTTCGTCTGCTTCCCAACCAGTATGTTGAGTTAAATCAAGATAGGTTTGTCCGTCGGCACCATTTAACAAAGCGCTCTTTTGACCAACATAATAATCACAGTTTTCCCAAATATTATTTAAGCCTTCACCAATTGGGTATTTTTCCGGATTAGATCCGCCCCATTGACTTTCAAAATGTCGAGGGCCAATAACAATATGCCAGTCTTTTTCGGCGAAATAATCTTTTAATTGATGTCCCACTTCGCCTTCGGCTTTAGTTCCTTTCCAAGCCACTTTTTGATCGGCTAATGTACTCTCCCAATTAATGATAATTTCACCACTATCTTCTGAGCTAGCTGCAAAGAAATAATGTTCACAGGCTTCAAGACTATATGGATGCAAATTAGCAGAGTTAACAAGTTTACGTGTACTAGTATCGTAAGCTGGCTTATTTTTAAATAAGCAAAGTAACCATCCTTGATTAAGCTCAAAGTCCTCATTAGAAACAGTAAATGTTGCGCTAACATTGCCGTCAACATCAACTTTTAAGCTTCTATTAGGAGTAGAATAATCAGCAGCCTCAGCTACACTAGCGCTTTTGGAATTAAAAGCAACTAAGCCACCAACAGCGACTCCTAATAAAGGTAAGGCTAGTAATAAAGTCTTTTTAAATTTCATAAATATTCTTATTCCTCCTAGGAAAAATAATTTAAATTTATTATACACATTTGCGCGGGAAGTTGTTAAATATTTTATATTTCGCATAAATACATGTGGCACATTTGTGACAATTGTTGTGATAACATTTACATGTCTAAGGAGAAAATTACTTATGAAAAAAGAACTATTAAAAGGTTTAACCGAAGAACAAATTGCTAAGGCTAAAGCTTGTAAAAGCCAAGATGAATTATTAAAAGCAGCCAAGGAAGAAGGCGTTACACTTACTGATGAACAATTAGCAGCAGTATCTGGTGGCTTTTGTAGCTCTTCCGATTTTAGATGGAAATGCACAAAATGTGGTTCAAGCGATACTGAAGTGGTAGAAAGATATAACAAAGGTAGAGAAGATGAATATGTTCGTGTGCACTGCAAAAAATGCGGATACTACTTTTACGGATTATAATTCAATCTGAATAACAAAAAAGTATAGATAAAATCTATACTAATTTCATTGAAAATATTATTGTGTCATTTAACTTTTACTAGCACTCTCTTTTTTAGTAGATAGATAAAGTAGAGGACAAATCCTACTCCAGTAGTTACTCCACCTATAATATAGGCAACATTCATAGGGATATATCGGCCTAAAGATATTTTCGGTTCCCCAAAAATATATGTAATAGTAACCGCGCTCATAAAGCTTGCAGGAATCGCGGATATCAAAGATCCCCATTTATATTTCCCTTCTTTTAACAAATAGATAGTAATTATCCATAAAGTAAAAGCTGCTAAAACTTGGTTCGACCAAGCAAACCACCGCCACAGGATATTAAAATTAGACGAATCAGCAAAGTTCCATATACTTAAACCGATAACTGCTGCAAATAACGGCAAAGTGATAATTAATCGGTTTTTCATTTTCTTTTGATTTATATGAAATGATTCTGCAACTATCAGTCTGCAACTCCTTAAAGCGGTATCTCCACTAGTAATTGGACAAATTATCACGCCTACTATTGCTAATACTGTTCCTACTGGTCCTAATATAGTTTCTGACATTGTTCTTACAGAAATAGAATTACCTCCACCAATATCAACTAAAGAAGCAAAGCCGTCAGGAGTATTCGTTCTAAAAAACGCCATTGCTGCTGCAGCCCAAATTAAAGCAATAATTCCTTCGGCAACCATCGCTCCATAAAAGATTTGTCGTCCGTCTTTTTCAGTTTTAATACATTTAGCAATAACCGGAGATTGAGTAGCGTGGAACCCACTTACCGCTCCACAAGCAACTGTAGTAAACATAAATGGCCACCATGGAAGATCCCCATTAGCGGCAGAATAATCTTTTAAATTACCAATTAATTCAATTAGAGGATATTTATCTTGTTGAAAGATTACTCCTCCAATAATGGCTAATGCCATCACTACTAAAATAATTCCAAATACTGGATAGGCTTTACCAATAATTTTATCAATTGGCACAATCGCACTAAGTAAGAAATAAACTAGAATTATAATCATCCATATCCAAGCTGAAACATTACCGTTAGTTAAATCAGCGAGTAAAGAAGATGGAGAAACCACAAATACAGCAGTTACTAAAATCAATAAAATAACAGAAAATATTCTTAGGAATATCATGACAACTTTACCGCCGTATTTTCTAGATATTTGCGCCATAGATTCGCCACTATTTCTAGAAGATATCATGCCAGAAAAATAATCATGAACTGCCCCACCAAGTAAACAGCCTACAACAATCCAAACAAAAACAATTGGGCCAAATAATGCGCCAGAAATTGCTCCAAATATTGGACCAGTTCCAGCAATATTTAATAACTCAATTAAAAAGTTTTTCCATTTAGGAAGAGGATGAATATCCACTCCATCAGGATGATCAATCGCGGGAGTTTTACGATTATCAATCGCAAATATTTTTTCAGAAAATCTAGAATATACTAGATATCCTCCAATTAGAACGATTAAAGCAATAAAAAATGTCCACATAATAAGATATTATACAAAGAATTAAAATAAATATTTATAGTAATTAGTCGTTATCAAAATTTATCGTTTTTGTACATACATTCTTCTTCAATTTTGATGGCTTAAGATATTACCTATTTCCTTAGCAACTTCTCTAATAACGCATTCTTCGCCTTTTTCACCTGGTTCTAATCCACCACCAGGAAGCATCCATAAATCTGTTCTAGTTTCACAAGAAAGAAGAATGCTGCTATTATCAATGATAACCGCACGACACGCTTTTCTAATATGGTCGTATCTACCAAAGTAATTATCGCCTTTAATTTCGAGAGTTTTCATACTTTTATTATATGGTTTTTATAAAATAAAAGGCACAAGATTTAATTCCTGTGCCTATAATCTTAATTATTTAATTAATTGGAAGTTTTTTTCTTGCGTTTAATCACGATGAGCGCAACAAAGGATAATAAACTAACAACACTGATAATAATGACTATATTACCAGTATCACTACTATCGTTTGCAGGAACGATTTTTGATGCTTGTTGAACAATAGCGTATGTGCTTAAGTTTAGATCTTCATTATTAGCATTTGCCCAAGCAATAAATCTTGCTCTAGCTGCAGCGAATTCACTGTATTCACAGAAAATTTTCTTTTGTGCATTGTTTAAAGAAAGATATTTCGCTTTTGCGACTTCGTAATAACCAGTTTCGCCTCTACAAGCACCAGTGTCGCTAGTGTTACTGGTGGAAATGACATTAACGTCAAAGTGTAATTCAATACCTACAAATTGTAAAACAACATCTCTACCATCTTGTGTATATCGAGCATAGAATGTCATATCAGAGGAGATTTGATAAAGGCTATTTGGTGTATAGGCAGAACCGGTGAATTCTGGATTATCAAACCAAGTAGTATGGTGGTAAGCTGGTTCGTTATCTGAATCTGGTAAACGAATACTTTGAGTGCCTTTAACGACAATTGGTTCAGCTGCTTGTCCATTTTCATCAACGAATGTCACGGTGTGTTGAACAACACCAGAGGCGGTAATTGTGACATCACTTGTGAGGTTTTCTTTATTAATTACTACTGCGCCAGTAGATGAATTATAAGTATAGTCAGTGTTTTGGCTTAATGTTGTTGTTCCAACTCTCACTGTGATGGTATTTGGAAGTACGTATCCACTATTTGGTGAAATAGTAAATGATAAATCACTACCTATTGTGCAAGTTGCAGGACCGTTGCTAGAAAGATTAGTTAAAGTATAAGTAACAGATCTTTCTCTATATGCAACAATCATATTTGTTGAAGACTTAGAAAGTCTATAGTTAACTTGTAAGATGCTGAATTTTGAATAGTTTGAATTGTTAACATTTCTCACGACAATTGATCCAATTGTGTAGGTGTTGAGTTCAATATTAACACCAGTAGCGGAAGAATAACTGGTTGAATTAAATGCTGCGTAAAAATATGTTTTTGCTAAATTATTAATACGCACTTTTAAAGCTTGAACATTGCTACCATATAGGAATATATATTTATATGCATCATCAGATGAACCTATATAAATAGCATATGAGGAGTTATTAGAAATAATCTTGCCAGAGCAATAGATATATCCATTATCATTTTGAATTCCATAATAATTGGATATTACTTGTGCGTTTTCTTCAACGAAGATTTTAGCGTTTGCGTTGCCAAGAAGAACTGCTCTAGCTGTTGCTGTGTCAGTACAAGTATTTTCAATTTTTGCGTATCCACTTAAAGTTAAAACTGCTGCTGCGTTAATCGCTATCGTGCCGTAAGCAAAAGTCGAAGTTACCTTGCCTCCTGAAGAGCCTGTAATAGTTGTGTCTGCGGCAATGTATAATACTCTATTTGCTAAATTAATAGTATGGTTTACTAAGTTGACTGTTCCTCCTGCTGAACTGAGAGAATAGTGATTCGCAGAAAAATCTAAGTCAGAAATAAGAGTCATAGTTGAATTGGAAGCAGCATTATATGCTGACAAAGCAGTTGTAGAAGTATAATAGTTAGTTCCGTTAACTGAAGCCACCGCATTTGAAACGTCTTTTGTCGAAGAAACAACGGATAATTTTCCGGTATAATTACCAGTTTTTCCAGAAGATTCAATATAACAGAACATTCCAAAATACACCTTTTTGGTTACTTCAGAAGATGCGTTATTTTCAAAGGTGAAAGATTTAACAACATCGTGGCTAGCAGTATTGCCTGGAACCTCGTCGGCTACTCGATATTGTGAATAGCCTCTTCCTGTTGATGTTGTAAAGTCATTGCTATGATAGAACCAGGTTGTTGGAGTTTGAGCGGTTTCTCCATACCAAAAGAATTCGGTAGAGAAATCCGCTCTTGTACTTGCGTTATTTCCGGTTTTAGATCTATAAGCACTTAGTCTAAAAGTCAAACTATAAGTAACCTTTGTATACGGAGCAACAACAAATTCCATATGCGCTGGCACATATTGAGCTAAAAAATCGTCAGTTGAACCAGAGGCTGCTTGAATATATGAAGCATCTGATACATTGCTACTTTCGTGTGTAGTAATAGTAAAAACGCTATAGTTCGTGAAACCACTGGTTGTTGATTTAAGCGCATTTTTGTATGTGTTTGCATCGCTGGATTGACCATCAGAAGGATCGTCATTGCTTGACCAGTTTTGCCCATTAAGATTTTGGTAATCGTTTATAAAAGTCGGATTAAGAATGCTAACGGCAGTAGCTTCTACTTTAGTTGGCGCTTTTTGCCCTTTTAACAGAAAAACACCACTTCCAATGCAAAGTGATAAAGCTAATGATATTAACCCAAATTTAAACAGTTTCATCATGCGTAACACCTCTTTTATCCAATTACTGGAGCGACAACTTGACTTCCGGTCTTGAATGAAAAAACCTTGAATGTCGCAGAGCCACTTTCGCCTTCATATGTTTTTCCACTAGCATACCAGAATAATGTGATGCCAATCTCTTTATCGATAACAGTAGTTAAATGAACCTCGACCGCATATACAGTTAAATCATAACGATATTCTGTCGCGCTTCTTCCTGCAAAAGTCAAATCCTTAACTTTGTGGTATCCTTCCATGCCATCATATGCGTTAGCCATGAAAAACACTGCAGTGTAACT
>DGHZ01000042.1:0-10281 GCA_002392945.1 Caryophanales bacterium UBA3835 | reverse complement strand
TTGTGTTTCTGAATCATATTCAAAAATATCTAAGCCGCTATCAGTCCTTTTAATGGCTTCTTTATCTACACCATCATCTTGCCAAGCAATATTGTCTTTCATACCAAAGGTATAACTGACAATCTCTTCATCATCATCGTTATAAGCTTGATAGGTAATTTCAAAACCACTTGTTTCGCCTAATTCTAATAATCTATTTTTGGCTTGCTCTGATGAATAAGGAAGGTTTTCTCCTGTCTCATCATCTCCTGGATTAACGATGTTTTCGGTCGCATTGCACCCAGCCAATGAAAAAAATGATAAAACAGATAAAACTAACAAGCTCTTGATTTGTGTTTTCATAATTAAATTTCCTCCCAAACAAAATAATTTTTTTATTAATCATTCGAGAATATAGGAAAAATTAGCACAATAAACAAGTGCCATAAGTCATTCCAAAAGTCACTATTTATTCTATTTGTTTGTTTTGACCAAATGATTGTCTAAAGCAAAGCGCGTTAAAGCAGCACGGCTCACGCAATATGATTTAGAAAGCATTAAGGAAACAATGTTTTTCACTGTCCCTACTTGTAGAGATAATTTAGCAGCAATTTCTTTATTAGAATCACCATTACAGATATATTCGAGGATTTGTAATTCTCTTTCCGAAAATTTGCATTCTTTTTCGAATTTTTCTTTATTTTTTAAGATTTCTAACGCAGCTTTATCAACAACATTAATGCCGTCCATCACGCTGAGCAACGCTTGTCTTAATTGATTGGATTCAATGACCTTTAAAAGAAAACCATCACATCCAGCTTCTAAAGAACGAGATATTGTATCGACATCATCAAAAGTGGATAAAGCAACTGTACAGACATTTGGATATTTATTTTTAATAATTCTAATGGTTTCAATACCATCTAATACCGGCATTCTTATATCGATAAGAGCGATATCTACGGGTGTGTTTTCTAATATCGATAATAATTCTTGTCCATTATTCGCAGTATTAACGACAACAAAATCATCCCATTTTTCAATAGTAACTTTTAATCCTTCAATTGTGATTGGGTGATCATCTGCAATAATTATTTTTATTTTGTCCATCATTTATTTACTCCACTTTACTATTATTTTAAACCCTTGTCCTTCTTGATGCACAAAGTCTATTTTCCCTTTAGAAGCAACGACATTATCTTCCATTGAGGTAAGTCCAAAACCTTTTTCAAATTCTCCATGCCACTTCCCATCATCATAGATTTCCAAAATTACATCTTTCTCATTCATTGTTAAATTAATAAACATTTGGTTGCCCAAAGAATGGTCTAATGTATTGTGATAAGCTTCTTTACAAATTTTTTTAATTAATTTGTATTGTGTCTTAATAAAGTCAGGTTCTTCGCCAATTATAGTAATCACAATTGGGAATTCAGAAATCTTAGATAAAGAAGTCAAAAGTTCTTTCAAAGAACCTGCTTCAAATTGGTCAGGAGATAAAATCTTGTCAATGATCTTCTCACCTTCAATAATTAATTGTTTATAGGTTTTCGGATTATTGTTTTTGGACTCTAAACACATATTAGAAATCATAAATAAGTCCGTTATTGCGTGACCGTAATTATCATGGATGACTCTTGCTAATCTTATTTGTTCAGCATAATCAGATAATGACTTGATTTCTTCTAAAAGATTTTCTAATTCTTGATTAGACTCTCTTAAACTATTGGCAAGAACTTGAAGTTCCTTTTGTTTTTCTTGTTTTCGATTGTTAATTGACTCTTTTTCTGTAATATCAATTAAAACAACAGCATAATTGATTAGTAACTCATCGTCATATATTTCTTTAGTAATGCGTTTAAAAAAGATGTTGTTATAAACAAATTTACCTTCTTTATTTTGCAAACAATCAGGTATTAAATCAGTTAACTTCTTCCCTTTTTTAATGCCTTTGAAACCAACGCGTTTGTTGTATTTCAAAATATAGCCAAAGGAATCAAGGATAAAAAATGGTGAAGGGAAACTATCGAATATCGTCTTATAATTATTCATTAACGCTTACTCCACTTAATTTATTAACTGCTTTTCTAATAATCATAATTGTTTCTTGACATAAAGTAGCGGTTTCCTTAAGTAATGCTTTGCTATTTTTTGGATTATTCTTAATGGCGATAAAATGTTCTTTAATTATCGCTATATTCGATAACACTATTTTTTGAGCATTAGTCAAGCTAGTAACTTTTTCTTTTAAATCTGGTAAATCATACAAAGCGTTAATATAAGTTTGTATTGTATTCTTTTTCTCATTTAAATCGTTGATGAGTTTTTCTGCTTCAACAATACTTTCTTCGATTGCTTTTCTTTCTAAATAAACATCATCAATATTGTTGATAATGATTAATTCATTGTCGCCATCTTTATTTATTTCAATATAGAAATGACTATCATAAAAAACAAATTCAAATGACTTGACATTATTTTGCTTATTAGCCTCTTCTATTACTTTATCAACCAGTTCTTTCTTTTCTTTATTGTTTTGATAAAGAATGCCTTTTTGCGGATTGTATAGAACCACTATATTTGGAATTTCTTCTAAAACACTTTCAATTGATTTACTAATCAAACTAAGCGAATTAAATTTAAAGACGATGATATACATGCAGAAGACAGCGACAAACATGATGATTGGTGTAAAATCAAGCTCATCAACTCCAGTAATAGACCTCACCAACGCTGTAACAGCTGGCAAAAGCGGATATAAGGAGAAAACGATTATCTTAATAGCCTTGTTCTTTTCTTTTCTAATGATATGAATGATAGATATGATATAGCCTATGAACAAGGCGGCATAAACCAATACCAAGCATAGATAAAATAGTTTCCCGTGCTGAACCTGTTCTCCCATCACTAATTTCTCATAAAAGAGATGATGCAGTGAATTTGTGCAAACAAAAATAGAGATAAATGCAGCAACAGAAAATAAAGCTATTCTAAAAATCGGTTTATTTGCTAGTTTATCGCATCTTGCTAAATATAGGTTCCAAAGCAAGAAAGCAAACGATGCAAATGTGGTTCCGACAAGTTGGTAATAAACAGCGAAAATGTAAAAATCGTTATTTGGATAAAAGATATAAGCGATGGTCTCTAAAAACCTACCAGAAACCATAATCCATAAGCCAATAACAACCACAATAAAAAAGTGCCAAATAGGTGTTGGTTTTCTATTTTTAATTAAAGAAACGATAAAAACCAGATGAATAGGTAAGTATATACCTTGCAAAACAAAATTAAGAATTCTATACCATTCCATATTCTAATTTTATAAGACAAAAATCATCTTGTTTATACCGAATTATAGATTTCTTTTCAAAAACTACTTATTTAATTATTATTAAAAAAATAAACCTAAAAGTCCGTTTTGTATAATCTGGGCTGCTTTGTAGAATAGGCATTTTGATTTTTGTCAAATTTTAGGTCTCTAGGCATGACTGATATCTCAAATACCACTTTATTCTTTATAAAATAAAGAAAAAAGGACTGACAACAAGCATCAGCCTTAACCTACATTTTTGGCTCTCTTGTTCAATATTGATACAAATGAACGCTTCTATATAGAAAGTGAACGGCTTTGTATTAAAACTGAACAGGCAAAATATACTATCTTATTTCGCCGGTTTCAAGCATTTGGCAACGACCAACTTTTCTATTGTGTTCGTTGACTTGCTGAATCATCTTAAAGGATTCCGGAGGCAATAATCCGATAACAAGAATAGGAGTTGTTAAGATGTTGTTTAGCGGTTTCAAATATTCGACGTATTTTTCATAGGAGCCAACAGCACCATCAAAGCCACCAGCTTTTTTCATTTCGTCTGTAGCGGTAATTAAAATGCCTGCTTTAGTTTGAATAGCTTTTTCAACATGATTAAGTTCGCTAGAAAGAACAGGTTTGATTAAATTCCAAGAAACGTTTCCACCGTGATTGAAAGCGACTTCAATAGCAATATCACCTTTGGCGAAATCTAATCTCCAGGTGCCATCTGTTCCGTCATATGCCTTATCAGCAAAAATAGGACTTTCGGAGTTCCAGTGTTTGGCTTCAAGACGAGTTTTGATTAGAGAGTTGATTGCTTTCGAAAGACTTTTTGTCTCTGGTTGTCTAGATAAAATATCGTTGTGTTCTTGAATCAAATCTTCATCAGAAATGTTATCTAACACATCTTTAACTTGTTCCCATAAAAATCTCATATTTTCGTCTAGCTGAAACAAAATGTCAGCATAGCGATGAGAAGTCTTAACATACTTCATACCCAAATCCTCAATCTTTTTGAATTATATCAAAAAGCGAAAAGAAAATATACACAACTCGTGTACAACATATTTAATAAATTATCTAAAGAATTTATTTGATCTTTACATTTTTTTCTTGATCGTATATCATCTTTAGTGTAGAATCTAAAATATGAAAAAGACAGTTATCGAATTATTTGCTGGAGTCGGTGGATTCCGTGTTGGATTAAACAACATCACTAAAATTGACAAAAACGGAAGAGCCATTGAAAAGGGTCCATGGACTTTTGTGTGGGCTAATCAATGGGAACCATCAACTAAAACCCAGCATGCATTTGACTGTTACAATACAAGATTCCCATCAGCTGTTGAAAATTCTAACGTTGATATATCAAAGGTAGACAAGAAGACAATTCCAGACCACTCTTTATTAACTGGTGGTTTCCCTTGCCAAGATTATTCTGTCGCCCACTCTCTTAAAGGCGAAAAAGGAATCGAAGGTAAAAAAGGTGTTTTATGGTGGGATATCAACAGCATTCTCAAAGAGAAAAGACCACCATTTGTGCTTTTAGAAAACGTTGATAGATTGCTTAAATCGCCAGCAAGACAAAGAGGACAAGCTTTCGGTATTATTCTTCGCTGCTTTGCAGACTTAGGATATGGGGTTCAATGGAAGGTAATTAATGCTGCAGACTATGGACATCCTCAAAAGAGAAGAAGAATCTTCATTTTCGCTTTCCATAACACTACCAAATATTTCAAAACTTTCTCAGACAATACTGATTTCACCCAAGAAGATGTTCAGGAAGCTATTATTTTTGATGCCTTCCCATCAGATTTGGTTTATTCAAAACAAGATAAAACTGTAAATATCTCATCCAAAAACTACAAAACTGTCGCAGACATTTCAGAAAAATTCAAATTCGATTTTGAGAACGCCGGATTTATGCTTGATTACAAAGTAATAACTGCTAAGCTCGTTGCGAATTACAACGGTAAAGTAAAGACTCTAGGCCAATGTTTAGATTGTGATAATGTCCCAGAATACTGCTATAGAACAAACGTTAAAAAGTTTGAATATTTAAAAGGTTCTAAGAAAATTGAGAGAGTTGCCGCTACTGGCCATAAATATATGTACTCGGAAGGCCCTGTGCCATTCCCTGATAAACTAGACACACCTGCTCGTACAATGCTTACAAGCGAAGGGACGGTTAATCGTTCATCACACTTAATTCTTGATCCTGTTTCCAATAAATACAGAATTCTCACTCCTGTTGAATGCGAAAGACTAGATGAATTTCCTGACAATTGGACGAATACCGGAATGCCAGAAAAAAGACGCTACTTTATGATGGGTAACGCCTTAGTGTGTGGAATTATTAAAACTATCGGTGAGCAAATAAGCTACATAATAGACCAAGAGGACTGAGTCCTCTTTTTTATTTAACTTCTTTGGATTCGATATCGAGACTGACCTTGTATAGAACTGGCTCTGGCTCAACGTTCTTAAAATTATCTCTAGTAATTATGAATAGTTTAACGTTATTTGTTTTTATTCCGCAAAGATAATAAATAACATGATATGGGTCTTTTAAGAATTCTTGATATTCATTATCTGTTAAATAGAAATCCATTAGATTAATAGAAGCTTTTGATGTTGTTTTAACTTCAATATGTAACGGATTATCGTCTGATTCAAAAGACTCTACATCGTAGCCAGCATGTGGGTATTTGGTAGAAATGATTTCAACATCTTTCCATTTTTTGCATTTTAAATGTTTTAATCTTTCTTTCTCGTATTTCTCCACCATCATTTCTCCAGATAATCCGACAGCCACTTTAGCTTCGTATGCTTTGCGGTAATCTGGTTCGTGATTGCTGGTTGATTTCTTCTTCTGGTGTTTTCCGACAATAGAGAAATCCATTAGTGTAATTGTTTTTTCAGAAGCATTCTCCTTTGCAGAAACTGTTCTGAAATATTTGAATAAGAAACAAGAATACACATAATTGCTCCATGTTTTCATTCTTTCATCATTGTTTTTGAAATCTAAGAGCAATTGTTTTTCCTCTTCCAAAGGAAGCTTAATAGAAAATGGGATATTTAGCTTTAGTAAAATAGAATCAACATCGTCCTTATCATATATATTCAAATACTGTTCAGGATAATACGTAACAAGAATTTTTGATTTAAACATAGGAGATATTTTGTTCTCCTGTATTTTTTTGAAGTCTTTATCCGCTCCTACTTTGATAAGGTCCGCGATTTCTTTTTTGATTTCTGTAAAAGCCTCATCCTCTGTTCTATCTTTTATGTAATCCTTAGTAAATATGTATTTATGATTTGTTTTGTCCCAATACACTCCAAACTTTAATGAATTTGCACCAAGCATTGACCCAAGGGGTTTAAGTTTTCTTTCCAAAAGATAGCAGAAAGTCTTGTCCCAATTCTTATTTTCGCCTTGAGTACCAATAACGTAATCAATTAATTTCATATCCATTATTTTGTCTTTTGGGAATAAGGATAAGAATTGTTGTCGAATTGGTTCCATTTCTTTTTCATGCTTAATAGCATCATCTAAATGATTATCGACGAAATCATTAATGAATACATCAAATTGTTCGGTAGTTCCTCTTTTCTCAAGAAGTGTCTTTAGAAAATTTCTAGCATCATCAACAAGAGGTTTTAATTCTTTAATTGGAACGTCTTTATAGAGATTATATGATTCTTCAAAATGAGGACCTTGTTGTCTCAGAGTTCGTTGGTACCATCCTTTTCGACCATTTTCAAAGAAAGCATCAAATGTATCCTTTTGATTTGTGTATCCCTTGTATTTTCTACCAAACACATCAGACAGCAAGTGTAAATCTGCTGGGTAGTTTTTATACTCGGCATGCTCATCTTTGTTCATCTTTGCATAATAAATGCAAATTAAGTCTGAAATCTCATATTGAGACATCTCTTGTGGCTTTTTAAATTTTGGACTCATATTTCAAACCTCTGTTAATAATTATATAACAGGATCTGATGCTATTAAATCCAAATTAGGCTAACGAATTCTGCTATATCTATGCTTGTTTGCGCATGCTCTTGAACAGAATCTGGACTTAATGAAAGAGTATTGCTTATATTCACAACCGCAATGTTCACAAACACGTATTACATGACGTCTTTTCTTAGTTTTTCTGTAATCTTCGTATTTGCATTCAGAGCAGCAATACATTGGTGTTCTTCCACCATTGTTTCTCATTGGAATCTCTTTTCCGCAATTTAAGCAATTAACGAAACGAACAATGTCTTCGCTTTTCCTTAAGAAGTTTGAGATCGCTCCTAAAGACATACCTGTCTCTTTAGAGATAGCTCTAATAGATTTGTGTTCCTCTCTACTCATCGAGAGAATTTTATTTTTAATTTCTGTGGTCATATTCACCACCTCCCAATGGTTAATGGCGAAATGTATGGCCAAGTGTGCAAATTTTAATCTATTTCAAATCCGCTACCACATCTTTTTAGTAAAAAATGCATCCGAATAACACTCTTCCTACTGATTCGATATTTATTAGCGATAGCAGCTTCGACAAGTTCATAATCAGCAGCGGATAGCGACCCTTCTTCATAAAATTTTCTGAACAAAGTCATTGCTGTAACATAGTGATGAACTCGTTCACGATAGTTTTGTAAATCCATATAAATGCCTCCTATTATGTCCACTAATCGCTCTAAAAGAAAAAAGATGCAAATTATCAAAGATAAAATGCATAAAAATAAGGCGGCATTTTTGTATTAAAACCGTACAGTTTTTGCTCTATATTAATTGATACAATTTATAAAAAGTTCCGATTTAATCGATAAAAAAAGCCGATACTGTTCAGTATCAGCAGTTTAGAGCAATAATGGTGCCTCCTGCCAGAATCGAACTAGCAATAGATCCTTACCATGGATCCGTTATACCACTTAACTAAGGAGGCAAGCGGTTTACGCTTAATGATTATAAACAAATATTCCCCTCTAATACAAGGATATTTATATAAATTTTTCTCCGACGATATAAGAATAAACAATAGAAGCATTCATTCTTAATTGTTCTATAGTAATTTCACCTTGCTTTAGTGCTCGCTTGATATCTTTTATATCTTTTTTACTTCCAGGCATACAAATATTGATACCATTAGACAAATCTTTTGATGCTCTAGCTGAAGGATGAATACTTTTTTTAATATTGATTTGACCAGTAGTAATCCAATCAGTCATCACTAAGCCTTTATATCCCCATTCTTCTCTTAATGTCTTAATTAATAAGTTTTTATTTTCTGAAGCATGAACCCCATTAATTAGATTGTAACTAGACATCACTGCGCTTGGGCTAGACTCTTTAATTGCAATCTCAAATCCTTTTAGATAGATTTCGCGTAAAGAGCGTTCAGATAAAATGGAGTTAGAATTAAATCTATTGGTTTCTTGGTTATTACAAGCAAAGTGTTTAATACAGGCTAATTTATCTAGGCTTTGTACACCTTTAACAACATTAGAAGCAATAACCCCAGTTAAATAAGGATCTTCAGAATAGTATTCAAAATTACGTCCGCACAAAAGATTTCTATGGATATTCATGGCTGGGGCAAGCCAGATATCAATATCATATAATTTCATCTCTTCTGCTACTAACCTACCAATTTGATAACAAACATCTTCGCTAAATGATTGAGCAACAGCGGTGGCAATTGGAATTGCAGAACAATATTGATACATAATATTTCCTTTTTTCTTGTGATTCTTTTTAACATTGAAAAGGAGTTTTTTTGCTATTGTAGGAAGGAAATCCATAATCCCCTTCATAATTGAATCTTCTACTAAATTAAAATGACCTTTATTATTAAGCTTATATTCACTAATTAATCTTAACCCAGCAGGGCCGTCCGCCATAACTAAAGAGTTAGTGATTTCAGGAATTCTTAAAGTAGTTTCTCCTGCTGCTCCTGGAACTAACGAACCTGCTTGACCAATTATTCCAGCAAGTCCAGTTTTATAGTCTCCAAGGTTTAATAAAATCAACTGATCAAGCGATAAAGATTTAATAAATTCTGGAATTTTTACATTAAATTTGCCAGATAAATCATGTTTTTGATGCTTAAAATTTGATTTGCTAATCTCTACTGTTTTGATTTTAATCTCGTCTAAGTCTTCTATAGGGTTAATCAGTAAATCTTCAAAGTCAGGTTTAGATAAAACAGGTTTAAATTCATCAAGAATAATATCTTCTTTAACTTTGATTTTTAATATATTAGTGAGGTCTATACTTTGATTTCCGCCTCTAACAATATACGTCCCTTTTTGAATAATTTTTTGTTTAGAATCAACATCAAAAACACTTAATGAATCTAGATTAATTGATAAAGATAACTCTTCACTTTTATGCGCTTTAATTTCACTAGTTTTACTAAAATATATAAGAGTGTCTTTAGGAGTATTTATTCTTCCTTTAGAGGAACTATATATTTCTATAACTTCTTTTCCAGGATAATCAGATTCATTGGTGACATTAACCTTCAGTTTTAATATATCTTCATCTATTTCACTATTAACAAATTGATAGCTAAATTTACTATATGAAAGTCCAAATCCTAATGGAAAAGATGGTCTAATTCCTTTTGAATTAAAATAACGATATCCAACATAAATTCCTTCTAAATATCGAGTGTTGTTGATATCACCAAATTCATTTATATATGGATAATCTGCTAAGTTAGTCCATGTGTCTGAAAGTTTCCCGCTTGGATTAATTTCTCCTAAAATAACTTTAACTAAAATAGAAGAAGTCACTACTCCAAGTTGAGATAATAAATAGATATTATGGACTTCTAATATAGGAGATAAATCCACTACTCCACAGGTATTTAAAACTAAAATAAATTTTTCAAATTTTTGATTTAAATAAAGAATATCTTTTATTTCTGTGTCAGTAAGATAGACATCTCCTTTTTCGAGTTTACGATCGCTACCTTCTCCGCTAACTCTAC
>DGHZ01000019.1 GCA_002392945.1 Caryophanales bacterium UBA3835 | reverse complement strand
AAGAATAGCAAAATTACATAATTAATCGCCAATACTTGGAAAAAGTTACCAGGAATATATTTAAACATGATGCCTGTTAAATCATATCCCCACGCTGTAGTAATCGCTAAAAAGACCGTCTCTATTGTGGCAATAAATAAGAACATGCCAAGATTAGAGATAATCTTATGAAGCAGATCAATTGGCTTTCTAATACGGTTAACAGAGATAATGAAATTTAAAAATAATGCACTAATCCATCCGGTTTTAAAAACTTCAATAAGAGTAGGATTAGATAAACCAGTATGTCCAATCACGGTAAATGCTACTGAAAGGAGGAATAAAATCAGAGAAACTATACAAACAACCCTTCCTAAAATAGCGATAAATATATCTGGAATACCAACCCTGATATTCAAGTCTTCAGGTAATCGTTTATTTTCTTCGCTATCAGGTTTAACACTAATAAGACGAGGTTTAATATTAAGGATTAATATTCTAAAGAACATCGCAAAGAAAACAAAGAAGAAGGTAATACCGCTAAATAAAAAGACTAATCCAATAATTTGAAAATTAAAGTTTTTAATACGGCCATGTTCTCTAGCGGGTAGAAATTCATTACGGAAATCAACTGGCTTATCTAAAAGATCACTCATAAGCTCAGAAAATGAATGATTTATTTCTGCTATGCCAGTATTGATTATTTTTAGAACAAGTTCCTTATCAATAAGCGGATTTTCTCCAGTAATAAATTTAAAATTACTATATTCTGTAACATTATCTCCGTTATAGATAAATTCACATCTAAAGTGAGTGCCAAAAAGCACATCACCATACGTAAAAGAGCAAAGATAAGAACTAACTCCTAAATTAGAACCAAGTTGATACAAATATCTATCAAAAGTTAACGAATGCTCATCAATAACTGTTTTGGAATATGTAAGGTCATTAAAATATAAAATATTATCGCTTTGATAGAAGATAAGGTTCGCACTATTTTCACCATCAGGAGTTAGATCTGCATAATAATAACTCATACCAGTCAATAAATCGTGACCAGTTTTCCCTTTTTCAATTACTGCATTTCTAACTTCCTTATAAGTTTGTCCATAATATTCGCTAGAATTCTTAACAGATTTAACAAATAAAGCGGCACCTACTGCGATAAAAATAGCAAAAAAGGCAGATAAAGAGCCAAATATTATTTTTTTCTTTTTTAAATTCTTCCTTTTACCAATAACCGCATCTTTACTAGCGGCGGGATATCCATTAATTCCATTTAAAGAAAGCTCCACTCCATAAAAAGTATTAATCTTTTCAAGATTCTTTTTACTTGGACGAAAATAACCTTTTTCATAACAATAAAGCGATAAAGGGGAGATTTTCATCTGCTTACTTGCTTCTTTGATGGTAAGCCCTTTATCTTCTCTTAAAGAAATTAAATGGAGATTATAATTTTTCATTTGTTATAAATATAGTATACTTTATAAAAATGAGAAATAAGTTTTGTTTTTTACTTCTAATTCCTGTCCTACTTTCTTTAACTAGTTGCCAAAGTGGAGATAAGTTAACATTCTCATCTGGGAAATTTGTTTTTGATACGTATTATAGCGATAACTATTTCTTACTCGATAATAAAAATGTTCACGAAGAAATTGCTTTAGCAAGTCACGCGATGGCCCTTTCCACTTTTAAAATAGGAGATGACTATCAAAATAAAAATCAATATCTTAAAGAACTATGGGAAAATGAAGGTTTCCATAATTTATATTTCAATGATTATTTCTATATTAAACCAGAAACCGATAGCATCGCTTTTGGTATCGCCAGTAAAGTAGTAAAAGACTTCACCTTAATTGCTATTGCAGTAAGAGGTGGATTTTATGAAGCTGAATGGACAAGTAATTTCACTCTTGGAGAAAGCGGTAATTCTAAAGGCTTTGACGAGGCTAGTGATAAAGTAGTCGCAGGTTTTGATCAATATGTAACATCAAATAATATAAATGGACACGTTAAAATATGGATATCAGGATTTTCTCGTGCGGCGATTACTTCAAATATGACTGCAGGAAAATTACTTAATCGTACAGTAGATGGAGAATATTCCACTGATAATTATAATTATTCAGTTGATGATGTATATGCATATTGTTTTGAACCTCCAATGGGAGTAGAGGCTACTTTAGAAGAAGCACGCTCTCCTTTATATCAAGGAATACATAATTTTATAAATTATAATGACCTAGTCCCACTAGTAGCGCCTTATGAATGGGGTTTTGTTAGATATGGTACAGATCATTATTATCCAGATAGATTAAATGATATCCATTTTGACTCAAGTGAAAGAGAAAAAATGCTCTCGCTATATCACTTTACTTATGGTGCTGATAAATTCCATGACTATACAGTGGATAAATGGAGATTCTTTGATGTTGGTGTATCTGAAACTGAAACTTATATTCCAATACAAAGCATTCATCCTTCTTTAGGACGCTTCACTCGCGCTTTAGTGTACAATATGGCGCTTAGTGGCTTTGGCAGTCGAAGTCTTTATTTTAATGAAATTGAAAATGGCTTAAGAAGTTTAATCGCTGCTGTATTTGGCTGTAACCCAGAAATTGAAAAGATAAATCCAGAAAATATCATCGATATTATTTTTGAATATAGTTTTATTAGAAATATCTTCCTTGAACTTCAAGACTGCAAAAACATTGAATTTGCTACAGATATGCAACTATTACTTTTCCAAATCTTTGGGGCTAATAATCAAAATATGGACGCTATTCAAGATTTATACATGGAAGTCTCAGATTTCTTTTATTACCTTCCAGATTCTTTTAGATTTAGAAAAGATATATTAGCCCAACTTATTTACCGCGATAACGCGGCGGGTCTATTTATTGGACATCAGCCAGAATTAAGCTACTGCTTCCTTTCTAGTTGTGATTCGCGCTTCCTTGGTAGTGATAAATGCGAATTTAATGATGGAACATATTATATTCTCCGTCTTACAAAACCAACATCTTTTGCTTTATATGAAGAAAACCTTAAAAAAACAATCTTTGAATATAAAAACGATCAAATGATTAGTGGTGCTTTATCTGCTGAAAGATATATAGATGGGACTATTGATATATATCTTCCAAAAAACGGAGTATATGCTTATCTTGCTGAAGCGGAAAATTTGTCATTATTAAATGTTGATCCGTTAATGGGTGAATCAATTCTTGAAACTTCTTTACCTAAAATAGGTGAAATCAAATAATTTTCTAATTCTCATTCGCGAATAAGAAAAAACCAGGCTTTTACACCCGGTTAATTCGGAACTCTAGAATTCTAGTTTTTTTGCCTTAAATAAAATGTCAGCAGGAAAGCAAAAAGAAAACCATCAATCACTATAATATTGACCATTCGATCTATATGTAACTTCCCCGTCGCTACACGTAACAGAAACATTACTTGAAGCACCACTGAAGAAGGTGTATCCACTACCATATTTATAAGCGCTATTAGCAATAAGAGTTTTAAACTGCTCTTTTGTACCAGAATAGTTAATCTCAACTGTCAATCGATTGATATCCATCTTAAATGTTTGATATCCAAGATATTCTAATGATGCAGGAAGATTGAAGGTCATGGTTGTATTTCTTACGCAAGAAATAGTGTTGAATGCTTTATCGCAAACATATTCATATCCTTTAGGAACATTAACGGAGATGTCTTTGCTAATAATAACACCACCAACTTCCATTGATAAAGGTTGAGATAATCCTAAGATTGGATATTCTGTTCCATTAATGGAAACAGTTTCTGGAAGATTAACTATCGCATTAGTTGTAAACCAATTGCCAGCAATGTTGCTTGCTGCATATTCAGTAACTGCTAAATCACCATTTTCATCCACACCGATGCTCATAGTGACTTCGCCACCATGAAGGACTTGATCTTCTGGATAAGTTATTTCTGCATCTTCAATTGTTTGGCCATCAATAGAAACATTACCGTATTCATCCACTTTAATTGTTTGGCCAGGTTCAATTGGAAGAGGATCATGAAATGTCCATTTATCTGTGACTCCAGCATTAATTACTTCGACTGGGGCATCGCTTTTATTGAATTGCCAAGAAGCGTAACCAAAAGGTATCGATGATAAAACACCGAGAGCTAAAATAGATATTAAGCTAATAAGTCTTATCTTACGATTTAGCATGTTTTATTCTTTTTTCCTTTTTGGTTGATATTCCTAATTCTTCTAAGCGATTATTTTTAATTTTTTCCCATTTAATAATTGCAATATCGCTTATGACATATATAGCGATGACTGCAATGATGGAATAAATTCCATATCCAGAGCCAAAGAAAAGTATTATTAAGCCAATATACTTAATATCTTTTCCTTGGTAATGATATAAGATTTGCTCACGTTTAACTGCCACATCTTCTCCAGGAGCATTGTCTCCTCTAAAAATGAGGGTGCCATCTTTACGCTCGCCTATGTACCGGTGTGTGATTATCTGACCTTTACTATTTATATAACCATAGACATCATAAACATTTAATTCAGCGTCTTTTTGTAAAACGTTAAATTGAACAAAATCACCAACATCGAATTGATCACTTTCAATCTTTGATTCAGCTTCGTGTAAATCAATTGAATATTTTGATGAATATTGTCCAATAAGTTTTTCCTTATAGGACTGGCTATAATAACCGTCCATTGAATTGGAGGCGATAGCAAAAGATACGTGATTATTTGTAACGAATTGTCTGTCATTAATACGATAGATCCCTGAAACTACCGCAATACCGACTAATCCGATACAAACAAGTGCTGAGGTACCTTGCATAATAGCACCTAGCACTCGTTTAGATTTTTTCTTATTATCTTCAACTTCTTTTTTGAATTCGTCATCAAGTTTGCCTGTACTAGATAACTGCTTAGCCGATTTTAAAATCATGCTATAAGCAAAAATAACTAATCCAATAATTAGAGCTGATAGAATTGCCAAGGTGATAATAATTATTACCACCAAATCAGTCATTTGTAACCTCTATAAATTAGGCAACTGTAGCTGTGAATGTGAAGGCGACTTTTGCACCAGCAAGAGCATTCTTCATAGCGTCGAATTGAGCTTTGGTTGTTGGTTTATTAACCCAAGCAACTGTTGGCAAAGTGTAGATAGCTTCTTCGACGTTTGCACTTGCTATAGGACTTCCTAAAGCACCACCTGTAAATGAGATATATGCATCAAATGCACTATCAGCAGTAAATGCAGCTGTTAAGGCAACATCAGATACATCAGCAGCAGCTTCAGAACCTGTAAAACTTACTGTGAATAATGTTAAACCGTCTGTGACAGCTTCTTCACTATTTGTATGATCAGAAACAGTCCATCCAAGGAATTCTTGGTCAAGAGTTAAATAGAATGTTTCTTGAGATAATGTGATTTCTCCAACGCTTGTATCTTTGGTGATAGCAACGTTAGCGTCCACAACTTTGTCTGCACCATTGTTAAATTGCCAGGCAGCAAAAGCTGTTCCAACTAAAGCTAAAGCGCCCATTGTAGCAACTGCAGAGATCTTACTTGAAATCTTCATATAAATAATACCTCCCAATGAGATTCTTTAGAGTTTGTTGTTGATTCAGGGATTAAGCAAACTCCCCAATAATTTGGGCATAAAAGGTATAAACCCAAAGTACATCAATGTCAATACAAAAAATTAAAAGTTATTTAGAATAAATAAAAGTCAATTTCTTTCTATAAATTCTTTCTTTTTTATTATTAAATTCTCTCTTCTTTTTTAATGATTCGTTCACACGTGGAGATCGCGAGTTCGAGGCACAAGAAAAGACCTCAATAGAGGCCTAATCTATGCTGGATAAGTCAATTTGTCCAATTTTGAATAAGCGACTTTGGACAACGACAGTTATCTACTTAATGGTGGATCTGAGGAGGCTCGAACTCCCTACCTCATCGTTGCGAACGATGCGCTCTCCCAGGTGAGCTACAGACCCAATTAGGCGTATCCAGCGAGATATATAATAATCGAATTAATACATATTTTCAATAAAAGAAAAGCCCTTAACGAAATAAACGTTAAGAGCGGTTCTTTATAATAAAGAATTATAATTATTTTGCTTCTTCTTTTCCTAAGAAACCCATTAAGCAGGTATATAAACCGCCGACAGCGACTAAGACACCGACAACAATCCAGAATACTTTGTAGAATCCTTCTGGTCCAAATAAGTATAAGCATGCAACAGTAGCAATACCAGCACCAATAACCATTTGGCCAACACCTGTGAAAACTAGTTTTCTTGTGATAAGAACATGAAGGCCTTTAAAGAATAAGGCTCCGCCTAAACCAACGGCAGCGATCATAGCGTAACCAACAAAGTGCATAACGGTAGCTTTGCTAGCGACTAATAAAATACCGAAGAATAAAGAGGCTAAAGCAGCAAATGTAACACCTAATGGTAAAATTTTTGTTTTGACCATAGTCATGCATGCTAAACATAAGAATGCTGTGCCAGAGATGATGAATAAGATACCAAATACCATATCCATGACATCTTTACCGCCAAAGACAGCAATTAAAACACCAATGACGATTAATAAAGCGCCTTCAATAATAGCAACTAATTTTTTATTCATGTATAATTCTCCTTTCGCATGAAGTATTATATCACTTTGAAACAAAAATCAAATATAAAAAGAGGGATAAACCCTCTTATAGTTAATAAAGTTACATCACCGATTAATCGGCGTAAGTAACAGTGTATTTAATAACACTTGTACTTGAAGTAGTTTCTCCACCAACTGATATTTCATTTACAACATTACGATCAACTTTACTTATATAACCATATTTATCAAATGTTATGTCTTGAGTAACATTATTCTTCATTGTGCCACCCATTGGACTTTCGCTTTCAATAGAAACGGAACCTGCTACTCTAAATGGATTGATGTAGAAATCAAAATTCTTTTTTTGCTCATCAGTGACTTCTTGAATAAGAACATCAACATTACCTTGTAAATCAGCTGTGATTTGACCAACAGTTGAAACTTTTAATCCATCAGTTACATCAATATTATCAGTGCAAACAAAGCTACTAGTACCTGTTTCAGCGTCAGATTTGTATTCGAAATGTAAATCATAGTCAAAATCAAATTTTTGACCTTGTGTTGTAGCATAACCAGTTGCTTTAACAGCAGCGGTTTTGTATTGATGTTTTTCTATTTTTTCGACTTCTTCTACAAATTTAGAATAATCAACTTTTGTACCACTTTCTGGTTGAGAACCACCACAGCTTGCTAACGCAAGTAAAGCACCAGCGGCTAAGAATAATTTTGAATATTTCATAATTTTTCTCCTCCTATTTATATATCTAATTTATGAAAATTTTTTAGCATATTATTTATAGCACTTCTTGTTTGAAAAAGTTAAATATAACTATTCTATTTTTTGAAATTTATGTTCAAACAAATTATATAAAATTGGCGAGATCGCATTAATGATTAATTCAGGAACCAATAAATAGATATGCGTTAAAGCGTGATGTTCATAATCTTCGTAAGCTGAAATGATTAATAATACTGAGAAAACTATTTCTACAATTGATAAAACAAAAGATAAGATTGCAGGAAATTTATTCATGAATTTATGACTTGTTTCAAATAATTCATAAGATTCTCTAACAATTGTCCAAGTTCCCCACATTACACAGATCGTAGTCATATCTCTAATCGTGGTCACCATGATAATACCAAGAAGTAATTCAATAACTCCTAAAAATGTTTGATATTCTTTTAAAATATTTTTTCTATCTTTTAATAGCGGGAATATAAGTCCTTCTAAACCATATAAAAGCATTACTCCCCCCACTAAATAGTGAAGTAAATCAAGTAAGTTACGAGCAAAAACACCAATTAAAACCGCAAAGACTGTTAAGACAAATAATCTAATAAATAAATAATATTTCATAATTTTATTCAAAAACTAAACAAGCTGCCCCTATTTTGCCAGAATCATAACCTAAAGAAGCAACTTTTAATTCTACTTTTGGTGATCCTTTCATTCCATATTTATGATTTTTCAAATAATGTCTAACTTGATCTAATAGATAATCTCCTTCATTAGCGACGCCTCCAGAAAGAAGCACAGCTTCTGGGCGGAAGATATTGCAGTAATTTAAAATTCCTTCACCTAAATATCGGACATATCTTTTCATCACTCTAATGGCGGCTTTATCCCCTCTTCTAGAAGCTTCAAAAACCACTTTCGCATTAACTTTACCGTTTTCACTAGCAACTTCATGCATTAATGAATCAGGACATTTGTCCATTTCTTTTTTTGTATCTCTAATTAACGCAGTTGCGGAAGCATACGCTTCAAAGCAGCCTCTTCTTCCACAGCCACATTTTTCTCCGTTTACTCTAATGACCATATGACCGAGTTCGGCACCCATATGTTTATAGCCATCATATAACTTGTTATCGATGATAATTCCACCACCAACACCAGTTCCTAAAGTGAGCATGATTAGATTTTTATATTCTTTACCACTGCCAAATCGCGCTTCGCCTAAAGTAGCGACATTAGCGTCGTTATTGATATAAACAGGTAAATTCATTCTATTAGAAATTAATTTAGAAATTTGTAGACCGTTCCATTTAGGTAGATTAGGGGAAGTAATAACTACACCTTTATCCATATCTAAGATACCTGGCATACCAATGCCAATGCCTTCTAATTTTATGGATTTATCATATTCATTTATTGCTTTAGCCATGACATCGCAAAATCTATTAACTTCTGCTTCACCGCTACTATCTTTATTAACGTCCATAGCGAATCTAGTTAATACTTTACCAGTATCATCAACTATCGCACCTTTTATTGAGGTACCACCAATATCTATACCAATTGCGAACATATAAATTAACTCCAATAACAAATTATAGACAAATTAACTTTTTTATAAAAGACTAACTTAAGTTAGAACTATTTGCGGTTATATTCTCCATATTCGCAGCCAATATTCTCCGCCCAAATCTCTTCGATGAGTTTTTTGCCTTTATATAGATATATAGTGCCCTTACCATTTCCCCCATTCCATAATCGATTATGTCGTTTCTTCCCGTCAGGAGATTCATAGTTAATAAGTAACATATCTTCTTTTTTACATGACACTTCAACCACTACTTTCTTTCTCCAGGTTTTTTGTTCTACTCTCCAAAGAATCTCTTCACTAGTTTCATGAGATTCAAATTTAGTTCGAGTAAATGTCCAGAATTTAGAGAAATTAAATTCATATTCTTTCCCTTCAATATAGAAAGCAGATAATAATTTCCTATTAAGTGGAATAAAACCAATTTTTGGTCTACCTCCACCTATATCAAATACAGAGTTATATAATCTTCTTCCGCTTCTTTTATTTACTAAATTATTAGAAGATAGCCACACCCAAGGAGAAGTAAAATCTTTGCCCCAGTTTTTATCACTATAACCATAGCAATCTTCTTTTCTTACTACATATTCTTCATCATTATAGAAAATCGATCCTTCAAAATAAGATTTCATTCCTTCAGCGTGCCAGAACATTTCAAATAATTGTAGTTTTCTAAATAAAGCGGACGCTCCATAACCCACGTTATAGGCAATATCTTTTCTAATTTTTAAGTTCCATTTGATATGTCCAAAATCTGACATATATTCAGGATGAGCGTTAGCTTCTTCTTGAGATACATCAACATCCCCATACGTTTCCGTTTCTGTTAAAAAGCAATCCTCTGCTTTAACAATAAAAGGAGCTTTATAATTAACTTGAATTTGTTTCCAACCAAAAAATCTATGTAGTTGGCAGTGGCTTTTTCCCCATGTCCCAACATTCACCATCAAGTATGATGGTCTAATTCCTTTTTCTTGGTTTTCTTTTAACTGTCCATATACTGGGCGAAATCTACCTAGTTTTGGATTACATAAAAAGAATTCAATATAAAATGGTTTAGCTTCTCCAGTTATCTTGTTATAGGCAGTAAAAGAATGCCACCACCAGTCATAGCCTTTTTTAGCTTGTCTTCCTTTTAATTGACATGTATCTCTTTTAATATCGTGTTTATTAAACATAAAAATCCTCTTATATAAGTAAAAGGGGCTAACCTTAGCCCCCTATTTTATTTATATTAGTCTACTACGTCTGGAAGTGTAATAGAAACTTGACCAAATTGAGATAAGATAATACGCGCTTCTGCGGTCATTCTAGTGGTTTCAGTTGCACTTGTAGGAACATCAGCATAAGTGTGGAAATAAATATCTTTTGGAGTGTTTCCATTAAAGGACACTTTAACAACGTCGGCGTACATAGTAACACCTGCTTGAGTTTGTTTGATAGGTTCTTTTAATTGATAAACACCACCGCTAAAAGAGAAATCAGAATAATCTAATCCAGAAATAAATGTAAGTCCGACCCCTTCAGTGGCAATTAGAAGACTATTAATACCCATAAATTCATTGGATAATTCAACATTTTCATAAGTATGCACTGTATATGGAACGGTAGCGTTATCAACTTGTGGTGAATATAAATCAAACGTAAAAGAATTGGAACCATTACTTCTTGTGAAATCAAAATAGTAAGGTTCGTTTACACGATTATATAACACTTTAATTTTTTTATTAGCGAAGTCCATTTGTCTAGCATAAGTCACATGTGCAGACTCTGGTAATCCGGTTTGATTATAAGTAACTTCAGCATGGTAGTTACTATGTAACAAAATAGAATCGAGTGAGAATGCTTGTTCAAATACTGATTCGCTTACTTCATCTCCTGCAGCAACAGCGTCGATCGCATCTCCTCCGCCACAGCCAGTTAAAGCTAATAAACTAGATAAAAATAAAAGTTTTGCTTTCATATTAAATGTACCTCTATTTAACAAAAATATTTTACTTTATAAAAACTCGATTTTCCTTAATTATTTTTGGAGTTGGTTTAAAGTCATCATTTGGATAGCCAATGATCACGTGGCCAATACCAATATAATCATCAAAATTTAAACCAGTGAAAGATAAAATCTTTCTACCTTCGTCTAGTTCTAGTTCTTCTTTAGCGCGGTGGATCCAACAAGACACTAAACCTTGGTTAGTAGCCTCAAGTAACATATTTTCAATTGTAGCCGCTCCATCATGAATCGATAATCCGTCTTTATGGGCCGCCACTAATAAAACTACAGGTGCTCCATAAAATGGATCTAGGTCTCTACCCATAATCTTACTATTGAGCTTCATCAACTCATCTCTAGTTTTTTTATCTTTGATGACGATAATAATAGGAGTTTGTCTATTCATCCCACTAGGAGCGAGTAAACCAGCCTCCACGATTTCTTTAATTTTACTTTCTTCTACTTCTCTATTAGAGAATGAGCGGCACGCTCTTCTATTTCTTATAACATCTAACATATATGAATCCTCCATTACAATTGTACATTATTTATATAAATAAAAATATCTCCCATTTGGAAGATACTTATTCGTCAGCCAGAGCAGTTAACATTCTGGATCGCTGCATCCATTCCCGAAGGAATGCGTCGTGGTCGCACACTGGTTCTCCACCTCTGACGATTTTATTATAACAAATATAATCGTTATGGCAATTCTTTTATTTTATAAGAAATGAATATTGTCTTTACCCATGCATAATGTGGATCGTTATCGCTTATTCTTATTGAAACTTTAATAAATCCTTTGTCTAACCCTTTTCTTTTTATGTAGTAATTAAACGTGTTCTTATATACAGGATCTTTCTTGTAGGCAAAGTAATGTTTAATCCCTTCTGGTATTAATTCTAAGTCTCTAACTTTTAAATCGTGACCATACTCCACAATATGGTCTATTCTAGTTTGATTACTCCTAGCGTTACCCTCTACATAAATATAAAGATCATGCTTTTTATCAAACATAGGATTAGGCCATTTCTTAATCGCCTCAATTAGTAAAGTTGGATCGTAAATATTTGGTTTTCGTCTTGTCATAACTAGCCAAATAATATGAAGAAAAATAACTAATTTCAATCAAAACTTTTGTCCACATTTTTATCCAATTATATTTATATTAGTTGATACAAAGTATTAATTAATAGAAATATATTATATAAATATAGTTGGATATATTTTTGCACATTTTTAAATGTGTAAAAAAACTGATGGATTGCTCCACCAGTTTTGTTACGTTCGTTAACTAAACAAATTAGGCTTGATATTCTCTTGTTTGTGGTAAGAATGAATAAACAACTAATCCACCAAAACATGCAAGAGCACTGATTAATCCTAAAACTTGTAAGGCATTCATTTCGGTACCTTTTGCATAGTAGAAGATTAAACCAAATACGGTTAAGCCAGCGCCTATAGTGATTAAGACTGCTCTAGCAATTTTGCCTTCAAAGGATTTAGATCCAGAGAGTTCAACAAATAATAATCCAGCACCGAAGACTAAGACTCTAACAATGCCTAAGCCTTCACCGAAGAAGTATTCCTTCCAAGCTTCTCCACTTGAACCAACGATAAGCATAAAAATGACATCAGCAAAGATAACAAATAAGAATTTAGCAACGATGACAATTGCACAATTGACAATAGCTTTATATGGAGGTCTCTTATCAAAAATAACCAAGAATAAGTTAATGATAGGAACAACGAGCAATAAAATGTTGATTAATAAGTACAAGATAACAGTGACTGACGAACCAGCAAGATATCTATTTGCAAAAGATAAATCGCCTAATGCTTGGAATAATCTATATTCGTCGATCATTACAAAGATGCCAAATACGATTGCTAAGGAAGTTAAAACAACTCCCATGATTTTCTTTAAATCTTTCACTTTTGAAAATTTTCTCCTTAGTTAATACTATCTTCTATCGGAAGGTAATTTGTCGTGGACAAATAAAGCCATAACTGCCTTAGCAGTGTGGATTCTATTTTCTGCTTCTTCATAAACAACAGATTGTGGTCCATCAATAACTTCATCAACGACTTCGTTAACTCTATCAGCTGGAAGAGCGTGCATATATCTACAAGTTGGTTTAGCAAGCTTCATCTTGTCTGGTGTACATTTCCAAGCTTTTAACGCAAGTAAAGCATCATCAACGACGGTTGTGGATTGGTTAGTAACCCAGCTACCCCAGTTCTTAGGGAAGACGACATCAGCGTCTTTATAGGCTGCATCCATATCATG
>DGHZ01000027.1 GCA_002392945.1 Caryophanales bacterium UBA3835 | reverse complement strand
TCTACCAACTGAGCTACCAGGCCGAGTCCTCAAGATATTTTTTTGGCGGACCAGACGGGAATCGAACCCGCGATCTTCTCCGTGACAGGGAGACATGTTAACCGCTACACCACTGGTCCAACGCTAATATATTATCTTAAAAGACAATGTATAAATCAAGTTATTTCTTAAATAAATTAATTTTGTGTCAACAAATCATCAATTACAGTTTTAGCAATAAGTATTCCCATAGCAACAGGAACAAAGATTGCACTAGCAGGAGAGTGTCTTCCATGTTCTTTTTCATCAACGACAATATTAACAGGCGACTCCGAAGAATAAACAACTTTCACTCCCTTAATACCCCTATTTCTAAGTTCTTTTCTAATCACTTTAGCAAGTGGGTCATATTCGGTTTTATAAATATCAGCAACCAGTAATTTTGATGGGTCTAATTTATTTCCTGCTCCTAAAGCAGAGATAACAGGAATGCCTAAACTTTTTGCCCTACAAATAATTGATATTTTTGCACTCACTGTATCAACGCAATCAATCACATAATCATACTTAGAAAAATCAAATTCCTCTTCATTTTCTGGAAGATAGAATTTTTGGATCGCAGTAACATGAGAATTTCTATTAATAGAAAGTACCCTGTCTTTCATAACTTCTACTTTGCTTTTACCAAGAGAATCACTAGTAGCGATAATTTGTCTATTAATATTGGATTCTTCGACTATATCGTTATCAACAATAGTTATATCCTCTAACCCACTTCTAGCAAGTGATTCTACAACAAATCCACCTACTCCACCAGCGCCAAAAACAATCACTTTCTTAGTTTTGATTTTATCTAAATTATTTTTTCCAATTAGAGCCTCTAATCGGGAAAATCTTTTATCCATATCAAACAGTTAAGTCGCCTTCTTTAATCCAGCCTAATTTTCTAAATAATAAATCAATAAAGAAGACTAACACTCCTGGAAGAATAATCATCAACCCAAATATTCCAACCCATACTTGCCAGTTAGCTACACCCATAGAATCGATAGTCCCTATTTGACCAACAAGTCCTGCTGTACCCATACCAGCGCTAGCACCCATACATTCTAATCGTAACCAACAAGTTGAGATTGGTCCTAAGATTGCACTAGCAATAATTGTAGGTAACCAAATTAAAGGTTTTTTAAGAATATTCTTAAATTGAAGCATTGATGTGCCAATACCAATTGAAATAACCGTGCCAATATTATTGTCTTTTCTAGATTGCACCGCAAAGCCAATCATTTGTGTTGAACAGCCTACAACTGCTGCACCACTAGCGATTAATAAACCAGGAATAATATTTGGATCAGTATCTGGTTTAATAACAAAGATCATTGCCGCAATTGCTGCGCTACTAATCGGAGCGGTAAGCGCCATACCCATAAGAACTGCCACCACCATTCCTGCGACAAATGGAACAGCCTGGGTACTAGTACCCACTAACCACTGCACAGCGTAAGTCACACTAATAGCAGGATATCTAATTCCTAAAGATAATAAAGTTCCAGCGGCTACTCCAAAAAGCGGAATAATAATAATATCAACTGGCGTTTTCTTTCTAATAACGTATTTCATTGCTAAAGCAACACCAATACACACTAAATAAATTGTTAATGGGTCACCAACTTGGAATTTAAAAGCTAGATGATCAATACTTCCTGGACTTGTGATAAACGAAGTTCCTAAAGAAGTACAGGCCGCTATTTCTCCTACTGCTGCTAAAACTATAGTTTTAAGAGCGTCAAATTTTAAGGCTAAAGCAATACCAACTCCAATTCCAGACCCGGTCATATATTGTAAGATAGTGGCTATACCAAGCCAGTTACCACTTTCAGTAGTATGTCCGTTAAACATATGGAGCATAAAAGCGCAAAACTTACTCGTTTCTGCCCCGTAACCAAATAGCTTACCAATAGTAGCGAAAATCGTTCCTACGATTAAAGTAGCGAATAAGCCATAGGCCATCCCATTAAGGGTTTTCATTAAGAAACTAAGTACTTGTTTTTCTCTTTTTTCTTCCATACAAGTTAATTATTATATAAATAATTTAATTATTTACAAGTTTCTTTCTTCTTAAGTGAATAGTAGTCCACTCTTTTGGAGTGATCAAAAATGCTTGGATAAATATTGTTTTCTATTCCCGCTAATTCACAGACTTTTTTATGAACTCTACTAGTTAAATCTAATTCTCTTTCGCTTTTATCAATGATGTTATTATTAGGGAAAATAGGATCTCCAACATTAATAGTAATTGTAGCGATTTGTTTTAAAATCTTTTTTCTAAACCATGATGGCTTTCTATATGAATAAGCAATAGGGATGATCGGTTTATTAAATTGAACAGCAAAGAAACTACTTCCTCTTTTAAATGGTCTAATTGGTGCGTAATATTCCCACATACTCCCTTCAGGATAAATATGTAGCCATCCGTGATCTACATTAACTAATTTATCAATTGCAGAATAATATTTCATCGTCGCTTTTAAATTATTTTCTGGTATTGGTATTCCACCTACTAATCTCATCACCCCACCAGAAGGGCCGTTAATGTTTGGAGCCCACACTAAAACATTTGGTCGAATGTGGTTAATTGTTCGCATTAAAAATATATAGTCCCAAAAGGCAATATGATTAGAAACACTAATTACACCATTTTTAATAATATCTTTATGGTTTTTAAGATTCTTTTTGCCTTTTACTTTTAACCCATACCAGATTTTAGCAACTGGAAAAACGATAACGTTTAATAAAAAGCGAACCCAAAACCTTTTAAATCTAAAATATTTACTATTATCAATATATGGATAATTTTCATCAACTACATGATGGGTCTTTTCAATTACATTAATATAATGTTCATCAGTAAATTCTGGGTATGGATATTTAGTGGTCTGAGGATCAAAATACATACAACAATTATTATACATAATAATCTTTGTAGGTATAATATAATTATAGATATGGATATACAAATTTCTAGGCTACAGCATTTAATAGATACATCTAAAAATATTGTCTTTTTTGGTGGAGCAGGTGTATCCACTGAAAGTGGGATCAAAGATTTTAGAAGTAAAGACGGGCTATATCAACTCCACTCAAAATATGGTCGTCCTTATGAAGAGATGCTTTCCCACACATATTTTATGAATCATACAGATACTTTTTATCAATTCTATAAAGAATTTATGATCAATAAATCCGCGAAGCCTAATGCCGCTCATAAATTTTTAGCAAATCTAGAAAAGAAAAAGAATCTAGTTGTTATAACTCAAAATATTGATGGTTTACATCAATTAGCGGGTTCAAAAAACGTTTTAGAATTGCATGGCTCAATTCATAGAAATTATTGTATGAACTGTAATGAAAAATTTGATTTATCAGTTGTGGAGAACTCTATAGGAGTTCCTAAATGCCCTCATTGTGGAGGAATAATTAAACCTGAAGTCGTTTTATATGAAGAACCATTAGATCAATTTGTTTTAGAAGCTAGTGTAAACGCTTTAGAACACGCTGACTTATTAATTGTTGCTGGTACTTCTTTAAGCGTTTATCCAGCTAGTGGATTAATTAGATATTACGGCGGCACCAATATTGTGGTCATTAATAAAGACAAATTAGATATCCATTTTGGTAATGTATTAGAAATCAATAAACCTGTTGGAGAAGTATTCTCTCAACTTTATATATAAAAGTTTTGAATTAGATAGGTAAATTATATAGAATAACTATTAGTTAACAAGGAGATTATTAATTATGGCATGTTTTGTTGTTAGTGCTGCTGCAGGAATTGGTGTTGCGGTTGCCCGTCACGCTGTTAAACATTCAGAAAAGAAAAAAGAAAACGCAGGTATCGCTCCTAAAATTGAAAAATTTGGCTCTGATACCAAATGGAGCAAGAAACTTGCTTATTTAGAATTAATGTTATTTGCTGGAAGCTTTATTTTAGCAATTGAACATATCATTCACGGAGAAATCGTTCCATTCCCACCATTCTTCACCGCTATTAGCGAAGGCGGAACAATAGATATGCTTAAAGAAATGGGCACAGTTGGCGTTGCTATGCTTGGCATTTTAGTTGCTGTTTGGGGTATTGGAGTTCTTGTTAGTGACTATATTAAATATAAAAGAAGAAAAGCTCTTCCAGAAGCTAAAAAAGAAGGAGCAAAATAATGTATTTCTTAACAACTTTGGGTTTAGCATTAATTGCTGCAGTATTATGGTTCTTTTTTAGAGACAGAAAAGCATTACACTTAGATATACTTACAATTATCTACGGTGCTAGCGCATTAATGTGGTTAATCGACTGCATTGCTAGTTCCATTAAAGGAGAAGGCTTCTTAAGCTTTGAGCCTCAAGATGGATGGATATCCTTAGCCACTTTAGGAGCAGGATTATTCTTCTGGTTAATCATTAGCTTCGTTCTAAATAACTTAAAAAAAGAAGTTAAAGAATAACAAATAATATAAAACATATTAACCGCTTATATTAAGCGGTTTTATTTTGCATGGCTCAACAAATTGTTTTAAAATAAATATGTTCGTTATATGCAGACTTAAAACGCGCCACAAGACCGAAGCATGAAATACTGCGGGAGTAGGTATAAACTTGGCTTAAAACGAGAAGAGGGCACCCATATATTGAACTACTAGTATGCGTGTTAGGTACTAGTAATGTGGAAAGTATCGCCCAGAGAATATTGGGTTTAGTTAGAAGAGGCCGCCGTACGTAGACGCTGCTAAATTAATGTATATTCTTTCGCTCCACACAGATTATCAATCTGAACATGTGGCCATCCAACTGAATCAGTGATGTAACACCAGTAGTTGAGGCTAATAGGGATATTAGTTGTTGATTACATTAATGGTGTTTTTATCATGAGAAACGGATGGCTTTTATTTATCTTCTAAAAACACCATCGCTAACTATAGGAGGTAAAAAATAATGAAAGATGTTAGTGAAAAAGTTCTATCCATCTATGATGAAGAATATCAAAACTGGATAGTTGATTTAAAAAAGAGATATAAGCAATCTCAAATCAAGGCTGCTATAAAAGTTAATAGCGAACTCATTCATTTTTATTGGTCATTAGGGAGAGACATAGTAAAAATGAAAAGTGAATCTAGATGGGGGAGCAAGTTTTATGAATCTTTGTCTAAAGACTTAAGAAATGCATTTCCAAATTCAACAGGTTTGTCGCCAAGAAATCTACAATGCATGCGACAATTCTATGAATTGTTTCCTGAAAATATAATTACGCAGCAACTTGCTGCGCAAATTACAAGCATACCGTGGGGACATATTTTATTAATCATTTCCAAAGTTAATAATTCATCAAAAAAAGGATTGTTTTATATCAAAAAAACAATAGAGAACAATTGGTCTAGGTCTGTTTTATCTTGCTTTTTAGACACAAATTTATACGAAAGGAGTCAAGATAAGTTAACTAATTTCAAAGCAACTCTTCCTGAAATAAATAGCGATCTCGCTAATGAATTAATCAAAGATCCTTATAATTTCAATTTTTTAGCGATAGATGACAGATATACAGAGAAAGAATTAAAAGATGCGCTGATTAACAACATTCAAAAATTCTTATTAGAACTTGGGACAGGTTTTGCGTTTATCGGAAGAGAATATCGACTTCAAGTTGGCCAAACTGAGCAATTTTTAGATATGCTATTTTATAACACTCAAGCACATGCCTACGTTGTATTAGAAGTTAAAACCACTACTTTTAAGCCAGAATTTGTTGGTCAATTAGGAACATATATAGTCGCTGTCGATCATATCTTAAAAACTGAAAGAGACGAAAAAACTATTGGAATTCTTGTGTGTAAAGATAAGGATAACGTTTTAGCAAGGTATTCTCTAGATTCTTCTTCTCAGCCACTTGGAGTGTCTTCTTTTGAATTATCTAAACTCATTCCAGAAAACTTCAAAAGTAGTCTTCCAACTGTAGAAGAAATTGAAAATGAGCTTATGCTCAAGTAATCAGTCAACAAGTTGTCGACCAATTATTTTTCATTCATTGGAGGCATTTAACATTAATTGTATCTAAACTCATTCCAGAGAACTTCAAAAGTAGTCTTCCGACAATAGAGGAAATTGAAAAAGAACTAAAGAAATAACTCATAATAAAGCAGCTGGTTTTATTTGCCTTTTAATTATGCGACAAATTGTCGCACAATATATATTATGTACGAGTTATTATTAAAACAAATCGAATCCATTATAGACAAAGATATTCCACTCGTTAGTAATCTCGCTAATGTCGCTTCTATTTTATATACGATGAAAGATATAAATTGGGCAGGTTTTTATCTTTTAGATAAAGATAGACTTGTTTTAGGACCATTTCAAGGTGAAGTGGCGTGCACTATTATTCCTTTAGGTAAAGGAGTATGTGGAACAGCCGCTAGTAAAAAAGAAACCATCATTGTGGATGATGTTAATACCTTTAAGGGACATATAGCATGTTCTAGCAAATCTAAAAGTGAGATTGTGGTTCCGATTTTAAAAGATAATCAACTAATAGGAGTCATTGATATTGACTCACCTATCTACTCCAGATTTTCAAATTTAGAAAAAGAATTTTTAGAAGCTGTAAGTAATTTATTAGCGACTTTATAGTTAAAATATTATTTGACAATATCTAAATAATTACATGGGAAATATTTTTATATTTAAAAATAGTTATTGTTGTATAATACATATATTAAAGTTGAGGACATCTTATGAAGGAAGCAATTTTACAAATTAAAGATTTAAAGAAATATTATGGAAGCGGAGACTCTCAAGTAAAAGCCCTTGATGGAGTTACTTTTGATGTCTATAAAGGTGAAATGCTTGTCCTTCTTGGTAATTCTGGATGTGGAAAATCAACTTTATTAAATATTATTGGAGGAATGGATTCTCCTACTTCTGGTCAAGTAATGTTAGGTGACACCGATATTACTGCTTATAAAGATCGAGAATTAACTTCTTTCCGTAAGGAAAAGATTGGTTTTATTTTCCAGTTTTATAATTTATTACCTGATTTAACAGCCTTAGAAAATGTACGTTTATCAATTAAAGGTAAAGATAAAGACCATCTAGCAGAAAAAACTTTAGAATTAGTGGGTTTAGGAGAAGATAGAATGCACCACTACCCATCTCAACTCTCTGGAGGAGAGCAACAAAGAGTATCTATCGCTAGAGCGTTAGTAAAAAAAGCGGACATTATTCTTTGCGATGAACCTACAGGTGCACTCGATGATAAAACAGGCCGACTAATTCTACAATTACTTCAAGATATTGTTAGAAAAGAAGGTCAGACTATGGTAATAGTCACTCACACTACTCCAATTGCCTCAATGGCTAATCGTGTCATTACCTTAAAAAACGGCAAGATTCTAAAAGAAAAAGTTAACGAGCATCCAATTGATTCTAAAGATATCGAATGGTAGATAAATGAAACTCGCAAAAACATTTCTTTTCCCATATTTAAAAAGATTCTGGCTGATGCTCCTTAGCGTGGTATTTGTTGGCGCTTTTGGAGTGGGAATTTTAGTTGGATTAAGAGACGCCTATTTATCTTTAGAGGCTAATACTTGGTCTTTAGTAGAGGAATGTGGCTATCCTGATTTTTATTTAGAAACCGTTCCTGAAATTGCTACTTCTTACACTAAAGATATCCCTGTTAGTTATTTAGAAGAAAAACTTGATATTAAAAAGCTTGAATATCGTGCCTCTTATAACACCACTTTTGAATTTAATGGTAATTCCTATTCTTGTAGAGTCTTTTCTTATGACCATAAAGAAGGATTATTAAAGCATCATTTAATTGACGGTAAGTTCACTTATAGTGGACTGAGAATGGAATATTATTTCTCTAACGCGAATCATATTGGGGTTGGAAATGATATCACTATTAAGATGCATAATGGAGAAACTAAAACTTTTAAAATTGAATCAACTTTTGTTTCTCCAGAATCTTCTATTGTAAAAGCTGACCCATATTCAGTAAGTTCGTCTCGAGACTTTGCCTATTTATTCCTCCCTAAACATATTTTTAATCAATACGTTAAAAATCCTTCTGATCCTTTCTTTAACGAAATATTAGTCGATTATATCGATGGCAAAGAAAAAACCACTACCGAATTGTTTGACCGCCTACTAGAAATCGCTAAAGAATCTGGAGCAGAAATAACTGAAGAACAAGTTAAACAATTAAAAGAAAATATTGCTTATATGACTACCTATGAAGAATCGGAAGTCATTAAACAATATAAAGACACTCTTAGAGGGGTCAACATGATTTCTTTGGCGGTCCCTATTGCCTTCTTTTTAGTAGTATTAGTTGTTACTTCTTTATTCTTATTTCAAATCGTGAGACAGTGCCGAAAAGATATCGGAATTATGCGAGCCCTTGGCGAGAATAAAAGAAGTATTACTTTGATATATGTTTTGTTAGCTTTGCTAATAGCGGTTATATCTTGGGCAATAGGAACTGGAATTGGAGTAGGAATAACAGCGATTGCTAATTATGCGTACGGTACCGCGACTAGATTATATCCTTTACCATTAGATATTAATTTTGGTTTAGTGGCTATCGCTTTAGGAGCGATGGTATTAGTCTGTGTCGTCACCTCTTTATTAGCCTCTTTATCAATTTCCAAAATTAAACCAGTAGAAGCAATGAAGGCTCTACCTCCACAAAATAATAAAACTCCTTATTTAGTGAGGACTTTATTTAAACACGCTCCTATTACTTTAAAAATATCTATTTCTCAAACCTTAAGAAATTTAAGAAGATATATTCTTTCTGGAATATGTTTACTTGCTAGCGGAATGATGGTGTTTTTTGCTTTATCGATGGAATTATCAAAACGTAACATCATTTCTCAATTATTTGAAGCGAGACAAAACTATGATGTTCAAGTCTATTTTGATGCTCATGCAAGTGATGAATTAGAAAGTTATTTTGATGGCGATGACAATATTAAAGCTAAGACTTTAATTAAATATATCCCTACCGAGGTCACTTATAATGACACTAATGAAGTGATATTAATTAACGCAGTTAAACCTAACCAAGACCTATTACGTGTTGTGAGTGATTATAACGATATTATGCCTATTCCGGAAAGTGGAATTGTCTTATCTTTATATCACGCTAATTTATTAAAGTGTGGAGTGGGCGATATTATTCAAATCAATGACGTAGATGTTGAAGTTAAGGGGATATCTAGAGAATTCCTTTATCAAGTTAGTTATATGAATTATGAGGCAATTAACGTTTCTTCAGAAAGAGGATCTTTACTTGCACAAGTAAAAGACGTTAATGCTTTCTTTGAAAAATATAAGAACACTCCTAATGTTACCTATATTTCCTTTAGTGAAGTGATAAAACAAGAGAATAATGACCGTTTAATGGCATTTTCTTATTCTAGTTATATTCTAAATGCAATTTCGATAATTTTAGGCTTCATGATTGTTTTTAACATGATGCAGACAAATTTAAAAGAACAAAAACGCACATTCGCCACTATTAGGACGTTAGGCTATCAAAGAAGAGATATCTCTACTTCTAATTTATTAATGAGTTTAGTGCAATATATTATCGCTATGGCCTTAGCGATACCTTTAGGTATGGTTTTATCAAAATTATTATTAAAGGGTATTTCTATTCCAACTCAAACCTTCCCATTCCCTAAATCAGCATTAATGTATATTTTATCAATGGTGTTAGTTCTCGCCTTCTTATTAATCAGTCACTTCATCTCTATGAACAGCATGAAAAAATGGAATCTTCCAGAAGCTGTTAAAGAAAGAGAATAATAAAATAGCACGTATTACGTGCTATTTTTTACCAGTTTTACGTAGTAATTGAGCGGTTTGTCTCGCTAATTTTTTATCAATAAACAAGGAAATCTTTTTTAAACATATTTCTCTTAATTTCACTTCATCAAGTTTCCCGTTCGCAGTTGTTGGGAACTTTTTCATATAAATAATATGAGAAGGAACTTTAATTGAAGGAAGAGTCTTACGTAATTCATTTAAATAAGTTTCTTCAACAAAGTGAGGAGGTTTTTTAGTTAGAGTCACCACCGCTAACATATATTCTCCATCATCAATTGATGGGAAACCTAAAACTCTCGCCCCTGTAAATAAAGGGATCTTTAATAGTTCTTGTTCTATTTCTTTAGGAGAAATATTTTCTCCTTTTCTAATAATAATGTCTTTAATTCTTCCATTAAGCACTAAATAGCCATCACTATCAAAATGACCAAGATCGCCAGTATGTAGATATCCGTCTTTATCAAATGGTTGGAGTTCTTTGCTTAACTTATAATAACCGTTAAATACATTATATCCTTTAACAAGGATTTCTCCTTTTTCACTACTAGGGATAATCTTTTTAGTGTTTACATCCATGATTTTAATTTCAATATCTTCCATCGGTGTACCCACTGTGGATTTTTGCTTCTCTTTAGGAGAATCAGGATAAACTAAAGAAATCATTGGAGAACATTCAGTTTGGCCGTATCCATTCATGAATTTGCCTTTACCGTATTTTTTCTCTAAGAAATTAAATTCTTGCTCAGAGGTAAATCCACCTCCCACAATACAGTGTTTAACAAATCTTGCTCTATGCCACCACCAAAATGGGGCTCTAGCGAGTTTATCATAGATAAAACTAACAGAAGCGTAATCTCCGCACTTATTTTTTAAGAATTCTTTATATAATTGAACAGGATTAGATAAGTCATTAATATAAACTGTTCTTTGATAGGCTAAATATGCATTAACCACTAACAAACCAAAACAATGAAACATTGGAAGTAGACACATAAACTTCTGAGGAAAGACAGGGTCTAACTTATAAAAGTTATGGTAAATAATATTAAGCATACTAAATTGACTTAACATTGCGGCTTTTGGTTTAGAAGTAGTTCCAGTAGTAAAAATGATATAAGAAGTTCTTTTGCTATCCTCTTCTCTAGAGAAGGCATTCGGGACTTCTTCTATATGCTTATGTCTTTCTAAGACATTTTTAAAATGTAAATCCGCTTTTAAAAGTGAAAGTTCATGATCTAAATCAACATCAATTTCTTTTAACAATCGGTGGAATTCACCTTTTTCTCTAGTGGCCGCTAGATAACCTCCTGCCACTAAATATTTGCAGTCTGTATTTTTAATCGCCTCCACTAAAGGCTCATGTCGAGACATATAATTTAAAAGCACTGCTACTGCCCCAACTTTAATAATCGCATAAAATGCCACTATCCAACTATAGGAGTTCATGCCAAGTAAACCGACATGGTCATTTGGTTTAACGCCTTTTTTAAGTAATTTAGAAGCAAAATAATTCACACTATCATTTAACTCTTTAAAAGTATAAGAAACACCTTTAAAAGAAATAGCAGGGATATTTTGTTTATCTTCGCTAACTTTATAAATATCTTCAAAGATATAGTTGTCTATTGGTCTTTGACTAGCAGGCATTATTAGCCTCCACTGGATGTTTTTTATTTTTAATAATGGCAATTATCCAATCAACAAATAAGAAGATAACTACTAGCATCGCAATAGTCATAAAGACATATAAATATGGTTGGAATCCTCCGACTTTAGTTTGTTCTTGGAAAATAATTGTGTGAATAAATGATAAAAATAATGGATGTGATAAATATACATATGAAGAGTGTCTACCATACCAGTCAAAAACTGTAGATAAAACAGGTACCTTCATAATTAATCGACTTAATTGATGGACAACAAACGTTCCTAAAAAGCCCATGATAAAGGACACAAAAGCGTCAAATCCTTTGATATTACTATCAAACATACCTCCAGGAAGAGAGCCAACCATCGTAGAGCCATAATAGAAATAACCAAATAAACCAATGCCCACAACAACTAGTTCCGCCACTACTGTGTTGATGATTAAGAATATTAAATCTTTTTTAGATTCTGGTTTCTTATCTAAGAAATTAAATTGTTTTAAATAAGCGGCAAGTAACATCATTGCTAAAGCCACTGGATAGCACTGTACTGTATAAGGTAGATACACTCCCGCAAATTGGCCCATGCAAAATGCTCCAATTAATAAAATGAAAATAATAGATAGTAATCTAGCTGGCTTTTTAATTGCATAATCAACAATTAAATAGAAGAATATAGAGCAAACATATAAAGCATATAAGAACCAAAGAATGCCAATGGCTAAATCCATATCAAAACTTAATAAGCCATTAGCGGGATAGCCAATCATTAAAGATAAAGGTTCAGACATTAATGAATAACAAATACTATTTGTCAGTTTTTCAACTTCAATAACCTTATCGCTAGCGGTTGGTAACTTAATAGCGAATATAATTCCACAAGACACTACTAAAGTGATAACCATTGGAATTAAAAGTTGAAAAGTTCTTCTTTTAATATTTTGACCAACACTTCTTTTTCCTGGAGTGTAGTTATATCCAGCATAGAAAAAGAACACCATCATTAAAAATGGAAATAGAGTTAATAAAATATTAAATTGCGACATGACTTCAGCGGGATTAGCCACTAAAAACATAGAAGCATGAAAGAATACAACAGAGGTAATTAATAGGCACTTAACAATATTTTGTGCGCTTGATTTAGTTTGAATTTTCATAATGATGTAAAAAATAATTAAATTTAAAACAGAGTTCTAAATGTTTCTAACAATACTTTAGCCACTTTAGCACCAAAAGACAATTTGAAATTGTTATCAATTTCTTGAGAGACTTCAAAGATATGTTGGAAGTCGTTGTAAATGTCTTTAATGCATTCGTTTTTATAAAGTACTGCACCACATTCAAAATGGTGAGTTAAGCTTCTAAAGTCCATATTGATAGTGCCTACAAATGCCATATCATCATCGCTAACAAGCATCTTGGCGTGGATAAAGCCTGGAGTATATTCATAAACTTTAACTCCTGCTTTTCTTAGTTCTTTATAAGAACTACGAGTTAAGCAGAAGACAATCTTTTTATCTGGGATATGAGGTGTAATGACTCTTACATCCACTCCTCTCATTGCTGCATTTTTAAGAGCTTGAGTAAAGTGATGGTCAATAATTAAGTAAGGGGTTGAAATATAGAAATATTTCTTAGCTTGTCCCACAATATTAATGAAGTTTTCTTCACCAATTTGTTCATAGTAGAGTGGTCTAGGACCATCGCCAAATGGACAGATAGTGCCAGGAACATTAAATTTCTCTGGGTTTTTATTAAAATAAAACTCGAATTCAGGAATTTCTCTTTTAGCAATAATAAAGTCTGTAAAGAATAATGCAGTTAAAGAGTTAACAGCGGTTCCTCTTATTCTTAAACCAGTATCTTTCCAGTGACCTAATCGATCATTTTCATTGATATATTCATCTCCTAGATTGATACCGCCAGTAAAGCCGATTAAGCCATCCACTACCATAATCTTACGGTGAGAGCGGTTATTATAAACAGCGGAGACAATTGGGGTAAATGGATTAAACTTATGAGCGTCAATGCCTTCTTTTCTAAGTTTTTTATAATAACCACTTTTTAGCATGGTCATTGTTCCTAAATCATCATAGACAAGATGGACTCTTACGCCTTCTTTGGCTTTTCGAGCTAAAATTTCATGAATGGAATCCCACATATGACCTGGATCAACAATAAAATATTCCATTAGGATAAATTTCTTAGCGGACTCCAATGCTTCAAGCATATCTTTCCACATTAATTCCCCAACTGGATAATATTTCACTTCGTTATTTTGTTGAGGGCCTAAACCAGAATTCTCTTTTAAGTATCGATCAATCCCTTGCCTATCACCCATATATTCATAAGCTTTTTCAATATCCTTATCAATATTATTAACATAAGGGAGTAATTCATCATACGCTTTAGCGTATATCTTTCTCATTTTTCTAGAAGT
>DGHZ01000041.1 GCA_002392945.1 Caryophanales bacterium UBA3835 | reverse complement strand
CAATTAATAGGTTAACACATTCTTGTGCTTCAAATAGGCTAACTTGAGTGCCACAAGTAATGGCCACAATTGCTCTTCTAGCTCCAGCTATACCCGCTTCAAGTAAAGGAGAAGTAATGGCGCTAGTAGCGGCGTCTTTAGCTCTATTTGGACCACTACCCATACCAAAGCCGATTAATCCAACTCCACTATCTTTTAATGTGTTTCTCACATCAGCAAAATCTAAATTGATCACTGCTGGTAATAAAATTAAGTTCACGACAGTTTTAACGGATTGGGCTAAAACCTTATCAGAGGCATTAAACGCTTCTCCAATAGGAGCGTTGCCGTTAGTAATTAATAATTTGTCGTTAGAAACGACAATTAAAGAGTCAACACAACTCTTAAGTTTATTTAAACCATCAATAGAATAGACAGTTTTCTTTTTGCCTTCAAAAGTAAATGGACGAGTAACAATAGCAATAACTAAGGCACCTGCTTCTTTAGCAATACGAGCCACTACAGGAGCAGCACCTGTACCAGTACCTCCGCCCATACCAGCGGCCACGAAAACCATGTTGGCGTCTTTTACAATTTCTCTAATATCATCAGCACTTGCTTCAGCAGCTTGTTCACCCATTTCTGGTTCTCCACCAGCCCCCAAGCCACCTGTTAAGGCTTCTCCAAGGATGATACGATTATTAGCTTTAGAACTCGCTAATGCTTGTTTGTCTGTATTTGCAACATAGAAATCAACATTAGAAATTTCTTCATCAATCATACGATTGACAGCGTTATTTCCTGCTCCACCAACACCAATAACAACGATTTTGGCAGCAGGTTCGAAATTGTCTAAATCATAATTTTGCATATGTTTTCCTCCTTTTATTCATCTCTAGTAACTTTCACTTGAGAAGAATTTTCATTTTTCTTAACAGGGTATTTCTTATTTACCAAGATTGCACCAAGTAAACTCGTTAGAGATGGATCTCTTGCCCCAATAGATTTATTCTTTAAGAATTTATAATTCTTATTTTTTAAATTTTCATCAAAGAACCCTTTTAAGCCTTTAAGCTGAGAGGCTCCGCCTATAAAAATAACAGGCATATTATCAGAATCATCGATATTATAGGCATTTACTAGTTGTTCTTTTCCTAAGTTAAACATATTAATAAATCCAGATAATTCTTTTTCAATGATTTGATTAAGAGCTTTAACTGTACAAGCCTCTTCTCCTAAAGGAGTGACTACTTTCGCAACTGGATAATCAAATCTCATTTCTCTTTTATCTAAGCCGTATAAGATTTTAATCTTTTCCGCTTCATCTTCGGAAATATTGAAGCTAGTGACAATGCTATTAGTGATGTTATCTCCGCCCCAAGAGAAGCTTCTGGTAGCAAAAATTTGATGATTATCCACTAATGAGATTGTGGTAGAACTTGCTCCCATATCTACTAAAAAATAGGTCGCTGGAACATCACTATAAGTTGATAATAGTTCGCTTACAGCGAATGGAGCCACTACACGCCTTCCGACTTTGATATTACTATTAACTAAGCAAGAAGAATGTTCTTCGTTAATTCTTTTTGGTAATGTGTGTACTTTAGCGTGTACTGTAATGGCACTACTTTCTTTTCCAATTGGAGGAAGAGCGTATCGATTACCATTATCAAGCATAAAGGAATCTGGGATGATATCAATTAGTTCATTATCAATAGGTAATTTCTTGTTTCTAATGATGTTATAGATATTTTTAATATCTAATTCACCAACAACTTTTTCTGGAGATATCACAGATGTGTATTGTGTAGTTTCATAAATCTCTAAGCCATATGGAGGTAAAACTAAAACTGCATCATCTAAAAGATGCGAGAAATGTAATACTTCATCCATAACTGGATTATTTTTACTTAACTCTTTAACAATGGCAGCGTGATCTTTTATCGCTCCTGATTCAACAGCGTGATTTAAAGGAACTTTCTTAGAAAAGGTCACCACTACTTGATTATCTTGGACATAACCAAAAACAATTTTGATAAATCTATGAGATATTTCTAAGGCACAAATTGATTCTTTCATGCCCTATATTCTACATTAGTTAATTCACATTAACAATAATTTGTTAATTTGAAAGTGTGTATTTTTTAGTAATTTAATAGTTCTTCGGAATCATTTGCATCTTCTATAGCTTCATTATTATCTTCTTTTTTAGATTCTTCGAACTCAGCTTTAATAGCAATTTGCTCGTTTTTAATAGAAGCAATGTAGGTTGGAACAGTAACCGCCACTCCTACACCTATTAAACCAAATAAAACAATAGAAAAATTACGGACGTAGAAAAAGGCTTTAGACTTGTGGTGTTTGTAAAGCTTGTTTTTTCTAACCATAACCTTTCTCCTTTCTATTTCTTTTCAATGATTCTTAAGGTACTACTTGTAGATCTGTGATTTCTTTCTAATTCCTCTTCAGAAGGTCTAATACCTTTTCTGGTGATAAGAATGAAATCTTTTTGTTCTATTTCTGTCGGGAAGTTATTTCTATCTCCTTCCACAACGCATAACTCTTTAAAGAGTTTCTTAACGATTTTATCTTCTAAACTGTGGAAGGTAATTACTGCTAGTCGGCCACCACTATTTAGATGTTTAACAACTTGCACTAATGTTTCTTTTAATACATTAAGTTCGTTATTAACTTCGATACGAAGTGCCTGGAAAATTTGTTTAGCAGGATGTCCCACTTTTTTTAATTCTTTAGCCGGCTTACTTCTTTTAATAATCTCGATTAATTCGAATGTCGTTTCTATCGGTTTAACTTCTCTAGCTTTAATGATGTTATGAGCAATGGAAGCAGAATATTTATCTTCTCCATATTCGTAGAATATTTTTCTAAGTTCTCCTTCTGAATAAGAGTTCACCACTTCTTTAGCGGTAAGTCTTTGCTCGACATCCATTCTCATGTCTAGTGGAGCGTCATAGCGATAGGAGAAACCTCTATCACTTTCATCAAATTGCGGAGAACTAACTCCTAGATCCATTAATACTCCATCGACTTTATCGATATTTAATGACGTTAATATATCTTCGAAATTTACAAAATTAGATTTTACTAATTTGTAATTAGAAGCAATTTTGCTTAATCTCTTATTAGATTCTTCAATAGCCTCTTTATCTTGATCTACACCAATTAAGAGTCCATCTTTATTTAATCTTTTAAGGATTTCACTACTATGACCAGCTCTTCCTAGAGTTAAGTCAATATAAGTGCCATCAGGTTTGATATTTAATCCCTCAATAGTTTCTTTTAATAAAACTGGGATATGTTTAATTTCACTCATCTTCTTTTCCTAATGATTCGGCAATACTTTCAAATCTAGAGGAGACTTCTTCTTCATATTTGTTATATATTTCAGAGTCCCAGATTTCGAAGTGATCACCCACTCCAATGATGGTGACGTTTTTAGTGATGTGGAATCTAGATAATGTGTCTTTTGGAAGTTGAATACGATTAACTTTATCAATTGGAAGTTCAATCACACTACTTAAGACAGTTCTTAAATAATCTCGAGAATTCTTTTTATTAAAAGAAATCTTTTCGCATTCAGCGGTTAATTTTAAGAATTCAGCTTCTCTATAAACAGATAAACAACCTTCAAAACCTTTTAAAACATATAAAGGAGAATTTTCTTTTAATTCTTCTTTAATTTTGCGAGGTAATAAGAGTCTACCTTTATCATCTAGAGAATGTTCATAGTGTCCAAAAAACATCTTTACCACTTTCTCCCACTTTTTACCACTTGACTACATTATATAGTCATAGAAAAAAGATGACAATAAGGAATTTAAAAATTTATAAATAAAAATGAGGACAGCGCCTCATTATAATTCGATATCGTCTAATTTTGACCAGCGAGAATCTTTTTTCTCCGCTTTTTCTTTTTGATATTCTTCTTCGCTTAACACTCGATAACCTTTTCCGCTATCAGGAAGTTTTGCTCCTTTTTTTACAATTTTTGTTGGAGTAGAAGCAATGATTAATCCTAAGATATAAGGATCCAAATTAAATATTGGTTTTGGTTCAAAAAAGATATCTTCATCATCTTCAATTTCATTAGAAAATTCTAATGAATCTTTTAATTTTAAATGTAAAGGAACATCATCTAAAGTATAAGAACAGACTCCAATAATATCACATTCCACCATTACATCCATGGTGATTAAATCATCATATTCGTGAGCAATAACTTTAACATGTGTATTTTCAATTTTTCGAATGTGATTATGGTCTAATTCAGCATTAGAAAAGTCGATTGTATCTTCAAGTTCTAAAAGATTATTTTGAAAATTAAATCGACTTATTTGCATATTACATTCTAATACTAGCGTTAAGAGATTTGGCTAGTTCGTACTTGATTTTATCAAGTAAATCTATAATTTCTTTATCAGTTAATGTTTCTTCTTTGCCAATAACAATATTAACAGCGACACTCTTAAGTTCGTCATC
>DGHZ01000036.1 GCA_002392945.1 Caryophanales bacterium UBA3835 | reverse complement strand
GCTAATGCTTTATCAATAACTTCATAAATTTTATTATCTTCTGAATCAACAATTTTAGTAGAAACGTCCCTTTTAATATTAGGGAACATATATAAAGTTGATATCTCTAAATCGCCATAAATAGATAAGGCTAAGGAACGAGGAATAGGAGTAGCAGACATCATAAGTAAATCCGCATGCTCACCTTTATCCATAAGCGCTTTTCTTTGGTTAACTCCAAAACGATGCTGCTCATCAATAATCACTAATCCTAAGGAGTTATATTTAACAGCTTTTGCGAATAAAGCATGTGTTCCAATAACTATATCTACTAATCCTTCTTTTATATCGTCATAAATTCTTCTTTTTTCGCTTAATGGAGTTGAACCCACTAATAAAACAATTCTAAGTTTAGTTTTCTCAAATAACTTTTTAGCGTTTTCAAAGTGTTGTCTAGCTAAGGCGTCAGTTGGGGCCATTAAAGCTCCTTGATCACCTCTTTTATAATTAGCGAACAATGCAATAAAAGACACGAGTGTCTTTCCAGTACCAACATCGCCTTGTAGTAGACGATACATCAAAGACGATTGATTCATATCTTCAATAATCTCTTTAGAGGCTACTATTTGATCTTCAGTTAATTTATATGGAAGAGAAGAAATAAATTCTTCACAGCTAGATAAATCAATTGGTTCTTTTTTTATTTTTTGAAGCGATTTATTTTCTTCTTTGATAAGTTGATTCTTTAAGGAAAATTCTAAAGCTTCTTCATATTTTAAATATCGATAAGCCTGACGAATATCTTCATAGTTATGAGGTTGATGAGCTTTTCTTAACGCGTATTCTTTATTACATAAACGATATTTTTCTCTTAATGAATAAGGAACCAAACTAGGTATATGCCCTTTAGTGGCCTCTAAAGAACGATTTACTAAAGTAATATAGTCTTTATTAGCTAAATCCTTAGGAAGAATATAAACTGGTTTTAAAACCTTGCTATCTTCAATTTTTCCTTTTACAAAATTAATTAGATTAAGGGAGTTACGAGACTTATCATAACTACCAGTAATCGTATAATATTCGTTTATAGTCACCGACTTAGTTAGATAGGGTCTATTATAGGCTGTTACTTTAAAATAAGTATTTGTATCTGTTAAAACATCGAAAGTTACAATTGTAGTTTTTCTGGCTAATACTTTTTTAGGAGTTGTCACCACTTTCGCATATATTGTTACTTTTTCTTTATCCACTAAATGTCTTTCATGAGTTAAAGAAAAATCATCATATCGTTTTGGTAGGTGATATAAAACATCATAATGAGAAAAAATGCCCATCTTGCCAAGAAGGTAATTCATTCTTTTAGAAGATGATAATTTCTCGCCCATATAAATAAAATAGCAATCAAACGATTGCTATTCAACACTTATTAAGAATGAGTAGACGTTTTGTTTACCGTCTTTAATATCAATATTGAGATCTGGATATTTTTCTTCAATAGCTTTTTTATAACTGACGAAGTCTTCGCGTTTAACATCAGCTCCTAAAAAGATAGTAAGAATTGCGCTTTCTTCATCAATCATCTTATCCACTAATTCAACTAAAGCAGTAAATTTATCTTTCACACCGACAACTATTTCTTTTTCATAAATTCCAATATAGTCGCCTTTAGCAATTCTAATGCCATTAAGTTCGCAATCTCTAATAGAGAATGTTACTTCTCCAGATTTCACGTTTTTAAGTGAATATCTCATATTACGCATATTTTCTTCTGGGTCAGTGTCTTGATCAAGAGACATTAACGCCACTATTCCTTGAGGAATAGTTTTACTTGGAATTACAAAGACGTTTTTACCTTCTTCAGAAGCGATATCAGCAGCCTGAGAAGCCGCCATAACGATATTGGAGTTATTTGGTAAGATAAAGATATTTTCAGCGTTAATCTTTCTAATGGCAGATAAGAAATCTTCACTAGATGGATTCATAGTTTGTCCACCACTAACAATATAAGTTGCGCCTAATTCTTTAAAGTAGGCGGATATACCTTCTCCAGAGCAAACAGCAATAACAGCGTTAGTGATTTTTTCAGATGGTAATTCTTGTTCTTCTTCTTTTGCTTTTGGTGTAGCCTCTTTTTCAGAAACTAAATCAACATGAGGCTTAACATCCGCTCCGTCAGCTAAAGCATGATGTTGCTCAGTCATATTTTCAATTTTAAGTTTTAAGAATTCACCATATTGTTGAGCATAGTTAAGAATTTCCCCTGGAGTTAAAGTGTGGACGTGAACCTTAACAATATCATCATCTTTAACAACCACTAAAGATTGCCCATGTGAATTAAGCCAGTTGGTGAATCTAGATTGATTAAAAATCTTTTTAACAGAATCTGGACCTAAAGACATAATGAATTCAGTGCAGTATCCAAATTCCTCTTCTTCCATAGCGTTAGCAGCGGCCGAAGCAATCGATCCAGCGGAAACATTTTTATCATCCCTAGATACTTCTTGACCAATACTAGCAAGATACATGCCTTCAATAATTCTCACTAAACCAGTACCACCGCTATCAACGACGCCAACTTCTTTGAGAATTGGTAATAATTCTGGGGTTCTATTTAATGAGGCATTAGCTTCTTGAAGTAAAATTTCGAGTGTCTTTTCAATCGACATTCCTTCTTTAACTTTTTTATTTAAAGCAGTGCTAGATTCTCTAATAACAGTAAGAATAGTACCTTCAACAGGCCTCATAACTGCTTTATAAGCAGTATCACTACCAACTTTAAAGGCTTGTGCTAATAAGAAGCAATCGATTTCTTCAACCCCTTCTAATACACTAGAAAATCCTCTAAAGATTTGAGAAGTAATAACGCCAGAATTTCCTCTAGCACCCATTAATAAACCGCGCGAGAAGGTTTTAGCAATAAGAAAAGCATTATTTTCATTAATGCCGTTAATCTCATTGGCCCCACTAGTCATAGTGAGATTCATGTTAATACCAGTATCACCATCAGGAACAGGGAAAACATTTAAAGCATCCACTTCTGGAT
>DGHZ01000037.1 GCA_002392945.1 Caryophanales bacterium UBA3835 | reverse complement strand
GGAGAAAGTCGTGACGGTAGCAGAAGTATTTATACTCCTACTGTAGTAGATTCTTATGGCAATGTGACAAGTCGTGCAACCATAGATGTGCCTCGTGGATGTTGTTTTACCGTATCTGTTGAATATGTGAATGGTGCTGTTAATGATCCAACTATAACTCCTACTCCATTAATTAATGTTGTTGATGGTAGTTTGAGTATTAGTAGGACAGCTTGAAAGGAGGAACAGAATCATGGGACTTTCTAAACATTATGACCAACTTAAAGACCTCCTTGATGATCAGATTTGTAAAATCTTGAAAAAAGGTGATATCACAACTCAAGAACTTGATAGTCTGTATAAAGCGTCTGCTATTATGTTGGATATGGAAACAGAAAAAGCAATGAAAGAATCTGGCAGAGATGAAGAATATGAAATGAGCCGTGGAAGTATGGGTGGTCAGTCTAATCATTATCCTTGGTTTATGTATCATGATAATGATATGAGTCATCGTGGTAATTCTTATAGAATGCCTATGAGTCATAATATGGATACTTACAATCATGCTTATGATGGTGCTTATGCAGGTGCTTATGATGCATCTCAGGAGAATGAATATTCAGAACGTAGAGGACGTAGCGCAAGAACTGGACGTTATGTTAGTCGAGATTCTGAAAAGGAACGTATGATCGGCAAACTTGAAGACATGATAGATAATGTTTCATCTGAGAAAGAACGTAGAGCACTTCAACAATGTATAGATAAATTGGAACAACAATGATGTTTTGGCGGGGAATCGGTATTATGCCGATTCCCCATTTATATATAAAGGAGGATTCTTTTGGAATTTTATAAGGGTTATAAAAGAATCGAAGGGGATACTGAATATATTAACATAATGCTTTCCCCTGAAAAATATGATGAATGGTGTATTAATGAATATGCCATAATTAAAAATACTGAAACTGGTCAGGAAAGTGAAATGAGATTTGACGGTAAAAAATTTGTCGGTCTTAAATTACCTAATAGTAAATATATAAAAGGAAAAAACGCAGAGCAAAGATGTGCACTTGATGCACTTAATAATGACGATATTACCACCGTGGCGCTTCTTGGGCAGCCGGGGAGTGGTAAAAGTCATTTAACAATGAAAATGGGGCTTTATCGTATTCGTGAAAAAGGAACTCAGGCAAAAATTCTTTGTGTGCGTGAAGCATGGGGCGAAGGTAAAGAAATTGGTTTTCTGCCCGGAGATATTTCTGACAAAATTGCCATGTTTCAATTGCCATTTATTCAGCAAATGGATGGCGGTATTTGGGAATATGAAAAGCTTGTTCAGGAAGGAAAATTGGATTCTAATGTCCTTTATTATATGAAAGGAACTACTTATGATGAAACCATTATGCTCTGTGATGAAGCTGAAGATTTAACAAAAAAGCAAATTAAATTAGTTGGTACACGTATTGGGAAAAATAGTAAGATATATTTTTCTGGGGATTATAAACAGTCACTTTTGGATAGTAGTGAGTCTAATCCATTATTACTCATGTGTGAACAATTAAAAGGCAATCCATTATTTGCATGTGTGTATCTTCCCGAAGATGTTCGTAGCGAAACTTCTAAAATGTTTGCTGATTTGTTTGATTAAATATTAAAGGATTAAAAGGAGAAAACGTATATGGCAGAATTAACATTAGTACCTGAAATGGACAATACATTCTCTGTTATGGAAGAGATGGGGACTGGAGTATACGATGATTTAATGAAATATTATACGGATAGACGGGTTCTTATTATTAATAAAGATATTGATAACAGTGTAATTGAATCTTACGCTATTCGTATTTTACGATGGAACGATGAAGATAAAAATATTCTTTCTGAAAAGAGACATCCCATTACTCTTTTGATTCATAGTTGTGGGGGCGATCTTTTTAGTACATTATTTTTAATTGATATTATTAAACAATCCAAAACGCCTATTTGCACGGTTGGTATGGGACTTGTAGCATCAGCTGCTTATTATATCTATATTAATGGGCACAAAAGATTGGCGTTTGAAAATACAGTGTTTTTACAGCATGACGGGACAATTTCAATTGCTGATTCCAATTCTAAAGTAAAAGATTTTATGGCATTTAATGATCTTATGGAAGAAAGAATTAAAGAGTCTATTTTAACTCAGACCAAAATAGATGCTGATTTTTACGATAAAACTTTTGATAAAGAATATTATTTCTTCGCAAACAAAGGTAAGGAATTGGGCGTTGTAGATAAAATTATTGGACAGGATATAGAACTTGCAGATATATTTTAATGAGGATTGTTTATGGATAAAAAATTATTAAATAAATTACCCGAAGAAACTGAAGAACAATATCTTTGGCGTATTGGACATTATATAGGTGATGGTCTTATTGGGTCATGGAAAGAGATTGGAGATATTGTGAATTCTCAGTTATATACAGATGAAAGTCAATATAAAACTGCTGATACATATAGACGGCAATTGTCAACTGCAAAAAGATATTATGATAATGTATTTAGTGCAATGATGACAAACCCAGATATAGAATATGATCCAGAAGTTCAAAAGCAACTTGAAGCATTAAGAAAAGAAAGAATTAAAATTCAAACTTTAAATGTTGAGCGTAATAGGATTGATAGAGAACAAGCACGTAGAGAGTTATTTTATGAACAAGTTCATACACTCGCTCAAACTATTCCTGTGCCTGAATTTAATGCACTTCAAATAAAAGAAGATAATGAAGAAACATATGTACTGTGTTTAGCAGACATCCATGCGGGTGCTAAATTCAAGTCATTAACTAATGAATATTCTCTTGAAATTATGCAAGACAGATTTGATCTATTATCGGTAGATATTATTAATTTTATAGAAGAACATCAAGTAGAAAATTTATTGATTCTTGGATTAGGGGATTCCGTTCAAGGGTTAATTCACACTAACGATTTAAAAATTAACGATTCATCTATGGTGGTGGCTATAGTTACTGTTGCCAAAACAATTGCGGCATTTTTAAGTAAACTTTCTCAGTATACGAATATTAATTATATTCATGTGGGTTCTTCAAATCATTCTCAATTAAGAGTACTTGGTACTAAACCTAATGAATTGATGGATGAAGATGTAGAATATGTTATTGCACATTATATTGAGGATTTATGTTCTGCAAATTCACGAATTCATGTTCGAGTTCCTGAAATAGGGGAATGGTTTACTAAATTAAATATAGAAGGTTATAATATCGTAACAATGCATGGACACCAGATTAAAAATTTTGAGACCGCATTAAAAGATATTTCTGCAAAGAATAACGAGGTTGTTGATTATCTTATTGTTGGACATTGCCATGCGGCAAAAGAAATTTCTGGATATGAAGGGGTATGTCATGACACAGAAGTTTTAATGTGTCCTAGTTTTATAGGTTGTGATCCTTATGCAGATACTATTTTTAAAGGTAATAAACCTGCGGTTAAAATCTTTGGTTTCCATAGTGTTTATGGTCATAATGAATCATATAAAATTATTCTTTAATTAGTGAGAGATACGTGTAAGCGTATCTCTCTTTTATATATGCGGGGTAGAGAAGTTCGGTAACTCACCAGTCTCATAAACTGGAGAACGGAGGTTCAAATCCTCCCCCACGCAATTTTTATGTAAATGTTAACTGGATAAAATAGATAAAAAAGGAAGGTGATTGCATGGCTTATATTCGTGAGGCTAAAAAGCCAGACGATGTAAAAAAGATGAAGATTAGCGATTTGCGTAACGAATATAATGCGCTTGCAGAACGCTATACAAGAATCACAAAATGTGATGATTTAGTCTGTCCTTCTTGTGGACGATTAAAAACTGCTAAAAAAGAAAATTTTTATGCAGATGGAAATACAATACATGGATATTTTCCAGTTTGTAAAGAGTGTGTTTTTAGAGATGCTGAAAATATAGAAAAACCCACAGACCCTCCTAGAGAAACTAAAATATCTGTTCAAAGAGTACTGCGAAAAATGGATAAACCTTTTATTGAAAGTTTATATATTAGCTGTGTTAATTCATATAACAATGAAGAATCTAATGATTCTGGTAAATCTAAGATGTTACCTTTTCAAAGATATATGTCTCAGATTTGCAGTCTTCCTGCATATAAAGGTAAAACTTGGGAGAATTCTGAGTATGGAGAAAAATATTCTGTGTCAAGACCAGAGAGAATTGAAATTGTTGATGAAGACCAAGAGATAATTAAACGTGGTCGTAAAAGGTTTGGTGCTTATTCTTCTGAGGAATTATATCAACTTGAGAGTGCCTATGAAGATTGGGTTTCAAGATATCCCGCCGAAGCAAAAGCACAAGAGGTATTATTTGAACAGTTGTGTATACAAGATATGAGGGCAAGACAATTGGCTAAAGAGGGAAGTGACCCTAAAGATGCAATTAAATCTTGTCAAGAGATTATGACAAGTTTAGGAATTAAGCCTACTCAAAATTCTACAGATGCTATGACCGACCAAAAAAGTTTTGGTGAATTAATCAAAGCTTGGGAAATGGAGAAACCAATCCCTGAACCTGAGGGTGAGTGGGCTGATATTGATAAAATTGGTTTATTAATAGATGTATTCTTTAAAGGGCATTTAGTTAAGATGCTCAATATAAAAAATGCTTTTTCTTCTATTTATGAAAACTTTATTGATAAGCTAACTGTAAGACGTCCTGAATATTCTGAGGACGATGATACGGAAGCTATTTTTGATGAAATCTTCGGAAATAAAATGAACGAAGAATTTGCATCGGATGATGAATAATGGCTGAATTCATAGAAGAAACCAGAAGTATAGATGAAGTTAAAGAAGAAAAGCATAATAAAATGATGCAAGCTATTGCATGGAGAGCAGGATATTACAGAGCCAATCCTCAGAGATTCGTAAAAGATGTACTACAATTTAAAACGATTCGACTACGATGGTTTCAAGAATTGTTGTTATGGGCAATGATGCATAATAACTATGTACTTTATTTGGCGGCAAGAGGTCAGGGAAAAACAATGTTGGTCGCATTAGTGGCTTGTATATATTGCATTTTATATCCGGGGTCTAAAGTAATAATAACTGCTCCAGTATTAAAACAAGCTGGTGAATCGATTTTAAAAATTCGAGATGAATTTTGTCCTCAAAGTAGTTTTTTAAGAAATGAAATAGCTAAAATTAGTATGGGACAAAATGATGGCTCTGTGTATTTTAAAAATGACAGCTGGATTAAAATAACTACCAGTACCGATAACGCTCGTTCTGCTCACTGTAATATTATTATAGTAGACGAATATGTTAAAACAGATAAACGTATTATTGATAGTGTTATTCGTGAGTTTCTTAAAGCACCCAGATCACCGGGCTATCTTAGTAAACCTGAGTATTCACATCTTCAAGAACGTAATAAAGAAATATATATGTCTTCTGCATGGTTAAAATCAAGTTGGGGATACGATAAATTTTTAGCATATTTTAAGAATTTTATTAATCCTAAAAGAAAATATTTTGTTTGTGGACTTCCATACCAAATATCTATTCTTGAAGGACTTCTTATGAGAGATGAAGTTGAAGATCGTATGTCCGAAGATGACTTTGATGAAGTTGCTTTTCATATGGAAGATGACTGTTATTGGTATGGTGATAACGAAGGTGGTGTATTTAGTTTTGATGAGGCTACTCGATTAAGGGTAAATAAGAAGGGATTATTACCTTTAAAATTTTATTCTAAAGATAATCCAATTCCGCATGCCCCTAAAAATGGTGAACGTATAATGTCAGTAGACGTTGCTTTGATGGCATCTACTAAAAAGAAAAAGAACGATGCGGCGGCTATTTATATAAATGATGCAATTCGTATAACAGATACTAAATATAAAGGTCATTATGTGTTTGGAGAAACTTTTGAGGGATTGACAACTGATGAACTTGGTTTAACAGTTATAAGATATTTTTATGAGTATAATTGTACATATTTAGTATTAGACTGTAACGGAAGTGGTTTGGGTGTATATGATTTTATTA
>DGHZ01000060.1:22995-24363 GCA_002392945.1 Caryophanales bacterium UBA3835 | reverse complement strand
AGCCAATTCGGTAATCAATACGTTTTAAACGGCAAAGAAGTAGAAGAAAAATATATCGCTCATAAAGGTGACATAGAATATTTGCCACAGAGTTCACAAGAAATATTTCATAACCCAATTGTCGAGCTATACCTATCAACTTACGTTAAATAGATAACGTTATTCTTCTTTAATAATGAGATCGTAGTAATTATCGATCTTTTTATTTAATTCATTTAATAGCATCGACTTAATATTAGAGTCAGCAAATGAAGCGTTGATAGAATTAGTGAGTAAGTGTCTTACTTCATATTTTTGTAAATTAAATTCTTTATATAAATGTCTATATTCTTTTAAGACATCAGTATTACTAACAGTCATGTTATCGGAGTTAATAGTAACCGCTATTCCATATTTATCAAACTCTCTTAAAGGCACTGATTTATATTCAGGAAGTGAGGTTGTTTGTAGGTTACTAGTAGGACAGAATTCAAATGTGATTCTTTTCTCCACCATCTTCTTTACATTTTCTCTAGTAAGTTCTAAATGAACACCATGCCCAATTCTTTGAGCATGAAGAAGATCAACCGCTCTAATAACTTCATCACTACCACATGCTTCTCCAGCATGAATAATAATATTTAAATTAAGTCTTTTAGCTTCATCAAATAAAGGAGTATAAAAGTCACCAGTATGGAACTTCTCAGGACCAGCTAAATCAACAGAAACTACTTTTTTTGCACGATATTTGTCGGCTAATTTAATAGTTTCCATATTTATTTCGTCTGAAGCCTGTCTCATACAACAAAGAATTAAATTAGCGTCAAAACCTACTTTATCTTTTAAAGCAAAATTAAGTCCAGAGATTGCTGCAATAACTGCATTTTCTTGAGACATTCCTTTTAAGGTATGTAGTTGAGGAGCAAATCTAATTTCAGCATAAATATAGCCAGAATTATATAATCGATTCACTAAACTAGTGACCACATACGCAATAGAAAATTCATCTTGAAGTAATGAACAAGGTAGGTCAAATCTAGTTAAGTATTCTTCTAACGATTTGCAGCCTTCTGGAACACGGACATTCTTCGGAAAATCATCCCCTAAAGAAACGTGATTTCTTTCCGCTAAATATTTAAAATCTTCTAAACTTAAAGAACCATCAAGGTGTAAATGTAAATCAATCATATTTTTCTCCTTTTTTTAATCATAGTAAAAAATTGTTTTAAATTAAAGTCGTTTGAATTATTATTTAAACGAAAGGACAAAATTATTTATGGCAAAAGATCCAAATAAGAAAGGATTCTTTGGCGAGTTCAAAGAATTCATTACTCGTGGTAACGTCATGGATATGGCCGTTGGTGTCATTATCGGTGGTGCATTTACCGC
>DGHZ01000060.1:0-22914 GCA_002392945.1 Caryophanales bacterium UBA3835 | reverse complement strand
GGCATTCTTCAACCACTCATCAACTGGTTAATTGGTGGTAGAGGCGGTTTAGAATCAGCAAGAACCATTTTAGGAAATATCATTGGTACCGATGGTTTATTCTATGAAAGATTAGCCGACTTACCATCCGGTGTTGCAGTTGATTGGGCAAAAACCAACTATATTGACTGGGGCGCATTCATCTCTGCAATTATTAACTTCTTATTAGTCGCTCTCATCCTCTTCATCATTATTAAGGTCATTAATAGTGTTCATAGAAAAGGCGTTGAAGCTAAAGCTAAATTAGAAGCAAAAGTGAAAAAAGAAGAAGCTCCAGCTGAAGAAGAAAAGAAAGAAGAAAAATAATCTTTATTCTTTGAAAGAATAACTCGGATTACACCGAGTTATTTTTTTATGTGTTTAATAATGGATTCCACTGCTTTTTTAATTCTTTGATATACAAATTCAAATCTATCTGTATACCACGGGTCTTCTATTTCTATATTATCTAAATATTCAGTAATTAAATGATATTTATCACTAGGGCCAAATAATCTCTCTAAATAATATAAATTGTTCTTATCCATATAAAAGATGTAATCAGCCTCTTCAAATTCACTTCTAGAGATTCTAGTTGCGGAATGATGTACATCTATATAACCATGATTATGTAGCACTCTTCTCATAGGAGGATAGATGTCATTACCTATTTCTTCTAAAGAAGTCGCTTTACTAGAAACGTTGATATCTAATTTATTTTCTTTTACTAAATCAGAAAAAAGAATCTCTGCTACAGGGGATCGACAAATATTTCCGTGGCATATAAAGATAACATTCATCTTTTTTTCTTCTTGTTAGTTTATTTACTCTACCAATCTAAAGAATCTTGATTCATTAAGAAATCTAATAAGCTTATTCTTAAAAATCCTTCATTAGTGTAATAATGTTTCCCTTCGTTTTTAACAACAATGACTTTTTTAAAAGAATCAGGTATGTTTCTAATTGATTCGTATTCTTGATCTTTTTTTTCCTCAGAAGAAATATCTAATGCTACTTGAACGTAATAAGTTTTATTTCCTTTGTTAGCGACAAAATCACATTCGGTATCTTTATCAACATAAATATCGTTACCATTTTTATCTTTTCTACCACTATTAGTTTTAATGGTTACAACACCAACATCAACATTAAAACCTCGATATCTAAGTTCGTTATAAACAATGTTTTCAATCAGATCAGTTTCATCCACTTCTCTAAAATTTAAAATCGCATTTCTAATGCCGACATCTTCAAAATAAATCTTATAAGGAGTGCCAATGTATTTTCTTCCTTTGATGTTATACCGCAACACTTTATTTAATAAATATGCTTCTTCAAACCAACCAATATAATTACTTATAGCGTCGTTTGTTAAGACAATTTTATATTTGCTATTAAACGTATTTTCTATTTTAGTAGGGTTGATGGGAGTTGAAATCATAGAAGCAATTACCTTTAATGTTTCATCAACTTTAATTAAATCAATATTTTGATGTCTATCTTTGACATCTTTTAAATAAGTTTCTTTATAAATCGATAAAGTTTCTTTGATTTTGTCTTCATCATCGTTTTTGAGCTGGACTAGCGGGATACCACCATACCTAATATATGAATCTAGTGCATCTCTTTTGTATAAACTAACGCCAGTCAAATATTCAGAAAACGATAATGGGAGAAGGTGTATTCTATCTCCTCTTCCGCCAAATTCAGTATCAACTTCACTAGATAAAAATCTTGAATTGCTGCCGGTAACATAAACATCAAAGTTAGCGTGTTTTAGAAATCCGTTTAAAACTCTTACAAACTCATCAAGAATTTGTATTTCGTCTAACAATAAATAAAAGTAATCTTTATTACTACTTGTTAACTCAGCTATATAAAGTAAAAATTTTCTATCATTAACTAATTTTTGATTACCAACTCTATAAGTTGTTGGTTGATCAGGTAAATATTTATCAAGCTTTGCAATGTCTTCTTCAGAATCAAAAGCAAACTTAATTATATTTTGTTCTTTAATTAAACACTCATTTTTTAAATAGTTATAAAAAATAGTATTAAGAAGATATGATTTGCCACATCTTCGTACACCCGTAATTACTTTAATTAAATTGTTCCCTTTGCCTTTTATTAATTGTTGAAGATATTTATCTCTTTTAAACATAATATACCCGCCATTTCTCTCAGTACTGAGGTTTTTGTCGATTTTATTATATGTGATTGATGCTGATTTGTAAATTGTTTCAACATAAAAAGGAGCGATTAAATTTCGCTCCTTTTGGTTTGAATTATAAATTAAATCTTGTCGTTAGAGCCAAGAACTTCAGTGATTTTATGTTTCACGAGTTCTTTGACATATTTACGACCATCACCGACATATTGACGTGGGTCAAAGTGATCTGGATGTTCATCGAAGTGCTCTCTAATTCCCGCAGTCATTGCTAAACGGAGATCGCTATCGATATTAATTTTACAAACCGCTAATCTAGCAGCGTGTCTAAGTTGTTCTTCTGGAACACCAACCGCATCAACGAGTTTGCCGCCGTGCGCGTTAATAATGTCAACGTATTCTTGGTTAACTGAGCTGGAACCGTGTAAAACAATTGGGAATCCTGGAAGTCTTCTAGATACTTCTTCTAAGATATCAAATCTAAGTGGAGGTGGAAGAAGTTTTCCGGTTTTTGGGTCTCTAGTACATTGTTCTGGTTTAAATTTATAAGCTCCGTGAGAAGTACCAATAGCGATAGCTAGGCTATCACAACCAGTTCTTTTAACGAATTCTTCAACGTCTTCTGGCTTAGTGTAGCTTTCGGCACCATGTTCCACTTTAACATCATCTTCAATACCTGCTAAAGTTCCAAGTTCAGCTTCAACGGTAACATATGGTTTATGGGCGTGAGCGTATTCAACAACCTTACGAGTAATTGCGATATTCTCTTCAAATGGTTTACTTGAGCAATCAATCATAACTGAAGTGAAACCACCATCGATACAATCTTTACAAATTTCAAAATCTGCGCCGTGGTCTAAATGTAAAACAACTGGTAAGCCTGTATCTTCTACAGCTGCTTCCACCATTTTCTTTAAATAGACAGGTTTAGCATATTTTCTAGCTCCAGCAGAAACTTGTAAAATAACTGGAGAATTACATTCTTTAGCTGCTTCAGTAATGGCTTGAACAATTTCCATGTTGTTGCAGTTAAAAGCGCCAATGGCATAACCGCCTTTATAGGCCTTTTCAAACATTTCAATAGTGTTAACTAATGGCATATTATTTCCTCTTTTCTTTTGTATTATATAACAATTTTAAAATTGTTGTATATGGAATTTATGGCAAAAAACTACAATGTTTTAATAATGTTAACACAAAGGGCTAAAAAATTAGACATTGTAATATCACCTAGCCTTTGTCCTAGATAAAAAGTGTCGGTTAAATCAGTTCTTTTAATTGCGCTATTATCAATAACACCCGCATCATATAGTTCTAATAAGGTTTCACTTTGCATGTGATAAGTAAAGTTAACACTAAGTTTTTCTAGTCCACTATTAATCGTGTATTCATTTCCTTTACCTAATACATAATATTTAGTGTTACTATCAAATTTTTCATCACTTTCCGTTAATAAGAACCAATATATTGGATGAATTCGTTTATACATAGTAACTTCATGACCAGTTGGAGATAAGCCATCCACTAATTCTGAATAAGTATAATATTTTTTATCTATCGCATCATAATATTTGGCTTTAGTATCATCATCTAAATAAATATGGTCTTCTAATATTTTAGTAACTGGTAAGTCATTAACTGCCGAAGGAAGATCGGTGATTAAAATATCTCCTTCATTATTATCATCCCAAAGATATTTAAATACACCGCTTAGGGATTCACCATCATAAACATCACAAAGCTTTAATGAATTCATTCTTTCTATTAAAGAGCTACCATCAAATATCTTAACATCTTTTAAAGACTTAATGATTTGAGGTGAATCCTCCTTAATAGTGACAATATCTTTTAACGTTAAATCTTTCACTCCACCTTCTAAATCATTTAAAGTGAAACCCGCTAATTTTTGTAAAATTAAAGGTGAACTAGAGGAAATACTAACAAAGTCTCCTAAAGTAAGAGTTTTAATCGTCTCTTCAAGGTCAGTTAATTTCTCACCCTTAAGTTTTTGTAAAATCAAAGGAGATTCTCCATCGATATCGACAATATCGCTTAATATAAGATTAGTCTTTAAAACCGCAATCACGTCATTTAAATTAGATATCTTAGTGTTTTTCACTTCGTCGTTATCTAAAGTTTTATAATCACTAAAGTCAGTCATCACATCACCAATAGTGATATCATCAACAAATGTTGATAATTCATTAGTATGATACCCCGCTAATTTCTTTAATAAAGCGGAGGTTTTTGGATCAGTAACATTAATATCTAATAGTTCACCAATGGTTAGGGTATTAATGGTACTAGGAATATCACCAATCTTAGTTCCTGAATCCGCTAAAGCTTTAATAATAGAATTCTTTTGTATTTGTTCATCATCTAAAATATCGCCTATTTCTAAAGATTGAATAATAGATGCGTCTTTTAAAGCCCCAATAGTGATATCTGGATCAGATTCCACTAAGGCTTTTAATATCTTATTTTTCTCGTCTTTAATTTCTTCTTCAGAGAATATCTCAGTTAACTTAATTTTATTAATATCCATTTTTGATAATTCTGATAATGTCTTATCGGCGAACTTATCAATAATTGTGTTACCTGCTGAAGTAGTTGGTAAAACATCACCTAGATGTAAACCTAAAATAGTGTCTTCATCTTCTAAATCTATTAAATAAACGTCTTTTAAAGCATCCAATAACTTATTATCACTAACATCAAAAACATCATCGATAGTTAATACTGTATATAAGTTAGTGGTTTCTAGTTGACCAATGGTATAACCTAGTTCCACTAATTTTACTAATATCTTAGGAGAATCTTCAGTAATAGAAATAACATCTGAAAGTAATAAACCTTCAAAGTTACTTTCATCTTTTAAATCACCGACAGTCCAACTATCACGAAGTGTCACTATGAGTGGATTAGTGGATTCTGGATCTAAAAGTAAAGATAAAGGAATCGTATCCACATTCTCATTGGTAAAATCATTTAATCCCCAATTACCAATTCCGTTTTCATCATCAATTATTTTAATCCCGGTCACTCCAGTAATGTCTTTGACTTTAATGCTATTAATGATGTTATCGAAGAATTCACTACCAGCGTTGATATAATCCATTAAGCAATATGGGTCATCATAATTAAACTCTCCATATTCATCTTTAGGATATAAGAAGAAATCAATTAAAGCCGGCAGATCACTATTAAAGAAATCACATAAATATACGCCCTCTTTAATAGCCCTACCAATATATGTCGATAAATCTTCATAAGGATCTACTGAACCATCTTCTCTTTCTTTAACTGGTAATTTAAATGGTTTAGTAGATATCTCATCCCAGTCATAACCAAAATGTAATTCTTTTTCTAAAACAGGATTAATAGTCTTTTCCACTAAGTCTCTGGCTAAAGGAGTAACTTGATAAACATCTCCTAAAGTTTCATATTTTAAAGTTGGTAAAGTAGTTGCTAAATTAAGTAAAGACATACCTTGATAATATGGTTGAAGTACGGCATCTACATTAACTCCAAATAAAGTTAGTACTTCTTTAGAAGTAAATGAAGTAGACATAATTAAGGCTACTAAGCCTACAATAATAAATGCAGAAAATACTCCGGAGAACCACATCAAAAGATATCTCCACCACATCTTCTTTACTGGAGGTTTTTGATTATTAAACTTATTGCTGTCCTTGATTATAACTTTGCTCATAGTAGTCTAGTGTCTTTCCAAGTCTAGATATAGAAATATATCCATGATGTACGGCGTAAACGTCACTATTAGCATCGTTACACTCTTCGTCTTTTAATTTTCTTAATGCTTGATATTTATTGTTTCCTCTAGGTTCATAATAAGTAACTTCTTTTCTATAGAAGATATGGGTATCTTTGATACCAATAACTTTATCCCCTAGTGGGAAATTAATATTTAATAAATATTCTTTTGATAATAAGTTATGTGTCTTTATATAAGACATCACTATATCAAAATATTCTTCAACTAATTTAAAATTATGTTCAGCAGAAATCGCTATAGCGGGTATACGATATGTTAAAGCTTGTAAACAAGCTCCTATAGTCCCACTATACATCGTATCATAAGAGATATTATGTCCGTGGTTTATTCCAGAAACTACTAGATCAAATTTAATATCGATATTACTTAAAGCATACGCCACTGCATCTGCTGGAGTAGAATCAACAATATATAAGTCATCACTTTCTTTAATAACTTCAATAGGTTCTACTAAATTTAAAGCTACACTTTTAGCAGACATCACTGTTTTAGGAGCAGCCACAATGACATTACCATACTTGCTTAAAAGCGCTTTAAGTGTTTTTATCCCTAAAGCGGTATATCCATCATCATTAGTGAGTAGAATATTCATCTATTAATAATTTTATATAAAAATATATTAAATCGCTATATTATTCATAGTCCAAAAGCATATAAATAAAAGGTCCCACAAAGGTGAGACCAATTATATTTTGAATAAGTTTAGAACTATTCGGATTTTTCTTTACTTAATGAATTAAATAATAAAAATGCAAAAATTGAATAAATTATTAATTCCACAACCCCAATCGTGGCAAATGTTTCTTGATTACCATTCACATCAAATAAAATCGTCGCAACTAAAGCAGCCACAAAAATTGCGGCAAATAACGCTGTTAATCTAACAAATATTGAACTTTTCACAAATCTAGAAACAACATAGAAGGTTACTACCGCTAAAGAGGCTCCCATACATAATGGATAAATAACCCAAGCAGAAGGCCCCATAGAAGTAGAAAAACTAATAATCTGTAATAAGTAGAATACAAACATGAATATTGGGAATAAGGAGACTGATAAGATATTAAATACTTTTCTCATTTGCATAGGTAACTTATCACCTAAAACAATACCTAATACGCCAACACAAAGATAATAAGAAGATATTACAACCGCAACAACACCTGTTGCAAAAATCTCTCCATTAAGTCTTAATGAGTTCAAAAAAAGTAAGAAGAAGAGAACACCAAATATTAAACTAAGATATGGTTTAATTAATTCCATAATTTTTTTCATAAACTAAAACCCCTTTTTAATTATTTTATTTTAACCTTATAAAATAACTGTTTCAATTAGAAAAGAAGACCCTATTGGTCAATTAGGATCTTCTAATTATTGAGTTTAATTAATAGTTTGGTTTAACTATTATTAGTCTTCTTTCTTTTTACGGAATAAGAAGTATCCACCGACAGCAGCTAAGCTAACAGCAGAGATAATTACAATTGTTATAACTGCTGATGAATTTTTGCTAACAAGCATGTTAATTGATGGGGTAGAAGAAATGCTTCTTAATGGGGTTGTTCCATCAGATTCAAACATGAATGGATCAACACCATGTTTAGCAATACAGAATTCATATGTTTTCATGGCTTTTTCAACACATGCGTTTTCTGCATCAGAACCCCAAGCAGCAGTTGCGTATTTAAGCATATTCTTAGCCCAAGCTAACTCAGTTGCATCCAAGGTAGTACTTGCACCAAATAATTCATCATACTTGTCCGCAACATCATCCCAAGCAGATTCTAAGTTAGCAAATGTACCAGAACAGACGTTTTCACCATTCATTGTGGTGTTCATAAACTTAGCGAATGTAACAACAGCCTTTTGAGCATCAAAATGTTCCGCTAAGTTAGCATAGTGTGTTGTGGTTGTAACTGTACCATTAAATGTAATAGTAACCGTAGTTACACGAGCTTGACCATCCGCTGTCTCTTCATAAGATGTGCCACTAGCAGAACCACCAGATAATCCATTTTTACCACCTGTAGTGGTAACTGAAACATTAGTCATTTCATATGAGGATGTAATTGTAAAACTACCTCCATCATAAACACGCATACTTTCAGAGGCGGCATAACCCTTATCTGATGAAATTGTAAAACCACTAATTGTTACTTCAGTGTCACTTCCTGTGCCACTAGTTCCTTCTTTAGTGTATGATGCACCAACAAGATCTAATGTAATTGTTTGCTCACCAGATGATTCTTCATCGTGATCGATAGCATTAATCGTAGCACATATATTTGTCTTAGCATGGGTGCTGTCACCTTTAGCAACGCCACCAACGACAACGTAGACAAATTGATTATCATCTGCAGTTGTCCATGTGTATGGTAAAGAAGTTACGGCTTTACTATCACCAATTCTAATAGTGAATTGATTTGCACCAGTACCAAATGACAATGCGTTAGTTTCTCCTGCGCCAGCATAAGTAGCCTTAACAGTCCATCCACTAACTGTAGTAGAAGTCAATTGTTCACCTGAGAAGGCTTTGAAATGAGATAAGCTCTTGCCTCCCCAAGAAACTGACTCAACATAATCTGCCACAATAGAAATGCCAGTAACTGATGCATTTGTAATACTAACTGATAAGTACTCATATGAAACTGTGAATGATGTAACGCCGACAGCAGGTTTTTCTGGTGAAACGGTTGCATCTTCAGATTCGATCAAATCAGCTAAATCAAGCAATTCAGTTGATGCATCACTCCATGTTCGTCTCACAGATAAGTCTGTGAAATCCCATTCAGCACCAGACCAATCAACGTATTCTTTAACAACATTTTCACCTTGTACAAGTTCAACAGATACTAATGAAACTGCTCTTTGTGTTGCTGGAACAACGACAACGGCAGTTTTTGTTATATTGCCTTCAGTAAGTGAAACAGTAATAGAATTTGACTCCGCAGTAAGTGTGTTTGCACTAATTGTGTATCCGCTTGTAACATCAATTAATTCGTTACCTGTATTCAATTGTTTCTTAACAGCAAAATCTGATGTAGAAATTGAATCTCCGACATATTTATCGTCGCCTTTATATGTTGCAGTAATACGAATTAAGTCGGCTGACCCAGTTTGTGTTTCAACTTTCTTGAAGAATCCAAATGTTTGACCAGCAATATTTGATCCTGGTTCTCCGCCTGACGTCAATTTATAACATCTCCAATCGGCATTGTTATAAACACCAATCATACGAGGATAAGTAGTTTCAGTTGAATATAGATATCCTTGTTCAAGTGTAAAATGTTTATTAGCAGCACTATTGCCGTTTCCAATTCTAACACCTTCGTTTGCATCATCAAGTAAGTACAACCACTTTGTTGAATCACCTTTTGGATTAAAAACATATCCATCAGATGCATTACCAGTAACATTCCATAAAATCGAATCAGTTACAGTACTTGTAATTTTGTCATTTGAAATTGTTACTGAGCTTACTGTTGGTTTTGCGGCACCACCATTACTTGGTAAAGCTACTGTGGTACTACTAGTTCTTGCGATGACAAATTCATCTGAACTTGTTAAATCTGCAAGATCTGTCAATTCCCAAGTTGTGGTTGTTATAACAGAAGCAGCGTTAACTGTTGCGGTATAAGAAGCTGACTTTTGAATACCACCTTCAGTATATGTGATAGTAACTGGTTGAGTTCCAGTAGTATATGGATCATAACCTGTAACTACGAGATTTGGACTATTTGTAACATCTGCATCAGCAGCAACTGTATATTGAGCAGTTACTGTTGGTTTAACAAAACTATCGCCTAATGTATAAGCTCTTGAAGTAGCGCTTAAAGTAATAGATTCTAATTCATTTCCAACTGCGGCATATGTTACTGTGACATTACCTGTAGGGTTTGAAAGTGTTAAAACGCCAGTTCCTCTAACCCAATTCTTTGTAGCGCCACTAACAGTGACATCTTCTGGATGACCATATCCTGAATCATGAGTAAATGTTAAAGTAGCTGTACGGCTTTCTTTAATTACAGAAGCACCAGTATGTGAACCATTTGTTTCATTGACTGTGATGGAATACTCGGTCAAAGCAACCATTGCAGCATCAATAGTGACGTTACCGGTAGCATTACTTAAAGAAATAGCACCAGTACTTGCGTTATAGGTGTGGTCAGCACCACTAACAGATACACTAGCTGGCAATTTATAATCACCAGTTGGAGCAATTGTTACAGAAGCAACACCTCCATTATCTGTAATAGTTGTATCACCACTATATGTACCATTTGTAACATTTGTGGTAATTGAATAGGTATTTCCAGCAGCTGGACATGTTGCTGTGATAACAATATTGCCTCTTACAGGTGAGTAGAATAAATATCCATCCTCATATTGGACATCATTAGAAATATCATTTCCACCCATTGTTACAGAAACAGATGTTGGATAAGTATAGCCGGTTGTTGGAACGATATTTAAATCCAAATCACCATCATATGCAATGCTTGTCGTATTGTCTAAACTACCGTGAGTAATGTTACCAGATACAGTAAATGTGTTTGTAGTTCTACTAAAGTTAGCAGTAATCGTTCTTCCTTGAGTAACGGTTCCTGTATTATTAGACCAACCAGTAAAAGCATAGGTGTATTGCGCTGTATTGGCTGTTGGTGTGGCTGTAACGGTTGTCCCATTAATTGTTACAGTATTATTGCTTGTAGTAATAGAAGTGCCTGAAGGAACATTAGTGATGCTTGATCGACTAACTGTACCATATCCGGCAGTGTTAACAGCAAACGACACCGTATATGTTTGGGCAGGAGCTGCAACAGTATAAACATCAATTGATAAACACCAAATTGTGTTAGTTTTTGTAGTTCCTTCTTTACCGTTGTTTAAAGAAACAACAACAACACCGCTAGCCTTTGAGGCCTCTATTGTGTAATTAGTTGAAGCTTTTGCGGTAAAAGATTGAGCGCTGCCAAAAGCACTTCCACCAACCGTGGCTGATACACTATGAGATGAATAAGTGCCATAGTTGGTTGCGGCATTGACAACGATTTTGCCAACATCTGTAAATGAGGTACTGGTTGTTAATGTATAAGTGTATCCAGCTTTGCCCATGCCACGACCACTACTATCCTTTGATAAGGTAGTCGAGGCAGTAAGACCAGATGGAACATTGTTAGCCAAGTTATAATTGGTTGGAGTGTTGTAATCAACAGCACTAACACTTTTGGCTTCTTGGCTCTTACTTCCAACAGCGACACCTACTCCGATTGCCATGGCTAGACCTAAGCTTAGCCCAGCAATCTTTTTAAATAATTTGTTCATATTTGTTTTCTCCTTTCTTTTTCCTCCGGTCTCGTCTTCAATATCAAAAAATAATTTAAGACCGTGAGGTATATGAACAACTTTGATTAGTCAAATATACATATAGAGTTCCGATATCACCCTATAGAAAATGACTAATGTGTTGTGGTTGATATGTATCCTATTAACATCGTTAAAAAGATAAACACATCAACATCTCTATAAAGGAGAAATCCATATTATTTATTTAGAATATTATGCATCGATATTCTCTTTAATAATTTCGACTCTTCTTAAATAGAGTTTTTAGAGCGAAGTTCATCTTTTATTACTAATCGGCTAATTGACCAGAAGAGTCTACTAATAAATAAAAAACTCCCCCACTCTGTCTTTATAATAATAAAGAAAAGAGTAATACTCAATACTCTTTTATGGGGGGTGCTTTTTATAAATATATTATATTTATATGTTACACAAATATTTTTTGAAACTTAATAAGTTTATATCTACTAATTAGAGTTTAACTTTCACTAATTTTTTAGTGAGATGCTCATAATAAATCAAAGTATCTAATTCTACTTTTAAACCAAATATATAGTGGATGATATCTATTGATGCTAAAGAGGATATAGCTCCTACCATTGGGCCAAGTACACCGTCTTTAGGAGAAGAAACTATATCAGGTTTAGCAATATCTAATAGACTACGATTAACAAACAAACAATATTGTCCTTTATATCCATCTACTCCGATATGCATATAAGGAATATTTTCTTTTTGACACCCTTTAGCGATCACTAATTTACTAGACCAGTTATCAACCGCATCCACTACTAGGTCATAACCTTTAATAAAATCAGAAATATTATCTTCACTAACTCTTATATTAATAGAAGCAATATTAGCCTCTATATTTTTTGAATATAAAGCACTTTTGACAACATCTACTTTAGCTTTACCTATATCAGCTTCGTTTAATAAGATTTGTCGATTTAAGTTACTAATCTCTACTTTATCAAAATCAATAATAGTGAGATTACTAACTCCGTTGGTGACTAAATAAGTCGCAATATGTTGACCAACTCCACCCATTCCAATAATAAGCACTCTTTTTTTAGATGCTAATTTTATATTCTCTATAGAAATATTATCTAACTGTAAAAGTCTAGAGAATCTTTCCATTATCCTCCACCTCTAATATAGATAAGTTCTATTTCATCCCCTTCATTTAAGATATGGGTTTTAAATTCTGCTCTTTTTACAAATATTCCGTTAACAGATATAACAAGCCAAGGTACCGCTTCAATATCTTTATAATCTAAAAGATCTTGAATAAACATTCCTTCTTTATATTCATTAGAAATTGCGGAATCAACTTTTAGTCTCATATATTTATAATAGCAAATTAAAATTAATGATTTAGAAAAACAAAAAAGAACCAATAAATTGGTTCTATTTTTTAAGTTTGGGGCGAACGATGAGAATCGAACTCACGAATGTCTGGTTCACAGCCAGATGTGTTAACCACTTCACCACGTTCGCCAAATCGCAAGGAATAGTTTAGTAAAATCTTATTCCTTTGTAAAGATAAACCTTATTGGTTTTCCGCTGCGAGAGTTTGTTTTTCTAATTTTTTCTTTTCTCTATGCTTATTAATAGTAGGAACAATAAGTAATTTCATAATGAAGTAAACAAGGACAAATCCAAATGTTCCAGCAATCGCATCAAAGAAATAATGTTGCTTAATAATAAATGTAGAAAGGATAATTCCTAAACCAAATAAGCCAAAGAAGATACGCCACCCAATTGGGAATTTTCCTTCTCCTTTTCCAGTAGGAATAGCAGTTAATACTACTGCACAAGAAACTGCGCAGTGAAGCGAAGGCATACAGTTAACTGGAATTGGATCAAGTTTAGTGTATTGTAAGTTAACTGCCCATTTAAAGAATGTATCTAGATTATAAACACTTGAGAAGTTAGCGTATTCTGCAACAATGGCTTCTGCTTGAGGACGCACCATTCTTACTTGACAAGAACAATAGCAAATAAACGCTAAGAAAGACATAGCGATACATGAACTAGTTAAATTAAGCGATTTCTTTGGATCATAAAATGATAAAGCCCATAACGCTAATTCTGGAACCACATAATAGAACAGGTAAAAGAAATAGAAATATGAGATAAATGGGATCTTATCATCAATGATAGTTGTATCAAATGTCACTACTTGGGTAGGAATACGAGTGGCGATGAAATATAAGCCCGCCATCACCGCTTCCATAACTAAAGTGTAGGCTAAATATTGTAAGCGATATTTAATCCAAACTTTGCCAAATTTTGTTTCTGTAAATGTATGTTTTAATTTGCTATGAAATCTAGCCCATCTAGCTTTTAAGGAATTGTCTTTTACTGCTTCTTCCATTATTTAGCCCCCAAGAATGCTTTATATCCGTTATAAGCTTCAAATAAGTCAGCTTTAGAAACGATTTCTTGAGGAGCGTGCATATTTAAAACTGGGATGCCAGCATCAATAACATTCATGTTGTAATTACCTAAGATGTAGGCGATTGTGCCTCCACCACCTTGGTCAACTTTTCCAAGTTCAGCATTATGCCAGTTCACACTAGCATCATCCATAACGCGTCTAATCCAAGCATAATATTCTGGGTTAGCATCATTACTACCAGATTTACCTCTAGCACCAGTATATTTGTTAAACACTAAGCCATAAGATAAATAAGCAGCGTTATTTGGATCAGAAACGCTTGGGAATAAAGGATCAAATCCCGCAGAGACATCGCTAGAAAGCATCTTAGAATTTTCAAAAACAATTCTAGCAGCCCATAAAGGATCTTTTTCTCCAGAGAGTTCTAATAATTTAGTGACTGCGTTTTCAAAGAAACGTGATTGAGCACCAGTAGCACCAACACTACCGATTTCTTCTTTATCAACTAAAATACAGCAAGCTGTATGTTCGACACTTTTAGTGTCAATTAACGCCATTAAAGAAGTATAAGCACAGCATCTATCATCGTGACCATATCCTGCCACCATAGATCGATCTAGACCATAATCTCTAGCTTTTCCAGCTGGAACAACTTCAATTTCTGCAGAAATGAAGTCTTCTTCTTCAATGTCATATTTTTCTTTTAAAATCTTTAAGACATTAGCCTTAACCGCGTTTTTTTCTTCGCCATTAAGTGGCTTATTACCAATAGTTAAGTCTAAAGCTTCACCTTCGATAACTTTAGCGCCTGGTTTTTGAAGTTGGTCAGCACTTAAATGAATTAACAAATCAGAAATACCAACAACTGGATCAGATTCATCTTCACCAATATGGATATCAACGACTGAGCCGTCTTTTTTACAAACTACTCCATGTAATGCTAGAGGAATAGTCACCCATTGATATTTTTTAATTCCTCCATAATAGTGGGTATCTGCTAAAGCGAATTCATTTTTCTCATATAATGGATGTTCTTTTAAATCCATTCTAGGAGAATCAATATGGGCTCCTAAAATTCTTAAGCCTTCTTTAAGTGATTTACTACCAACTATAAAAGCACAGACATTCTTATTTTTATTTAAAAAATAAATCTTATCTCCTGGTTTTACTGATTTTAATTCTATAGCGTTTTTATAGCCAGCTTTTTCTAATCTACTAACAGCTTCTTTAACCGCCAAACGTTCAGTTTTACTTGCGGATAAGAAATCTTTATAGCCTTCAGCAAATTTAAAAACTTCTTTTTCTTGTTTTTCGTTATATTTTTTCCATGAATTTTCTCGATACATAACTCTTTCTCCTTTGTAGTGTGCTCTATATAATAGCAAAATTATTTTAATTTTGTAAAATTATTTGATAATTTCCACTAATCAATAGTTAAAGTTGGACTCATAATCTTCAGAATTTCTAAAAATATATGAATTGTTTTTAAATAAAATTTTGTCATCCATACTTACCGAATATGCCACTTCGAAGTACCAATACTTGTTATAATTGCTCATGGTAAAAGGATGTAATATAGCATATCGTTGCTTGGGATCCGAGGTCTTATCGGCTTGTTCATATAAATTACAAGAGTCAACAATTAAGTTATTTATTTCATAACCTAAACCAGGAGAAATATTAACGTTAATTATTCCATCAATTATTTCTACATCTTCTACATCCATAGAAACAACGCCATAATTTTGAATATAAATATTCACACTATCAATTTCAAATTTAATTTTTTGATTTATGTTTGCAAATTCAAATGCGATGGATAAGGAATCACCATTAAATAAAGAATCTGTTGAAACTGTACTTATGTAATTATTTTTTACTGGTTCGATAGTAACAGAATTTTTGACTAAACTATATCCAAAGCCAGTTTTCCACAAAGCATCAAATGACCATAATTTACCATCGAATTCTATTGGATTATACGGATCAACTATGCTTGTATCAGCGCCCCAATTTAAGGTGAAACCAGAAGAATTATTGCTTTTAATCGTCTCCATAAAAAGAAGCGGATTATTTTCATCACCAGTTAAACTACCATAAGCAAGATCAAAACTACCACACTGGATATGATCGGTATAAATTTTATCCCATTGATTAACAGCAGACTGATTAACCCTAAGTTTAATTGTGCCATTAGAAACAAATTCACTGTTAAAGGCGTCTTCAAAGTATTTAGCAATAGCGTTTCCATACTCTTGAATATCACTAGGGTACATCCACCAAATATTAATCGAAATATTGAATGGACTGTCTTTTGTTCCTTTTGAAATTAAACCGTCTTTTAGAAGCTCCTCAACAGCATTTTTGAAATATAGTTCAGCTTTATGTAAATCATAACCATATTGATTATCACCAACTATGCTTTGAATTGCTTCGCGATGAGCTTGAGTGGAGTTATATGAGCGTCCTAAAAGAGGGTCACATAAATAATTATCAGAGAAATAATTTATTGAAGGAGTAACTCCACGTTGAGATGCAAAGCCTTCTCTATCAATGGACCAGAATAAGCCTTTTAAGAAGTTTTTGTTACTCATCCATGGTTTAACACTATATCTAGATGCTGGTTTTTGAACATCTGGATATTTACTAGACCAGAATAATTCATCCCATCTTTCTTGGGTACACGAATTAACATTTAATCTAAAAACCGAATTTCCTGCTTCACGATAATAATTTTCTAAAGAGCCTGTTTTAATCACGCTTGAAGGTACAACAGCGTAGTCTAATTTCCCTTGTTTGAAAAGATTCCATATGTAAGTTGGGTCTTGAGCCGATTGACTGTAAACATTAAAAACCACACCAGGAATTTTATATCTATTTGAATTGCCTACTTCATACCACTCATCATTTAAAGATAATACAATTCTTGAATAATCATCCCATCTTTCTAATAAATATGGCCCAACACATAAAGTAGAATCGATAATTGAAGTGTTGTATGAAGATAATCCGTATTTTTGGCTACCAGAAACATAATCGCCATCCCCAAGAGCTTTAACAAATTCTTTTGGAACGGGAGAATAAATATTTTTAGAAAGAGTATTTAGTGCATAAAACTCATCAATGGCGTTAATAAATTCAAATTGTATAAAAGAGCCATTTTCATCTACTCCAGTTTTAATTCCTAGTTCTCCATTATTTTTCATGTTATTCCATAAATTATCTAGAGCGTCATTATCAGTAATGTTTTTACTTCTTCTATAAAAATCAGAAGCTCCTTTAATTCCGAATAAAACATCACCAGCAAGTTCAGCACCTTTAACTAAACATGCGCTTTCAGTGAGAAGCATTTGATATACAAATTCGTAATCTTCTAGTTTTATGTATCGATTATTATAACTAGACATTTTGCTTGAAGCAGTACGATATGTAACTCCTTCTTCAGAACCAACTTTAACATAGACTTTCCAAGTGTTATATAAATTAGACTCATTATCCGAGCCAACATGAATAGGCAAGTTAAAAGGTTCTCCGTTAACCGTATCTTTTGCTAAAACAGGGTATAGTTTATAACCTTCTCCATCAATTCTTTTACCCCATAAAGGAGAGGAAATATATTTATATAAATCTATTTCAGAATAAGAATTCCAAAGATTTAATGAATATGGATTGTTCTCAAGCGCTAGTTGTAAATAGTTTTTATATTCTGAGACACTTGGTAAAACTCCATTTAGTTCGCATTCTTCGAGCAATCCCCATCCATATCCTGATATATAGTTCTCAGTTGCTAAAGATACTCTAGATGAAAAAGATACATATTTTGAATTCTCAAAAAGCGGAATACCGGTCAAAAAATTCTCCATTGCATTTTTTTCAAGTTTTCCCATTATTTCAATTCGCTCATCAACATTATCAGCGTAGCTAAAGCATCCGGAGGCATATTCTGCGCCTAACCACTGCATCTCACCAGCAAAAACAATAGTTTTAATCTCTAAATACGAAGTACTCTCAGGGGTATTATCTTCTAAAATCACCGTATAATATGAGTCATTAGTTATTTGTTTTTGATAATAATGTTTATTAGCGTCATTAAACGAATGAATATATCCCTGATTAATCAAGGAATTTACAAACGTTGAATAAACACTTCCGCTTTGAACACACTTAATCGCTCTAGCACTTTCAGTTTCAGTGCTTTCAATTTCTATATATGAACCATTGCCGATAAATGGAACATGGCTTGGTAGAGCCTCTTGCAAATCAGATTTATACTCTGTAATTTCTCCTATGGATTTTGCACTTGGTTCCTCGTCACAAGGCGTTTCTATTGATAAACCATCAAAGTATAAAGGCTCATATGCAACAAAATGGATCATTAAAAAATAGCGATGATCTAATTTATTCACATCAAAAGTTAATATATTCGAAATATCGGAAGTAGGATTTAATTGAACAAATTCTAAATCAACATATTTTCCACTTAAGATATTATCTAATGTTAGGTAATTATAAGAAAAGTAAAAATAAAACGATCCAGTTTGATAATCACCTAAATAGGACAAAGAAATTGAAGATATTCCTCTAATTGGTGAATCTTCATCATTTGACCAAGCAATATAATCGTTATATTTAGAACATATTGCACTATCTACTAAACTAGCATTTTCAATCGTGGTATTGATTAAATTATCGCTATTGACGATAGCCTGATAGCCTATGTTGTTATTGTTAATAGAAGTCAAAGCAGAATTATGCTTATAAAAAAATGCATTATCTGATTCGGTATTTTTTGCATTTAGACAAACAAGGCAAGTTATTGAAGCCATCGACAAAGTAGAAAATAAAATCATTAATAGTTTTTTCTTCATAGAATATCCAACTCCTCAATTCCATTTATTAAAAAATAATTTTTAAGAAAAAATACATTTAAATGATTATTGAATAATCACTTAATTATTTCTGCAAGTCCACCTAATGATGTTTCTTTATATTTTTTATTCATGTCTAATCCAGTTTGATACATGGTTTTAATAGAATCATCATAACTAACATGAATATCATCATTAGGAATAACAATCGCAAGTTTAACCGCGTTAATAGCCTTAATTGCATAAATTGCACATCGTTCAATACAAGGAATCTGTACATATCCATCTACTGGATCACAAGTTAATCCTAAAGAATGCTCTAAAGCAATTTCTGCAGCTTGAACAATATCTTCGATTTGTTTACCAAAGCAAAAGGCGATCATCGCTGCTCCCATTGAGCAAGCAACACCAATTTCTGCTTGGCAGCCACATTCCGCTCCACTAACAGAAGCATTCATCTTACAGACAATACCAAATAAACCCGCTACTGCTAAACCTTTGATGATGTTATCATCAGTAACGTGTTTCATTCTTAAATATTTAATACATCCAGGAAGTACTCCAGCACTACCGCACGTTGGGGCAGTCACTATAATTCCTCCAGAGGCATTTTCTTCTGCAACCGCAAAAGAGGCTATTGCGACATTCATTGCTACATCATTTAAACCTAAAGTTGTATCTTCCATAGCCTCATACATGGCTTTGGCTTTTCTTTTGACGTGTAATTTTCCTGGTAGATATCCTTCCGCTTTTAAGCCTCTATCATAAGCTTCATCCATTACATGAAGAACATCTTTAAAATAATTAAAGATGCCTTTTCCTTCGTGCTCTACAATATAATCATAAAAAGATATGTCTTTAGAAAGACAATATTTCATAATCTCACTCATATGAGTATGAGGATAGATATTCTTAGAACCAATCTCATTGATATTATCAACAGTAACAATACTGCCTCCACCAATAGAAATCACATTCTCGCTAAATGTCTTTTCTTTAGTGGTGACTTTAAAATTCATTGTGTTTGGGTGTCTAGTCTTAGTTTTTTTATTAAATTTTATTTCATGAGGAACATTTTTAAAGGCTTTATCGATAATAAAATCAGTTAAATGTCCTTTTCCCGTTAAGGCTAATGAACCATATAAAGTAACTTCAATATGCTCTATATCTTTATATTTTTTTAAAATATATTGTGAGGCAAAATAAGGCCCCATAGTGTGGCTACTACTTGGTCCATGACCCGTAATAAATATTTCTTTAATTGAACGAAGTCCCATAAATATACCTCTAATAATTAACCGTGATACTATCAATACCTAAATAGGCATTATTTCTACTCGCCCCAATAGCAAAATCATCAATATAAATATTTGTAGTTGGTTCAGAAAGTAAGAACACTGTATGATCTTTAAATTGACGATAACTTGTAATTGCTAATTCTCCCACTCCAGCAATATAAGAGTAAGTTTTATGATAAATAGTAAAGGCTATAATTGGTTTATTAAATTCGATAGTTAATGAAGTGCCATCCACTACCTTAAGATAATAAACTGAATAAGAATATTTATTTAACTCGGTTGAAGAGTTTGTGACTTTTAAGTCACCTTCTTGATACCACTGCTTATCACTATCATGACTTGGGGTCATAGAAGTAAAATCAATATTTTGAGTTTCTGATTCGTAGTAATCTAGTCCAAACACCAAGTCTTCAAAGACATTCACTCTCCACATTTTTCTTCCGTCAACTGTATCTAAAAAGGCTAATGTGAAATATAAAGTTAACTGTAAACTATCTGCTTCTTCTTTGGATTTTGCATTAGCTAAATCAAAATCAGTAAATAATTGTTTATATTCAAGGTCTTCATTAAAGACGCCTAATGAATAATGTTGCGCCGCTGCTACTTGACTATTACCAGTTGTGAATGATTTATTATATTCATAATAGCTATTATTAAAGGTGAATTTATCGTAAGCGTAACTAGAAACAAAAACATCCATTTTATAAACAGTAGTAACGCTATTATAAAATTCTTCTTGGTAGTTAGAATTCTCACTATTAACGCTATAGAAATATTTAGTGTTATCTCTACTAACTGCTTCAGCAAAATCAAAACTAGCAGGCTCACTACTTAAATTAAGACTAACTTCTAAGATTCTTAAAGATGGTCTACCTTTATAAATAGATTCAAAGCCAATAATGTCATAGACTTTACCAACTTCAAGACTACTTCTATCTTTATCAAGTAAGGAATATATTGGAACTAATTTTCCATCTTGATCTAAGAAATAATAACTTCCAGCGTCATTATACTTATTAAAATAAGTAAGTGAAGCCATCTTAATAATCTTGCCTACTCCATAACCATCTTTATTGGTCTTAATGGATTTACAGTGAATCATAAGTAGTTCACTAGTAGTAATTCCACTAGTAGAGAATTCTTCTAAATCATAATTAATAACTAAATCTGGATCATATTGATAGTTATCTACTTTAATTTCGACAACATCATTAAAGAAAGCAATTTTTCCAGTTACAACATAAGTTGTTGTTCCCGCTTTGATATAATCTTTGACTCTTTGGTAGAAATCAATTGGATTAGATTTACTGACTCCACTTGAAATAACAATATATCCAGTTTCATCAACACATAATACTTTTCCTCGAGCATTAGCGTCTAATCCACTAGTGGTGACACTATCAATGGCATCAATAGCCTTCACTTTCACCGTGACTGTATTATTAGTTAAATACCAACCATTAGTAGGTGTATATTCAATATCTTTAGCAAAATCTAAAACTTCTTTAATAGTTTTTAGGCCTTCGATCACAGGTTCGGTATGTTCGAAATAATATATCTTAACGTTATTAAATCGATATTGGGCTAATGCGGTAAATGTAATGGATTTAGCCTCACCAGTCCAAGTAGTTAAACTAGTAGTTTTAGCTAATTTCACTTCACCAACAGTTAAATCACCATTATTAGAAGTATCTTGGTTAGTGAATTCAACTTTCTTGATTTTATATTTAGAGGAAATAGTTAATGAATTATTTGTGTATAACGCAACAAAATTAGACTTTTTAGATCTTGGAGTAGTACCACCATTTTCAGCAAAAGAGAAAGTGAAGTCTTGATTAAATGTATAACTCTTATTATCTAAATCAGTATCTTTAGTGATATATCCATCATTTTGAAGAGGGAAATTAAGTTCTTTATCTTCTCCTTCTTCAGAATCTTCTTCAGGTGGAACATCTACTAAATCACTATAAGCGTAAAATTCAATATGACATTCATTGTTTTTATAATAGAAGCACACTCCAATGTTGTGTCCTGAGTCTATTAAAATTTGTCCGTCATAATTTTCCCAGTCACTAGAAGCTAATTCACTATAAATATCATCTAGATAAGACTGTTCCATATCAAAGATAACTTCAAAATATGGACGGTCATCATCTTCCACTATTTGATAAGAAGAAACATTTTCAATTTCTAAAATTTTACTTTTTAAGTAAATAGTAGGATCATCTATTCTTCTACTAGATAAGAAAGACACAACACTTGATAAAGGAAATATGCTTTTAACATCCTCAATATTAATGTTATAAGAAGCAGTAAAATCTCCATAAGTAACAGTCACTTTTTGTTCTCCTAAAATAGTCATATCCGGAGAAGAAATTTGATAATCAGTAACAGTAGATGTTCTACCGTTATTATATGTAGCGGTTACCACTAAACCAGTATAAGAAAAAACATCACCGACAGTAAAAGTAGTTAGATAAGTTCCACTTAAAGAAATACCCGTTAAACTCGCTTCAATAATGTTAATTTTATAACTCGTAGATAATGAAAGATATTGAACAGTAACATCTTGATAGCCAAGTACTTCCATATTAGGAGAAGTTACTCGATAATCACTAACAGGAACAGAAACATTATCGCTATATACTGCGTTAACAACTAAACCGTCATAAGTAAATTCAGTGCCAACAACAAACTTTGTTTGATAATCTCCTGATAAAGATAAATGGTCTAAATTATGACTAGGTGGAGTGTCTTTTCCACAACTAGGTAAAACTAGTCCTAACGCGAGAACTGTTAACAGTAAACTTTTTTTCATGACGATACCTCTAAATAATAAATTATTTAATTTTTATATTATTTTCTGAATATATAACTTTTGTGTCTTTAACTACCGAGTTAACAATAAAGACATTAGAGCCAATAACTGCTCTTTCTTCAATTACGGTTTCTCCACCTAAAATAGAGGCTCCTGAGTAGATAGTAACATAATCTTTAATAGTTGGATGTCTTTTTACTCC
>DGHZ01000056.1:21572-24603 GCA_002392945.1 Caryophanales bacterium UBA3835 | reverse complement strand
ACGGTGAATGGTTTTATTTAATTTACTTTAATTTATTTCTTTTCTTCGAGAATTTCTGCTCTACGAACTTTGGCTAATTTAGCGAGTTCCATTAAAGCTTTTCTAGCTCTACCGGCAGCGGCTTTGTTGCCCTTTTCGACGAATTTTGCGTTTTCTTCTACGAATGCTTCGTATGCGGCTTTAATTTTTTCAACTGTTGACATTTTTACTTATTTAGACACACATCTTTATCTTGATGCAGTCATTCCTTTCTGATTATTATTTTAGCAAATATTTAAAATAATCAAAATTGTTTTTCTTTTTTATGATATGTGTGTACATTGTACTTACATTTTTGTTATAATAAAAGCGGAGGTAATAATATGGCTGCAATAGCAAAAAACAATCGAATCAACATTCGTGTTTCTGATGATGACAAAGAAATATTAGAATTAGCGGCACGATATTCAAAGCAAAGCTTATCATCTTATATTGTTGATATTGTTTTAAAGCAAGCCGAACTAGATATTAAAAAGAATGAAACTATTACGTTGAACAATGAGCAAAGAGATTTGTTTCTAAAAATTTTAGACAACCCACCTCTGCCTAATGAAGCCTTAAAAAGTTTGTTTAAATGATTGAATTTAAAACATTAACTTCTTTCGAAACAGCTTATATTTTCAAAGGCTTTGATTGTGGAGATGAGAATTTAAACAAATATATCAAAACTCATGCATATCAAAATGATAAAAATCATTTAAGTAAGACATTTGTTTGCTTTGATAATAATGTTCCAGTTGGATTTGTAACATTATGCAATTCACAAGTGGATTTCGAGGAAATGCCAACTTCATACAAGAAAAAACATCCTCGTTATCCTGTTCCCGCAATTAAAATAGCTCGACTTGCTGTTGAAAAATCCTTGCAAGGAAGAGGATATGGTAAAGACATTATTACATTCGCCTTCAAAAAAGCGATTCAAGTATCGTTAAATGTTGGTGTAAAAGCAATCATAGTAGATGCAAAAGAGAGTGCTAAAAATTTCTATATAAAGTATGGTTTCATTCATTTAAAAGATCAGACTTACTTCCTACCAATTGAAACAATTGTTGAAGCTTTGTTGAACTAAAAAAAGACCTTAAGGTCTTTTTTGTTTTAGGTTTTTATCTTGCTATTTTCTATTTAAGTAGTGGACACTGATTGGTTTAACTTCTTGTTCCACTCTAGCAAGGAATTCTTCGCTTCTTTCTCCGCCTGATTCAAATAAAATTTGAAAGACGATTTCTACACAGCTTTTGCCGTCAACTTCACTAATGCTTGAACTCATTGAATGTAAGGAAGCGTCGAATTCGTGGCATAAACTATGAAGTTTACCAAGTACTGCTTCTCCAGCAGGAACAACAACAACCATGGTTGGATTATTTTTTGAGATTTTAACTTCAACCTTCCTAAATAGTGTTAACACTAAGAAGATGAGTAATGTACCTGCAGTTGCAAGAATGAAATTGAATGAACCACAAGCAATACCGATGGCCATTGATACCCAGATAGTACCAGCAGTAGTTAATCCTTTAATTCCGCCACTACGATGCATGATGGCTCCAGCGCCAAGGAAACCGACACCAGTGATGACTTGAGCAGCTAATCTAGCGATATCTCTAGCCTGTCCAGCAGGGAAGCCATATATAGAGATAATCATGACGATTGTGGAACCAATACCGACTAGTAAGTGGGTTCTAAGTCCAGCGCTTCGACCTTTTTTCTCTCTTTCAATACCGACAATACCGACTAGAAGTACACAAAGAACTAAGGCTGCTAAACTTAATAATAAATTACCAACTGGCCACCCACCTGGTTGCCAAGCATTACAATATTCTATTAATTTTTGATCAAATGTAATCATATAACTACCTCAATTAATAATTGTACTACAAATATACAATTATTTCACCAAATATAGAAATAATATAATTATTTCTTTTCTTCGAATTCGACGTCTATAGCTTCATCTTTTTTGATTTTTTCGTCTTTTTCTTTTTCGTCGATATTATCGACTAATCCTTTGGCGGTTCTACCGATTTGTTTGCCAGCTTCCGCAAAGCCGTGTCCTACTTCAGTCCAAGCTTCTCCAGTTTTAGTCTTTTTACCTTCGCCATTAGAATTATCTTCATTACCAAAAGCGACTTTCATGGTGGTACCCATTGCCTTACCAAAATTTTTAAAAGCGTGACCGATATCTTTACCGGTTTCTTTAAAATTTTCTTTGTTATTTGCCATAGTTATCACCTCTTAAACATTATAATGCTCTAAAAAATATTAGAAATAAATAGAATATTTTTTCTTTTGTGCTCATAATTAGAACATGCGAGAGTTAACAAAAGAAGAAAAAGCAGAATTAGAAGAAATATATCAACATTATCTTAATGATGAGAAAATCAAAAGAATGAATGACATTCAAATGCATCGTGGATCTAGTTGTTATATTCATTCTTTTAGAGTGGCTAAGCTCTGTGTTAAAAAAGCCTCTAGAAGAAAAAGATATAGTATGCAAAATCTTAAAGATTTGTTAACTGCCGCCATTCTTCATGATTATTATTTATATGATTGGAGAGCACATCGCGAATTAAAGAAAAAGCATGGTAGAAGACATCCTTTAGTAGCGTGCTCTAATGCAATTAGAGACTTCAATATTTCTAAAGAAGTTCAAGACATTATTAAAAGCCATATGTGGCCTTTAACAATTCGACTATATCCAAAAACTAAAGAAGCTAAACTAGTAAATAGAATGGATAATCATATCGCTACTAGAGAAGCTTTAACTTTTCGAGCGTTTAAGAAAAGAAAACACGAGAAATATATAAAGATGATTTCTCATTTATTTGATGAATAATATGAGTTATAAATTTTATGGTAGTAACACTAAAAGTGTTCATCCTATAAACCCTGAGTATAAAAAGATTAAGGACCAAAGACACTTATATGATTTGTTAAGTGAAATTTGGGATATTAATGTTTGTACCCCTAGACTTAGAAAAGAATGGTCTAAAGAAAA
>DGHZ01000056.1:0-21476 GCA_002392945.1 Caryophanales bacterium UBA3835 | reverse complement strand
GGAGGAGAAATATATGGAGTGTATGTTGACGGGAATGTTCACTGTTTCTCTAAAGTTGGAGAGGAGATTTTCGATTTAACTAGTGAACAATTTGGTGATACAAAATTAACTTACACTTTAGAATATCCTCAAGATAGAGAATTCCATTTATCTAACCCAGATAAAAAAGAAAGATATTTATATCTTGTATCTAAGCTAAAAGAGTTATTAAATAGATAACGAAAGAAGAATAACTATGAAAAAAGTTTTATATTTAGTACTTGAAAATTCTCCTAAGGCTGTTGAGACTTTAGAAGAACTTAAAAAAGAAGGATTTAACGCTACAGTAGTGTCTACTGAATCTCTTAGACACGCTCTAGATGAATCTCCAGAAGATCATCATTTCTTTGGTTTAAGACATTTAGAACAAGAAGTAACAACTTCGTCTTTATGCTTATTTATTGTTGAAGAGAGTCAATTAGCAACAATTATTAAAGTCATTAAAGAATGCACAAATAGTTTCAAAGACATTAAGGGGTTTATGTATTCCCAAAGTGTTGATAATTACGAAGGATCAATCTAATTAATTATGGATTTTCACATTTTCCTATATATAGGTATTCTTTTAATTGCGGCGTTACTCTCTACGAGATTAATGAAGATTTTTAAACTCCCAAATGTTACGGGTTACATCATTACCGGTATTATTATGGGTCCATTTGTCTTTGGAGTATTTTTCAATAATTTCACCTATGTTGATATCGATAAATCTGTTATTTATAAGTTTGTTGACCAAATTAAATGGGTATCCACAATCGCTTTAGGCTTTATTGCCTTTTCCATCGGTTCTTCTTTTAAAGCTAATGCGATTAAAGCGGTAGGTAAGAAAGTATTAGTTATTACTATTTTAGAAGCTTTACTAGCTTCTGTATTTGTTATTCTTGCTTTAATGGTCGCTCACTTTATCGCTCCTGATAAGGTTAGTTGGCAGTTAGTGTTAGTCCTTGGTGCGATTGCTAGTGCGACCGCTCCGGCAGCTACTTTAATGGTCATTAAGCAATATAACGCTAAAGGACCTTTAGTGAATACATTATTACCAGTTGTGGCGTTAGATGACGCCGTTGCTTTAATTTTATTTGCGATTTTATTTCAAATCGCCTCTTCTTTAAGTTTGGGTGGAGAATTTGATGTCTATAAAATGATTTTTAAGCCAATCATTGAGATCCTTATTTCATTAGGAATTGGGGCAGTGTTTGGTGTTATTGTTTCTTTATTTAATAAAGTATTTAAAAGCCGTAATAATAGAGTAATTTTAGCGATATTTGCGATATTCTCTTGTTGCGGACTTTATTTCCTATTTAAAGCAGACTATATGGGCGGCTTTGAATTATCTAGCTTATTAATGTGTATGATGGCAGGCGCTTTATACACTAACTTATTTAAAAATAGTGGTCCAACTTTAGATGTCTTAGATAGATTTACCCCTCCAATTTATTTATTATTCTTTGTAATTTCAGGAGCCTCATTAGACTTAACCATCTTCTTTAATGACACTGGTTTATTAGTCTTAATTATCGCTGTTGTTTATATTATTTCTAGAGTGGCTGGTAAATATAGTGGTGCTCGAATTGGAGCGAAAGTATCTAACGCTGAAGAACCAGTACAAAAATATTTAGGCTTTGCTTTAGTTCCTCAAGCAGGTGTCGCCATTGGCTTAGCAACTACCGCTAGTAATTTATTTACTGATGGGACGGGTGCTCTAATTGTGGCGATTGTCTTAACTTCAACATTAGTGTATGAACTAATTGGCCCAGCTTGTGCGAAATTCGCCTTTAAAAAAGCTGGCGAAATTGAATAGTAATATAATATGGCCGAAAGGTCATTTTTGAGATTTAATCGAAAAAACATTTTTTATTTACGAGTCTTCTAATATTTGTGTATAATGACCTCTTTGATAAATAAATCAAAGGGGATAATCGTCCTAGGAGAACCCTTATGAAAAGTTTAAAAATGAAATTTGTTAGTTACGGATTTGCTTTTGTTATGCTTGCTGGTACTTTAACTGCAGTTAACTTAAAACAAGCTAAAAAAGTCTACACTGTTGGAGCTGTTGGCCCTAATGGTGGAATCGTATTAAGAAACGATGTTAAGGAAGAAGAAATGGTGAAACGCACTCCATTTTTATCTCCAACTGACCCATACTATACCGGCGCATCTAAAGCTGATGACCCATATTATGGAACTGGTAAACAATATTATCAAAACGTCTCAATGGACAATGTTGGTGATATTGAAGCAACTTGGGATAAATATACTGGCTCAGGTTCTTTAATCGCTGTTATTGATAGCGGTATTGAATATGACCACGAAGACTTTAAAAGAAACGGACAATCAATTATCTCTGATAAATCTGCGTATTTTGAAACTGATGAATATACAGGAACTGTCTCAATCCACAAAGCATCAAGTGAAGGCTGGTCGGTTTTATCTCATGACTACGTAAGTGATGGAGAAGGCGGAAAAGAATGGGTTGACCATGGTAGTAACGTTTCTGGTACCGCTGCGGCTAGTAATAATGGGGTGGGTACTGTTGGCATTGCCCCAGGCGCTAATATCTTAGCTTTAAAAATTGATTTCTATGATCCATCTATTAATGAGGCCATTAAATACGCTGCTGATAATGGAGCGGATGTTATTAACTTATCTTTAGGTGGCTTTGATACCGATGAATATCCTGATGGATATGAAGATTATGCCTCTGATGGCACAAAAACTACCTTTAAAGATGCTATTGATTATGCTTATGGTAAAGGAGTGATTGTTGTTGCGGCAGCGGGAAATGAAAGCACTGACTGCAAATCATATCCAGCATGTAATGATCACGTAATCGGTGTTGGTGCTTTACAGCCTTATACCGATAAATTTGACAGCGAATATTCTAATTATAATAAGAGCACTGATACCGCGACCACAAAAGGCATATCGGTTGATATTGCTGCTCCTGGTAGTGTGTGTGCCCCTGGAATCAAAAATCCAACTCAAAAAACAAAAACTTTAGGATATCACTTCACTAGTGGAACTAGTTTTGCTAGTCCAATTGTTGCTGGAGCAGCAGCGTTATGGAAAGAAAAATATCCTAACGGCACACCTGATGAATTTGAAGAAGATTTATATGATTCTGCATATAAATGCAGCAGTTATTCGTTTAGATATTATGGACATGGCAATTTAGATGTCTATAACTTATTAGATATGGCTAATGATGGTGTCTCAGTTGATGCCAAATCATTCGAGTTAAATACTAAATCTAGCGATGTCACAGTCACCGCAACAAGTAAAGAAGGAACTATCTCTTCTTGGGTTAGTGAAAACACTAATGTGGTCACTGTTAGTGGTGCTACGGGTAGTGTTAGCTCAACTGCAACAATTCATGTAGTAGGTGCTGGTACTACAACTATTACAGTTAGTGATAGTTTAGGTCAAAGCGCTACTATTAGTGTTACTGTTAGTCAATATGTTGCTGTTAACGATATTTCTGTTAGTGAAAATATTGAAGTTAAAGAAGGTAAAAAGGTCAACTTAAATGCTTCTGTATTACCTACTAACGCCACTAATAAAGAAATCGAATATGTATCTAACGATATTAGTGTCGCTACAGTATCAGAAGAAGGACAAGTCACTGGTGTTGCTGTTGGAGAAACCACATTAACTTTAACTGCTGAAGAAGTCACTAAAACTGTTAACGTAAATGTCGTTGAAGCTACTGATGATGAATATCAAATTGTTTTCTCTTCTAGTCAGCAAGATAGTAGAGAAGAATTAGATGATATTTTAGATATTGTAGAAAGCGGTGGTTCAATCATCTCTTCTACCAGTTCTTCTATAACGTATGAAGGTGTTAACGGCTTAAAACTTGGAAGTAGAAATAATGATGGTTCCTTTAGCTTAACTTTCACTGAATCTTTAAATATTACATCAATCACTGTTAAAGCTTGCTGTTATAGTGCTAGTGCAAGCGCTACTATTACCGTTGGTAATAAAACAATCAATAACCTTACTTCATCTTTAGAAGATTATGAATTAACTTATGATGGTAGAGCAGTAAGCACACTCAGCGTTTCTGCTGAATCTAGAGTGTATATTAAATCATTAACTATTGTTTCTAGTTCGACTCCATTTGTTCCTACAACTCTTGAATCCATATCGTTAAACACTAGTAATGTTCAAAAGACATTTACAGTTGGCGATACATTCTCTTGCCAAGGTTTAGTGGTTACTGCTTCTTATAGCGATGGCACTTCAAAACCAGTCACTGGTTATTCAGTCAGAAATCCAAATATGTCTACTGCTGGCACTAAAATAGTCACTGTTTATTATACAGAAGATGGGATCACCAAAAGCGCAACTTATTCAATAACTGTTAATAGTTCAGCCACACAAAAGACTTTGTCTTCAATTTCTTTAAGTGGTAATTATAAAACTACATTTGCATTGGGTGAGACATTCTCTAGTGAAGGATTAGTGGTCACCGCCTCTTATAGTGACGGCACTTCACAAACAGTTACTGGTTATTCAGTCAGTAAGCCAAATATGTTAACTGCTGGAACTAAAACAGTCACAATTAGTTATGCTGAAGATAATGTTTCTGTTACTGCCACTTATGAAATTGTGGTTAATAAAAAACTAGCCCCAGCATCATCAGGCTGCCGCGGAAATATTGTAACCACAAGTGTCGTTTTATCGGCCTTAGCGGCAGTAGGCGTAATCTTACTTTTAATCAAACGCAAAAAAGAAAACTAAACTCCTAGTTTATAAATATAAAAAATCTTGCCATAAGGGCAAGTTTTTTTACTTATTAAACACCTCTTCAAAATAGGTTTTATTTTCGTTTAAATTAATTAAGATTTGACAGGCAGAGACAATGGCTTTAGACCCACTTGAACCTCGGCATTTTAATACGGTCTTTTTCACTCCTAACATAATCGCCGCTCCACTTGATTCAAAGTCGTATAGGCTAATTAAGTGACTAGCGATCATTTTGGCTTCATTTTCTTTGTTAGCCTTTTTACCAAATTTAATAATTTCTCTAATTAAGTTTGAGGCTACCCCTTGAGTAACTTTTAAAACTTGATTACCACTAAAGCCATCACACACTAAGACATCGCATAAATGGTCAAGAGCTTTGCTACCTTCGATATTACCAATAAAGTTTATACCTTCTTCTTGTTCTAGAAGTGGATAAGTTTCTTTAACTAATTTATTTCCTTTTGTGGATTCAGAACCGATTGATAATAAGCCCACTTTAGGAGACTCTATTTTATATAGTTTTTTCATAAATTCACTACCTAAGTGAGCGAATTCTACTAGTTGATGAGGGCCAACATCAATAGAGGCACCTGTATCAACTACACAGGTACATTTACCTTCATCAATTGTTGGTAGGACCGCGGCTAAGGCAGGTCTAGTTCTATTTTTATCTAATAGATATTTTATAGAGCCAACCATTAAAGCTCCAGTTGCCCCACTAGAAATCACTCCGATTGTTTCTTTGTTTTCACTTGCCTCTTTTAGAGCTAGAAAGATAGAGACTTTATCTTTTTTATAGAATGCTTCAACTGGATTGTCGTAGTTAGTGACAGTCTCATAAGCTTCTATTATTTTGATTCTATCTTTTGGAAAGTTATATTCTTCTATGAGCTTAGGATCTCCAACAATAACGAAGCCAATATCAGAATTATTTTCTAATACTTCTTTAACTCCATCTAATATAGCTTTAGGGCCTTGATCGCTTCCTAAAGTATCAATCACTATATATTTCATATTTTTACCTGAGTAATATTATATCTTTATTTTTATGTGATAAAATCGTCTTTTTTACTTTAAAAGTATATCACCAACATTTGTTGGTGAAGCAATATAACTTGAATAATATTTATAATTTATTATAATAGTCAAAGTTGAAAGTAGACTAATAACGAATATTTTATGAATACACAATCAGTAATTAATGGCTCAACATTTGTAGAACTATTAAAACTTGGATATAAAAACTTAGTGACTCATCTTCAAATTATTAATGATTTGAATGTTTTTCCTGTTCCTGATGGGGATACTGGCACTAATATGAAACTCACATATTCTAATGGACTTAAAACCATTAGCGATGATGACGCCAGCGTTGGTAAGATCGCTGATGAATTCGCTAGAGGGATGCTATTTGGTGCTAGAGGAAATTCTGGAGTTTTATTAAGTCAATATTTTAGAGGTTTTGCTGATGCTATAGCTAATGTAGTGGAAATCTCTGTTCAAGATTTTGCTTTTGCTATGGTAGGAGCCTATAAAAATGCTTATCATGCCTGCGCTGATGTAGCGGAAGGCACAATTCTGACAGTGGCAAGAGAATCAATTGAAGCGGCTAAGTACTGTATTACCGGAAAAGAAAACTATCTCGATTTCTTTACTAAAGTAGTGTTAGAGATGAGAAAATCATTAGACAACACCCCAAATCTACTCCCTGTTTTAAAAGAAAATGGAGTGGTGGATTCTGGAGGAAAAGGTTTATTAACCATCTTTGAAGGATATTTATCCTTCTTTACTGGAAAAGAGTTAGAAGATATCGATGACGTTGAAGTTGAAGAATCTAGCTCAATAGATAAAATTGACTATTCTGCATTTAATGAAAATAGTGAATTGGAATTTGGTTATTGCACTGAATTTTTACTCCAATTACTAAACTCTAAAATTAATGTTGAAGAATTTGATATCAACTCATTTATCTCTTGGATGCAAAGTCACGGAGAGTCTTTGGTCTGCTTCCAAACTGGCACCATTGTTAAGGTTCATGTCCACACTAAAACCCCTTATGAAATAATTGAATACGCTCAAAGATTTGGTGAATTTGTCGCCTTTAAAATGGAAAATATGGCTCTTCAACATAATAACGTAATTAAAGAAGAGAATAAAAAACGTGGTGAAAGAAAGAAAATTGCCATTATTACTGTTGCTCAAGGTGACGGGGTTATCGAATCCTTTAAAGGATTAAGAACTGATTTAGTCTTAAATGGTGGCACCACCATGAACACTAGTGTTAGTGAGTTAATTGATGCCTTTAACTATGTTAACGCTGATGATATATTCTTACTTCCTAATGAAGCTAATATGATTAAAACTGCTCATCAGGCAGCTGATTTATATAAAGATAGTGAAGTTCATGTAATTGAAACTAAAAATATCCAAGAAGGCTTTGCAGCTTTAAATAATTATTTTGATGAAGATTTGTCTCCTAAAGAAGTAGAAGACTGCTTATTAGAAGGAATTCAAGGAATGATTCCTTTAACTATTTTCAAAAGCGGTAAAGAGGCTAATATTGATGGTGAAATTTCCCCTAAAGGAAGCTATGTTGAAGCCATTGGTCATAAATTAATTGGTTATCAAGAAGATATTATTGAAGCTACTTTAGAAGCATTTTCTAAAATTGAAGACATCGAAGATAAAAGCTTTGCTTTTGTTTTCTTTGGACAAAGCTTATCTGAAGAGTTAGCAAATGAAATTATGGAAGTATTAAATAGAGACTATCCTCAAGTAGAGATTGGTTTAATTTCAGGTAAACAAGATATATACGATTTATTAATAGGAATTTATTAATGCTAGAAAGACTTAAAAAACTCATTAAACAAAATATGCCAGATTCTGATGCGGAGCACGCTACTGAATCCACCAAATTAGTGGATTTAGGAATTGATTCTATCGGAATGATGATGCTATCTATGTCTATGGAAGAGGAATTTGGAGTGGAATTCACTGATGCCATTCCTTTTGAGACTGTAAAAGATGTATTAGATTATTTAGATAAAAACGCTACAAAATAAGAAAGAAGGAAATTATATGTATAAATTATTTTTTGACACTGACTGTGATATCACTCCAGAAATAGCTAGACGCTACGATGCTGGTTTAATTTCTATGCCTTATGTTGTTCAAGAAGAGGTTTATCCTTTTAAAAATAGTGACACTTTTGATTATAAAGCATTTTATAAAATGCTTAGAGGTGGAGTTTTACCAACCACATGTGCGCTTAGTAAAGCTCAATATATCGAATATTTCGAACCAACTTTAAAAGAAGGAAAAGATATTCTATATGTTCACTTTTCTAGAGTAATGACTGTCTCTATTGATGTTTGTGAAGAGGCTATTAAAGAATTATTAGCTAAATACCAAGATAGAAGAATTGAGTTAGTAGACACTAAAGGTATTACCGTAGGTGGCTATGTTTGTTCTTTAGAAGTTGCTGAGCTTTATAAAGCAGGTAAATCCATTGATGAAATACTTGAATGGGCGAAAACCGGAATTGATCAAATGGCATTTTATTTCTTTGCCGATAACATTAAGTTCTTTAAAAAGAGTGGACGTGTTACCGGATTTAAAGCCTTTATGGGTGGAATGATGGGTGTTAAGCCTCTTATCTATATTGGTGAAAATGGTAAGATGACCTCTATTGGAAGCGCAATGAGCCGTAAAAAAGCAATTGATAAGATCTTAGAATATGTCGATGAACTTCAAGTTGATATTAAGAAATATCCATGTGTCATCGCTCATAGTGATGCTGACTATTTAGTGGATGATGTCAAAGCTAAGCTCCACGAAAAATATGGTGAAGATCTTAAAATTGAAGTTATCTACGTTAATCCTACCGCTGGTAGCCACTGTGGACCTGACGCTCTTGGCTTAGCATTCCACGCTAAAAAAAGAACAGCGGATTCTATTAATCAAAAATAATTATCATCAAAAAATACAAGAACTCCTATAAGGAGTTTTTTGTTAATATATTGACAATTCGCTCGTGATGGTTTACTTAATGATGTGGGTTGGCCTTTACCCCTTGGGCTAGGGCCTTTTTTTGTCTTGATAACTAATAAAAAAATGATTAATATACTTGTAGATGGCCTGGGGGACCCTGGTCGTCCCGCGCTGAAGCCCCAGGTAAAACTGGCTGGTAGCAGAGTAATCTGCATTGCGGGGTCATCTATAATTACCCTAGAAATAGGGTTTTTTATTTGTGGAAAAAGTTTTAGCGAATTTAGTTATTACAAGTAATAAAAAATCTCACTTTTCTGTGAGATCTTAGAAGTCAGCGTCAATCATATGTGCGACTTTGTAAGCAGCTATATCGTTTAGCAATGAACTAACAAAGCCGACAATTAACATGATTGGAATATTAATTAAGAACGAGATTCCTGCTTGAGCAGGAGTGGTATAGATTTTTAAAATAAAGTAATTAAATAATGTTAATGTTGGAGTGATTGCAACATAGAAGATTAATGTAGTGATTAATGTCGCTAGTAAGCGATATGGCATATTGCCTGTATAAGTATCGTTTCTTATACCAAATAAGGCAGTGAACCATCTACCAATTTTAGTTAATGGAACAAAGTTACCAATTAACATTGCAATAGTAAAGCCCACTAAAAAGTTATAAAGAATATTAATCCATTCAATAGCCTGGAAATCGATAATTAATGTTCCGCCATCGAATTTACTTGCTCCAGTAATAGCGGCAGCTAAACAGAGGAAGAAACAGACAGGGATATTGCAGATTACGTTATATACAAATGTTGCTAGTCTAATTTTCATAACTCAAAGATTATAGAACATATATATTAATAATCAATAAAATTCTTTATTTATTATTTATTTTACTTTAAGATTTACTCGTTATGAAAACTATTGAGACATATTTATTTGATTTTGATGGCACATTAGTGGACTCCCATGATTCTTTAGTAGAAGTGTTCCACGGAGCCTATGCTTCGGTAGGTGTTGATGTTCCAGAAGGATATGTTTTACGTTTAATGCGTATTCCTTTAATTCAAGGATATGAAGAATTAGGGGCGCCAATGACTAAAGAAGCAATGGATGTTTTTGAAAAGAACATTCGCGCTTTATTGGACGCGGAATTTGTTCTTAAATTAACTAAAAGTTATGATGATGTTTTACCAGCTTTAAATAAATTAAAGGCCAAAGGAAAACAATTAGGGATTGTTACTAGTAACAATGTTAAGCATGTTAAGGATGTTTTAGGTTTCTTAAATATCGATGAAAAGATGTTCGATGTTATTATCGGAAATGATGATACTGAAAAACATAAACCATATCCGGAACCAATTTATAAAGCAATGGAAATCTTATCTTTAAATGATAAGAACAAGATTTGTTATGTTGGTGACGCTCTCGACGATAAAAAAGCCGCACTTAATGCCGGGGTTACTCCTGTATTAGTGGACCGAGAAGGGATTTACGGCGAAGAAGATGGAATTGTTATTACTTCGTTAGCAGAACTATAAAATGGATTCTTACGAATTAGAAAAACTATTAGAAAGAGCCTCTGTTGGAGATATAAAAGCGATCAATGATTTGGTCGATTTTTATATTGAACAAAAAGATTTATATCACGCTAGATTAGAAATTGAACGATTAAAATATATCAAGCAACCTGAGTCATATCGTAGACTCGGTTATATTTATTCTTGTGGGTTAATAGATAAACCTGATTTTGAACAAGCTAAATTCTACTATAAAAAAGGATTTGAACTAGGGGATGAAGCATGTGGCTATAATCTTGCTTTACTTGACATCAAAGAAGGTAGATATAGTGAGGCAATCCCATATCTAACTTATGGTGTTAGTGTAAATCATATTCCTTCAATTAAGTTGCTCGCTAAACTCTATATTGAAGGGAAAGTAGTTTCTAAGGATTTAGAGATAGCTTTTTCTTTGCTTAAAAAAGCCTTAGAGCTAGGAGAAACGGAAGTTTATACATCTTTAGGAAAAGTTTGTTATCAACTTCATAAATACGAGGAAGCCTTCTCTTATTTTTCTCAAGGATTTCAACAAAAAAATCCGGATTGCATATATTATTTAGGGCTATGCTACGCGAGTGGATTTGGTGTTAAACAAGACTTTGCTAGAGCCAGATATTATTACGAAATTGGCGCTAATATTAATGAACCACGTTGCTTATATAATCTTTCTTTATTTTATAAAGAGGGTATTGGAGTGGAGAAAAGTGAGGCTCTAGCCTCCTCTTTATATCAAAAAGCAATAGAAAATGGTTTTAAAAAATAGATGAATTATGTAATAATTGTATAGATAGAAGATATGGGTAATCAAAAATTAAAGTCAATTAAGGAAGTGAATGGGTGGAAAGTTAACCATCCACATAGTGCAGCGAATAATTTCTATGCGTTATTCACTGTTATTTTTGCAGCCTTCCCTCTTTGTATACTTTTTATCCCTCTTTATTCAAGAGTTGTACCACCAAATTTCTTTGAAGGATTAAATGGCTTAGATATCTTTAGATACACAATTGATAAATTAACTGAATTATTTAGTCAGCTAATTCATGGCACCCCTAGCGTGATTGCATCTAATGTTTATATCGATAAAATGGTTGAACTGGTTCAACCTGATGTTAATCCAGCGATGGCATATGCTATCACATATACATTTATGACTATGGGCATCATTCTTGGTATTATGATGATTTTATCCGTAGTGTTAATTATTCTTTCTATTGTCCATTTCGCTAAAGGTTATTTAAGATCAGCTGCAGCGGTAAAACGTATTGCTATTACTGATTTTGTCTTTACTTTACTTATCTTCCTAGGATTCATATTTATTTTCTTCACAGTTAGGGCCTTATCCGCTCCACCTGTGGATTTATTCATTTGGTTAACAACAATTCCACTTGCAGTTAGTATCTTCTTTGCAATCTTCTTTGCCACATTCTATGGAAACTCCTTTAGAGATTCAATTTTAGAAAGAGATCTTAAACTTCAAGAAGAAGAAATTACTGTTGAACATATTTCCAAAGTTCATGAAATTAACAAAGTTAAATATACAGAAAGTACCACATTGCCACCTAAACTAGACTCTATTGGTGGACATGCATTTGCAGAAAATCAAAATTTAATTGTCGCTAATATTCCTTTAAATATTACTAAGCTCGGTGCTGGAGCGTTCGCTAACTGCTTAAATTTACAAGTAGTATCAATTCCAAACTCCATTAAAGAAATTGGTTTCAACTGTTTCTTCAACTGTGTGGAATTAGAAAGGATTAATTATGCCGGCACTAAATCTGAATGGAGAAAGATTAAAAGAGGTTCTAACTGGCTTGCTAAAGCAAAGACTACTGAAGTTGTTTGCTTAGATGGAACAATCATTGTGAACCCATATCATTAAAATGAACGAATTTATTATTGATACTAATCAATACATAATTGCTAAAGATCAAAATAATAACGATGTCGATAACAAAAAAGTTCAAGACATCGTTTTTCAAATTATCTTAGAAATTGATCGCATTTGTCGTAAACATAAGATCGATTACGCTTTATCTTTTGGAAGCGCATTAGGCTTATATAAATATGGGGATTTTATTCCTTGGGATGATGATGCAGACATCGTTATTGATTACTTTGATTATTCAAGATTTGTCGAAGCTTTAAAAAGCGATTTGAAGGATAATTTTTCATTCGATTGTTATTTGACTAATCCTCGATATAATCCTCTTATTCCTGCTCTTAAAATTAGAGATAAAGGGACTTGTATTAAAGAGGCTAATAGGTTTACTCTTCCTGACCACACTAAAGATAGAGGTTTATTTGTTGATGTCTGCTTATTTATGGGCGTTCCTAGTGATAAAAAAGAACACCTAAAGCTTATTAAATATAGCAAACATAGGATGGTAAAATATGTGGTGGGTGATGCTTTCCTTCATCTTAAGATGAAAAAAACTAAAAGAAAGCTTTTAGAATTTGAAAAGAAGGTCGCAGAAAAATATAAAGACAGTGATTATGTTTCTCAAACTGTAATCATTCCTTTCCAAGATCATCCATATGGCATGGTTCATGAATTAGCCTTTCCTCGCTCTGTTATATATCCATTTAAGGAATATGACTTTAGAGGTCATAAAATCTTTTCTTTTAACAATATAAAAGAATTTTCTCGACTTCGTTACGGAGATAATTCACTTAAAAAATATGATGAGGCCACATGTCAATATGTTGAAAGCTATCCTCACAAAAAGAAAAAAAGTGGCCATTTAAAGAAAATTTTCTTTCTTCATAAATAAAAATGTTTGCTTTTTAAATAATACATATGTATATTTATTCTTGCGTTTAGCAATAGACGCATTACTCTGAATAAGAGTGCCCAGGTAGGCACTCTTTGTTTTTAAAGGAGATATATGGACATTAAATCACTTGAAAGCAAACTTAAAAGTAAGATTAACCTCTTGGGTTATGATTTTGTTTCTTTATCTAGCAAGAAGGACAAAGGTGACTTAATTTTATCCATTGTTGTGGATAAGGTTGAGCCGATCGATATGAACATGATTGTTAGTCTAAGTGAGGAATTATCTAAATATTTAGATGAAATCGATAATTCTAGTGAACCATATATTTTAGATATTTCTTCTTTAGGGGCAGAAAAGCCTCTAAAGATTGAATCCTTAAAAGATTATGTAAATAGATACGTGCATGTTCACGTTACTAATCCTATTAAAGGAGAAAATATCTTTGAAGGCGATTTAGTGGATGTTAAAGATGATGAAATCACTATCGCAGTAAGAAACAAAACCAGAGTAAATAATATCGTTATATTACTTAGTAATATATATAAAATTCGTTTAGCAATTAAATTTTAAGGAGTAATTATTTATGGCTATTAACGTGAATGAAATCAATGCTGCCTTAGAGGCCATTGAGGTCAACAAAGGAATTTCTAGAGACGTTGTTCTAACAGCTTTAAAAGAATCCATGATGAAAGCTTTTAGAAAATCTCTAGGAGCAGATGATGCGCTTGTCGGAGTGGACATCGATTTAGACAAAGGCGTTTTTGAAATGTATCAAATTAAAAACGTTGTTGAAGATGTGCAAGATGATTTACTTGAAATCTCTGTTGAAGACGCTAATGAAGATAAGGCAAAGAGTTATAAGGTCGGTGATGAATACCGAATCTATGTCCCTATCGAAGAATTAAGAAAGGCAATGGTTATAACCATTAAGTCTTTATTAAAACAAAAATTCGCAGAAGCAGAAAAAGAAGTCTTACACGAACAATTTAAAGATAAGATTAATACTTTAATTACTGGACGTGTCGAACAATATGATGAAAGAGGGGCTACAGTTAATATTGGTAAAGCTAGTGTCTATCTCACCAGAAAAGAAATGATTAAAGATGAGAGATTCGCTGTTGGTGATACCATTAAATTGTTTGTTAACGATGTCGCTACTGGACCACGTGGAGCCCATATTGTTGTTTCTCGTGCTTCTGAAGGCTTTTTAAAAGCTATTATGACCGAAGAAATTCACGATATATATGATGGCACAATTGAAATTGTGTCTGTCGCTAGAGAAGCAGGTGAAAGAAGTAAAGTGGCTGTCACCTCTAAAGATATCAATGTTGATCCAGCTGGAGCATGTATTGGTCCAAATGGTACTAGAATTCAAAAAGTTGTTTCTCAATTAGGAAACGGTGCTTCTAAAGAAAAGATTGATATCATCACTTATAAAGATAATGCTGGCTTATACATCATGGAATCTTTAAAACCAGCTCAAGTTGTCGGTGTTCAAGTTGATGAAGAAAAGAAATCCGCTTTAGTAGTGGTAAAGGATGATTCTTTATCCTTAGCAATTGGTAGAAAAGGCGTAAACGCTCGTTTAGCGGTCAAATTAACTGGATATCACATCGATATTAAAGTGGAATCAGAAGCTCTTGCTGAAGGTTTAACATATCAATCATTTGAAGAATTATCCGCTCAAGATATGGAAGAACATGCTAGAAAAGTAGCGGAAGCTCAAAAACAATCTCTTGTTTATCAAGGCGAATATAGTGGGGCTCTTCCAGGACTTCCAGAAGGATATGTTGCTCCTCAGGAAAGAAAATATGAAACAGAATCTAATGACTTCGATGAGGCTTTAGAAGAAGTCGCTGAAAGCGAAGAAATTAAAGCCGCCACTCCAAAAGTGGAGATTGTTAAAGAAGAAGTCAAAGAAGTTGAACCAGCCGAAGTCAAAGAAGAAGTTACAACTTCTGTTAAAACTACAACCACATTAGAAGATTTAGAAAAATCCTTAGAAGATTCTTCTAAGAGTGCGAAAAAATCTACTTCTAATAGACGCAAGAAAAAAGTTGAAGAAGAAAAAGAGGAAGAAAGTGTTGTTAAACATGCGGATACTCCACGTATGTCTATCTACACAGAAGAAGAACTCAAAGAAATGGAAGCCGAAGAAGAGGCTGAGGAAGAAGTCGAAGAAGAAGATATTGATTATGATGAATATGATCAATATTACGACGAAGACTAATTATTTGATTTAATGAATAAGAAAGCGCCTATTTATCGTACTTGTATCGTTACGCGTAAATTATATTTAAGAAGTGATTTATATCGCGTGGTGAGAATGGCTAGCCAGGTTTATTTTGACCAAAGTCAAAAAATGCCTGGAAGAGGTGCTTATATATCAAAAGATTTAAAAGCGATTATTACTGCACAAAATAAACATCTATTATCTAAAGCTTTAAAAGTAGAAGTTAAAGATGATATTTATGTGGAACTAATAACTGCATTAAGTAAAGAAAAGAGGTAGTGAATATGGGAAAAAATAATAAAGCTAGATTTGAAAGAGAGACTAACGTTTCCACTAAAATTAATGCCGATAAAGTCAGAACCAAAGTTAATGGTGGTGTCTTTGTTTATACTGGTGCTATCTCTGTTAATGAATTGTCAAATTCATTAAATATTCCAGCAAGTGAGATTATTAAATTCTTATTTATGCAAAAGAAAATGGTGACTATTAACACCGTTTTAGATGATGAGCTTATTGGACTTGTCTGCTTACAATTTGGCTATGACTTCCAAAAGAAACATATTGTGGCAGCAGAAAACTTTGAAGAAGTCGAAATTAATGATGATCCATCTAAACTAAAAGGACGACCACCAGTGGTCACTATTATGGGTCACGTAGATCACGGCAAGACCACATTAATCGATGCGATTAGAAATTCTAATTTAGTTGCTGGAGAAGTGGGTGGAATCTCTCAAGAGATTGGCGCTTATCAAAAAGAAATTAACGGACATAAAATTACCTTTATCGACACTCCAGGTCATGAAGCTTTTACAGCCATGAGAAGTAGAGGTGCATCCGTTACTGATATTGTTGTTTTAGTGGTTGCTGCTGATGACGGGGTTATGCCTCAAACTATTGAAGCTATTGACCACGCTAAAAGTGCTGGTGTTCCAATTATTGTTGCTATCAATAAAATTGATAAACCAGGTGCTGATCCTGAAAGAGTTAAGAACGAATTAATGCAACACGATATTGTTGCTGAAGATTATGGTGGAGATGTCATTTGTGTGGAAATCTCTGCGAAAAAGAAGGTTAATATTGATGGACTATTAGAGACTATCATTTTAGTCAGTGAAATGAAAGAACTTAAGGCTAATCCTGATCGATACGCTTTAGGTACTGTTTTAGAGGCAAAACTTGATAGAAACGAAGGCCCTAAAGCCACTTTATTAATTCAAAATGGTACCTTAAAAGAAGGCGACTATTTAGTTGTTGGTACATCCTATGGCAAGGCTCGTAGAATGACTAACGAATTTAAGAAGGTTCTTAATGTTGCTACTCCTTCTACTCCAGTATCTGTTATTGGACTTGCTGAAGTTCCTGAAGCCGGTGACCGCTTTATGGCTTTTGCTGAAGAAAGCGAAGCTCGCGCTATTGCTTTAAAACGTAAGCAACTTAAAGAAGCTAAAGAAAAGAATAAGACTAGCGCGGCTAGCTTAGATGACTTATATAAGCTTGCTAATAGTGGAGATGTTCAAACTATTAACATCATCATTAAAGCCGATTCTACCGGTTCTGCTGAAGCTGTTAAGACCTCTTTAGAAAAACTCAATAGCGATAAGATTAATATTAATGTTATTAGAGCAACATCAGGCGCCATCACTGAAAGTGATATCTTATTAGCTAGTGCCTCTAAAGCTATTGTGTACGGCTTTAACGTTAGACCAGATGCGAGAACTAGAGCGAAAGCCGAAGAAGAAAAAGTGGAAATTAGATTACATAACATCATCTATGCTTTAATCGAAGAAATTCAAGATGCGATGAAAGGTATGCTTAAAAAAGAAAAAGTGGAGAAGGTTACTGGCCAAGCAGAAATTAGAAAATTATTTAAAGTTTCTAAAGTTGGCACTATTGGTGGCTGTATGGTCACTGATGGAGTAATTAAAAACCAATCTCCAATTAGATTGCTTAGAGAAGGAGTTGTAGTTTTTGAAGGAAAGCTAGCCTCCTTACAAAGAGAAAAAGATCAAGTTAAAGAAGTGAAAGCAGGCTTTGAATGTGGCTTATTAATTGATGGCTTTAATGACATCAAAGAAGGCGACATTGTTGAAGGCTATGAAATGGTGGAAGTTGACTAATGGCAAATAAACAAGAACGCATCGCTTCTATCATTAGAAAAAACATCGCAGAGATTATTCAATTTGAGGTTAAAGACCCACATCTAGGATTTATCTCAATTCCGGAAGTGAGAGTCTCTAAAGATTTCTCTTATGCGACAGTTTACGTTTCTTTCTTTAAAGATGAAGATATTGAACCTTCTTTAGCCGCTTTAAATAAGGCAAAAGGATTTATTAGAACCGAATTAGCTCATAAATTAGACACTAGAAGAGTTCCAGAAATTAGATTTGTCTTAGATGAAGGCTATAAAAGAGAAGAAAGAATCTCTGAATTACTTGCAAAATAAAATGGGTTGAGCCCATTTTTTTATTTGTCTAAATCAATATCGTGGATAGTGCCACCAGTTTCTTCCAATTCTTTTATGCTTTTACGTAAACGCTCTTGATTTGCTTTGCTATAAAATGGATCAGTTCTAATTTTGAAAGGAATTTCACCCTCTCGAATAGTGGCTTTGATAAACATGTTTATCGCACTTGATGCAGTTAATCCTACTGATTGACAAAATGCATCAAATTTTTCTTTGTCTTCTTTGCTAACTCTTGCTGTAATGATTGATGTCATATTATTACCTACTTCTATTATATATCGTATTACAAACGTAAACTATAGTAATACGTAAAAATATGATATATGAATTATGGGACAGGTTGTCCCACAAATTCAAAACATCAAAAGAAGAAAATATTTTCTATAATTCAATTAATCAATTAATTGCTTGTATAAACGGACATTGTCTAAAATTTTTTTTCACAAATTTTGAAAAAAACTCCCTCTATATATAATAGGAGGCTATAAATATGAACGGCATTGTAGATAAATCATATTTCAAAGATTTGATGGCAATTAAAGAAACAATCAAAAAGAATCAAACGAACACAATTTATGTCGTGAATAGTGCAATGATTATCACCTATTACCAAATTGGCACAATCATTAATCAAAGAAAAGAATGGGGTAATAAATATGTCGAAAGGTTGTCTAGAGATCTAAAAGAATATGGAAAAGGTTATTCTTATCCGCAACTAAAAAAGATGTCCCAGTTTGCTGCTATATTCACAATAGATGAAATTGGCTCACAGCCTGTGAACCAAATTCCTTGGGGAACATTATACGGAATAATCAGCAAATCATCTTCTAAAGAAGAAATGTTTTGGTATGTAAATCAAACATATAAAAATAAATGGTCGCGAGCGATGGTTATTAAACAATTTGAACTGAAAGCCTTTCAACGACATGAGGTTGAACCAATTTCCGCTTCTCTATCTTCTGATGAAGGCGAACAACTTAAAGATATTCTTAAGGATACAATTGCGCTTAACTTTATCAACGAAAAAGACCTTGTAGATGAACGTACTCTAAAAAACAAATTAATGGATAATATTATTTCATTTCTTCAAGAGTTAGGACCAGGTTTTGCTCTTGTAGGAAAAGAATATAAGTTGGTAACACCTACGAGAAAAAATTATTTTATTGATTTACTCATGTATCACACTAAAGTCCATGCATATGTAGTAATCGAAGTGAAAATAGATGAGTTTCAACCAGCGGATGTTGGACAACTTAATTTTTACGTCAATGCAATAGATGATTTAGAAAGAACTGAACAAGACAACGAAACCGTTGGAATTTTACTTTGTAAAGATGCTGATAATTATGTTGCTAAAACCACTCTAGCTAGGCTAACATCAAAAATAGGAGTATCTAAATATAAAATCTTGGAAGAAATACCTGAATATTTAGCCGATAAATTAAATGATATCGATGAAATATGATATGATATTTCACATGGATGGATTTATATTCTTAGACAAAAAAGAAGGTATTACTTCTCAAAAAGCTGACATTGAACTTAAGAAAATCTTTAATACTTCTAAAGTAGGTCATGTTGGTACTTTAGATCCTTTTGCGACTGGTCTATTAATTCTAGGAGTAAATAAAGCCACTAAAGGGATAACATTTTTTGATGACTTTGATAAAGAATACATCGCTACTATAAAGTTAGGCGTCGAGACTGATTCTATGGATATAGACGGCAAGGAAATATCTAGAAAAGAAGTTCCTAATTTATCTAAAGATAAAGTAGAAGAAGTTTTAAATTCTTTTTTAGGAAAAAGTAAGCAGCTTCCTCCAATGACCAGCGCAATTAAAATAAATGGTTCTCCTTTGTATAAGCTCGCTCATAAAGGCAAAGAAATAGATCGACCACTTAGAGATATAGAAATCTATGAGATTGAATTATTAAATTATAAAAATGATGAGATAACTTTTAGAGCGTTAGTCTCAAAAGGCACATATATGAGAGTGTTAGGCTCTGACATTGCTAAAAAGTTAGGCACTGTTGGTCATCTAACTTCTTTAAGAAGAACTAAAGTTGGTCCGTTTAGTGTAGATGAAGCAAATAAAATAGAAGATATTAGTGATAATTCACTAAAATCAACATATGAAGTCTTATCTAGATTTAGTTCAACATTAACTTTTGATGATAAGACAATTAAAGATATTAAAGACGGGAAAATTAAAATTCTTGAAGGAAGTTACCCTAGTGATAAATTATTAGTAGTGGACTCTTTAAATAATGTTATTGCGATGTATATCAAAACCAATAACAACAAGTATGAGTTTACTAGAGGCTTATTTTAATGAAGATCATTGAGATTGATGTTAACGATTTAAAAATTGAACCTAATCCTGATATTACATTATGTTTAGGATATTTTGATGGTGTTCATATCGGTCATCTTGATTTAATTAATAAGGCTATTGAATCTGGCAACGCCGCAGTGATGACTTTTGATATCTCACCAAGCTTCACCTTAAAAAAGAATCCAAGCGATAACATGTTAACTTCGTTATTTGATAAGGCTAATATCTTAAAATCACTTGGAGTGAAATACATGTATTTCTTAAGGATGAGTGATGAATTATTAAGATTCTCATCTAGTGAATTTATTGAACAGATTTTGAAGCCAATTAATCCAAAGAAATTAGTAGTTGGCGAAGATTATAGATTTGGCAGATACGCAAGTGGAACCCCAAAAGATTTAAAAGAATATTTTGATACTGAAGTTGTTCCTTTAAAACTTGTAGGCGGCAAAAAGATTTCTAGTAGAACCATTAGAGAACTAGTCTCGCTAGGAGAAGTAGAAGAAGCTTCTAAATTATTATCTAGACCATACACAATTGTGGGTTTAGTAGTGGAAGGTAATCATAACGGAATGAAAATCGGTTTTCCTACTGCGAATCTAGATTTAGATTATCCTTATGTCCTTCCAAAAATTGGAGTCTATATGGGATTTGTGAAACTAATGAATAGTAAATATAAATGTATCATCTCTGTTTCTACTCATCCAACCATCATGGAACTCAATAAACCTCTTATAGAGGTTCACCTTATCTCTTATAAGGGTGATTTATACGGCAGAGAAATCGAAGTTCAATTCGTAAAGTATATGCGTGATATCTTCCGTTTTGGTTCTATGGAAGAGCTAAAAGCTCAATTAGAAAAAGACTGTGAGGAAGCAAAGAAGACTTTGCAGTTATAAAAAATACAAAAAAACATTTCACTTATTAATGAATTAATATATTATATAGCAAGCGACTTATCTCTAGAGACTTCGAATCCTCAACGAACTCTCCGGGCTTAAGTTAAGAATTTAAAAGAAGGAGGAACTTGATCATGGCCCTTTCAAAAGAAAGAAAAGCGGAAATCGTCAAGCAATATGGTAAGAACGAAAAAGACACTGGTTCTATTGAAGTCCAAGTTGCCTTACTTACCGAACAAATCAAAGCGTTAACCGAACACTTAAAGAAGAATCACAAAGATGCTTCTAGTAAAAGAGGATTAATGATTCTCGTCGGACAACGTAGAAGTTTACTTGATTATTTAGCCAGAACTGACAGAGACGCCTATTTAAGACTCATCGTCAGCCTCGGATTAAGAAAATAATCGGAAAGACGAAACAAAAAACTTCCAGT
>DGHZ01000008.1:7646-16669 GCA_002392945.1 Caryophanales bacterium UBA3835 | reverse complement strand
AAAAGACTTGGATTGAGAAAAGGATATTACAAATTAAAACACCCAACAGATCAAAATGTAGATATTTCTTTGATAAAAAAAAGACCATTCGTTGTAGATAGAAATGATTATGGTGAAAAAGAGTACCCTGACATGTCGTTTAATGATGAAGACATGTATTTAATAATCAAGGTTCAAAATAGTAACCAGATATATGGGTCATATTATAAAAAGCGCAAAAAAATAAAAAAGCCCCGTTAATGGAGCTACACAGTTTCCTGTGAGTCGGCATCAAACTAGTGATGACCACGACCATGTCTATATTAAATCAAAAGAAAGGAGATAATGCAATATAGAAAACTATAAATGTCCAGTCTGTGGAAACACTGATATTCATTCAATCGGAATACTTAATGGCAAACCTTATTGTCGAAGATGCATCTCTTTTCGTGGTGAAGAAGTTGAGCATAAACCGTCTTATCCAAAGAAAGCACCTATTCATTTAGAGTATGAGTTATCTCCAGAGCAGAAAATATTATCAGATAAGCTTGTTGAGAACTATAAGAAAGGAATTGATAGTCTTGTTTTTGCGGTATGCGGTTCAGGAAAGACAGAAATATGTTTAAACATTATAAAATACGCTATAAATTGCGGAGACAAAGTTGCTTTTGCACTCCCAAGAAGAGATGTAGCAATCGAACTGTATAATAGGTTAAGAGAAATATTTAAATATAATAGAGTAATATGCTTATATGGCGGTCATACAAAAGACAAAGAAGGGGATATTGTTGTTCTGACTACTCATCAGTTATATAGATATAAGGATTATTTTGCATTAATTATCTTAGATGAGATAGATGCTTTCCCTTTTAAAGATGATCAAACATTACACAGCATGTTCTATAAGTCTTTAAGTGGACATTATATCATGATGTCGGCCACACCTTCTAAGGAAGTTATTGATCATTTCCAGGGAGACAACAAAGATATATTACGACTCGAAGTGCGTTTTCATCGTCACCCTCTTCCAATACCGAAAATTGTTAAAAGAAACAAGCTGTTTCAATATATATTTCTAATTAAAAAAATAAAAGAATATAAGAATAAAAATAAGCCAGTATTTATCTTTGCTCCAACAATATCTTTATGTGAAAAAATATATAGAGTTATTTCCTTATTCATTAAAGGAGGAAATTATGTCCATTCAAAGAGAAAATTTCGAACTGAGATAATTGATGAATTTAGAAATAATTTATATTCCTATTTAGTCACAACATCAGTGTTAGAAAGAGGTGTGACTGTTAAGGATTTACAGGTAATTATATGTCAAAGTGACCATAAAATTTATGAAAAAGGTGTATTAATTCAAATTGCTGGGCGCGTTGGAAGAAAGAAAGACGCCCCAGAAGGTGAGGTGATTTATTTATGTGAAAAAGTGACTCAGGAAATGCAAGAATCAATTAACACTATTAGCAAGAATAATGAGGCGTTATTAGATGGATAGTTACTGTAAAATTTGTTTTGAAAGAATATCAGATTACTCTTTATATAATCTAATAAAAAGAAAGAACATTTTATGTGAGAAATGTTTTTCTAAAATGAACGCTAAATTCATACCATTTAAAATTGGCAATGTTAAAGGAATCTCTATATACGAATATACGGATTTTATTAAGGAATTAATTTATAAATTTAAGGGCTGCTATGATTATGAACTAAAGGATGTATTTCTATCTAGATATCTAATGTATTTTAGACTTAAATATCATGGTTTTTATATAGTTTATGTTCCTTCATATCACATCGAAGTCGAAAGAAGAGGATTTAACCATGTAAAAGCAATTTTTGAGAGTTTAAAGTTAAAAGAATTATCTATATTAAAGAAGAAAATACCGCATAAGCAATCAGATCAGTCTTCTTTTGGTAGACATAAAATAAATGATGTTATCGAAATAGATGAAAATATATTATTGAAGGGTAAAAAAATTTTATTAGTTGATGATATTATGACAACCGGAAGCACTCTATTAACTTCAATTGATCTATTGAAAAGTAAAGGTGCTAAAACAATTGAAATATTAGTAATTGCAAAAACTAAAATAAAACAAAAAGATGAATATTAAACAATTTGTATTAGCATAAACTAATACATAAATGATATATTAAATAGCGAATGTTTAATCCATTCTTTATTAATTAAAGAAAACAAGGAGGTATTATAATGGGATTATTTGATAAGTTAGCTCTTAAAAAATATTCAAAAATTGCTGATAAGGTTATTGCCTTTGAAGAGTCAATGAAAGCTTTAAGCGATGATGAATTAAGAGCTAAGACCCCATATTTTAAAGAGTTGCTTGCTAACGGAAAGACTTTAGATGATATTAAAATCGAAGCGTTTGCCGTTGCTAGAGAAGCCGCTAGACGTACTCTTGCAGAATTTCCATATAAAGTGCAAATTATTGGTTCATTAGTTTTACATGATGGCGATGTTGCTGAAATGAAAACTGGTGAAGGTAAAACCTTAACTGCCACGATGGCTGTCTATTTGAACGCTCTTGCTGGAAATGGTGTTCACGTTGTTACAGTTAACGAATACCTATCAGAACGTGACGCTAACTGGATGGGCCAAATTTATAGATTCTTAGGCTTAACTGTTGGTGTTAATCTTAGAACCAAAACCACGTCCGAGAAAAAAGAAGCCTATTTATGTGATATCACATATACCACTAACTCTGAGTTAGGTTTTGACTACTTAAGAGACAATATGGCGACATCAATGCAGAATAGAGTTTTAAGAGGACTCAACTTCTGTATTGTTGATGAAGCCGATTCTATTTTAATCGATGAATCTAGAACCCCACTTATTATTTCTGGTGGTGCTAGAGCAAGTGCTTCTCAATATACTGTTGCAGATAGATTTGTCAAAGCCTTAAAGAAAGATGTCGATTATGTTGTTGACGTTAAAGATAAGACCGTTAATTTAACTGATGAAGGTAACGCTAAGGCGGATAGAATGTTTGGAATTAAAAATTTATATGATCCAGAATTCGCTGATTTAGTTCATAGAATCCATAACGCTCTCAGAGCGAATTATATTATGTTTAGAGATGTCGACTATTTAGTCGATGCTGAAGGACAAGTACAAATTATTGACCAATTTACAGGTCGTGTTCTTCCTGGAAGAGAATGGAGTGATGGTTTACATCAAGCTGTTCAGGCTAAAGAAAATGTGGAGATTAAACAAGAGACCACAACTTTAGCGACTATTACTTATCAAAACTTCTTCCGTCTTTATAAAAAGATGGCGGGTATGACTGGTACTGCTAAAACCGAAGAAGAAGAATTTAGAAAAATCTACAACATGCGAGTTGTTTGCGTCCCACCAAATAGACCAATCGCTCGTATTGATGCTTTAGATTTTATCTACGCACATAAAGGACCAAAATTAAAAGCCTTAGTTGAAGAAGTTAAAGTTAGACATGAGATTGGTCAACCAATCTTAATTGGTACCGTTTCTGTTGAATCTTCAGAAGAAATTTCTGCTTTATTGACTGCAGCAGGTTTACAACATGAAATGTTAAACGCTAAAAACCATGCTCGTGAAGCGGAAATCATCAAGGATGCTGGTCGCAAAGGCTCTATCACCCTTGCAACTAACATGGCAGGTCGTGGTACCGACATTAAAATTGATGACGAAGTCAGAAATTTAGAGTCTACAGTCCCTGAAGAAAAGAAAAAAGAATTAGCAAAAAAAGGCTATTACAATTTCTCAGGTTTATGTGTTTTAGGTACTGAAAGACATGAATCAAGACGTATTGATAACCAATTACGTGGCCGTAGCGGACGTCAAGGCGATCCAGGATTCTCCAGATTTTATGTTTCCTTTGATGACGAATTATTAATTCGTTTTGCTGCAGATAATATGCGTAACTATATCGAAAAGAATTTCGGAGAAGAAGCTTTAGAAGCAAGATTAGTTTCTGGAGTTATTACCTCTGCTCAAAAAAGAATAGAAGGGCAAAACTTTGATACTCGTAAATCACTTCTTGAATACGATGATGTTTTAGCTAAACAAAGACAAATTGTTTATGATAAACGAGACCGTATTATTGAAGGAAAAAATATTCAAGATATTATTGATGAAGTCTTTAAGACTACCGGTGAATTCTTATCGCAAAAAGCTGTTCCGGTTGGTTCTAACTCTAATCTTGTTAGCGGTGAACTTCTATTAAAAGAAGTGGAACCTCGTTTTTTACCAGCAGGATCATTAAATGCAGTTGCTTTTGATGAATCTTATCCAGAAGAATGTGGTCCAGATTTAGGTGAAGCTATTCAAGATTACTATCTTGAAAGAAGAGCAGAATGGCCAGAAGATCTTGCCCAAAATATCGAAAGAAACTTCATCTTAAGATGCATTGACCAAAACTGGACCAAACATATTGATGCGATGGCTAGATTAAGAGAAGGCATTCACTTAAGAAGTTATGCTAATGTCAACCCACTTCAAGACTATGTTAATGAAGGCTATAAGATGTTTAGAGAATGCTTAAACATTGCCTCAGTTGACGCTGTTTTAAATCTTGTAAATGTTAAGGTTGAAAAGAAACCTGCCGAAGAAACACCTATTGAAAATAAAGGTGAAGTCATCGACGCTGAAGTCGAGGAGAAAAAAGAATAATGAAAGACCTAGTTTCTTTTAAACAAGAACTTGGTGCTGTTGGCGAGAAAATCCGTCAACTCGGGTCTTCTCTTTGACCTCGCTAAATTAGAAAAAGAAATCATTGAATTAACTAATAAAAGCGAAAGCCCTGATTTTTGGAATGACAGAAATACCGCTTTAGAAATTATTAATCGACTTAATTCTAGTCGTGCTACTTTTGAAACTTATAAGTCAATTTCTTCAACTTATAAGGATATCGAAGAACTATTAGATTTAGAAGATGATTCATTATATGAATCAATATATGAGTCTTTTGAAGAACTTAAAAAGCAAGTCGCCGAATTTGAAGTTGATCGATTATTTAATGGTGAATTTGATAACTTGAATGCTATTTTAGAAATTCATCCAGGCGCAGGCGGAACAGAAGCGCAAGACTGGGCAGATATGCTTTACCGCATGTATGTACTATATGCAGAAGCGCATAAATTTAAAATGCAACTTATCTCATATGAGCCAGGAGAAGAAGCTGGTCTTAAAAGTGTCACAATTAAAATTAGCGGTAAGGATGCCTATGGTTTATTAAAAGGTGAAAAAGGTGTTCATCGATTAGTAAGAATTTCTCCTTTTGATGCAAATAAAAGAAGACATACTAGCTTTGCTAGCGTTAATGTTATTCCTGAATTCCAAAACGACTCAATTAATATTGAGATTAATGAAGCAGATTTAAAAATTGATACGTATCGATCTGGTGGAGCTGGCGGACAAAACGTTAATAAGGTTGAAACCGCGGTAAGAATTACCCACTTACCAACTGGTATCGTCGTTTCTTGTCAAATCGAAAGAAGTCAGTTATCAAATAAAGAGACAGCAATGGCAATGTTAAAGAGCAAACTATATTTGTTAGAAGTTGAAAAAAGAAATAATGAGCTAAATTCTATTGTTGGAGAAAAGAAAAATATCGAATGGGGAAGTCAGATACGTTCTTATGTTTTCTGCCCATATACATTAGTGAAAGACAATCGAACAAATTATGAAGAAGTTGATGTTGAAGCCGTCATGAATGGAGCGATTGATAACTTCTTATATGCATATTTACAGATGGAGGCAAAGAAAAATGGATAAAAAATTAGTATTAAAACAAGTATCCAATTATGTTGCAGTTATTCTTGGGACATTTTTGTTAGCTTTTGGATCTGTAATTTTCTTAACCAAGTCCGAACTTGTTGCAGGTGGTATAAGCGGTATCGCTATTATCATTCAACACTTTGTGGATATTGCAATCTATGACTATTTAGTAGCTGGCCTAACTATATTATTTTGGTTATTAGGCCTAATTTTCTTAGGAAAAGATTTTGCTTTAAAAACTGCTTTATCATCCGCTTTATATATTGGGTTTACCTTTTTATTTAAAAGAGTTGTTTTCTTTGATGAACTAGCCACGACATTTGCAGGTTTAATTCCAACTGAAGTTATTATTGATGGTACAAAAACAGTAGTTACTCAAACAACTTCGCCTGTTGCTAATTTGATTCTTTGTGGTGTATTTGGTGGTGTCTTTATTGGTGGAGGTGTCGCTATTACATTCTTAGGCGGAGGTTCTAGTGGTGGAATCGATGTAGTGCAACTTTTATTATCAAAATACACTGGAATTAAAGAGTCTATATCCGGTTTTTTGATTGATGGTGTTATTATTCTTGTCGGTATGGTCGCAATGCAATTATGGGTTCCATCATTATGTGGTATTTTAGCTAGCTTTGTGACTGCTGCATTAATAGAAATTGTCTATATTAAAAACCAAACCGCATATCAAGTAGATATTATTTCTGATAAGTGGGAAGAGATTTCTAGATTCGCTCAAGATGAGCTTGAAAGAGGTGCCACAATTATTCGTGCTGAAGGCGGATATAAAGGTGAAGAAAGAGTCATTCTTCGAGTTGTATTTGACAAATTTCAATACGAAAAAATCAAGCGTTATATCGCTTCAGTTGATCCTAAAGCTTTCGTGACATATACACAAACAAATGCTGTCTTTGGTGAAGGATTTAAAAAGCACACTAAAAAGAATAAAAAAATCAAATAATAGGGGTTTTGCGTGAAAAATATCGACAATTCGCACACATTTGAGATAGTTTCTAACTTTAAACCAACTGGCGATCAGCCTACCGCAATCGCTCAGCTTGTAAAGGGATTAAACGAAGGAAAGAAGCTACAAGTTTTACTAGGTGCAACTGGAACCGGTAAGACTTTTACAATGGCAAATATTATCCAATCAGTTCAACGTCCGGCTTTGGTACTTGTTCATAATAAAACTTTAGCAGGACAATTATATTCAGAATTTAAAGAATTATTTCCTCATAATAGAGTTGAATATTTTGTATCTAACTTCGACTTTTATCAACCAGAAGCCTACATTCCTAAAAGCGATACCTATATTGATAAGAATGCGGTGATGAATGATGAAATTGAAATGCTTAGAACCAGTGCAATTAACTCTATTTTAGAAAGAAGAGACACTATAGTTGTAGCCTCTGTTGCCTCGATATATGGATTAACTGATCCAGATGAGTACCGTAGGTTGGTTTTTGAAATAAGAGTTGGAGAAGAAATCAATAGAAATGAGTTTTATAAATCCTTAGTAGACGCGCAATATAAAAGAAATAATTTAGATACCCCTCCTGGCTCATTTAGAGTGAGAGGAGATGTCATTGAAATTGTTCCTGCTAATGCTGAAGATCATACGGTAATTCGTATTGATACTTTTGGCGATGAGATTGAAAAGATTTATGAAGTTGATTTATTAAGTGGAGAAATTAAACATTCATATCATACTTATCCGATATTTCCTGCTTATGACCACGCATCAACTAGGGAAAGAATTAAAGAAGCTTGTAAAACCATTAAGGAAGAACTTAAAGATAGACTTTCATATTTTAAAGAGAATGGAAAACTACTTGAGGCAGAAAGATTAGAAATGAGAACTAATCAAGATGTCGAAAATATGGAAGAGTTTGGTATGTGTCCTGGTATTGAAAATTATTCAAGACACATTGATAAAAGAAGTCCAGGACAAAGACCATTCTGTTTATTAGATTATTTTCCAGAAGACTTTGTCTTATTTGTGGATGAGTCTCACGTTTCCTTACCTCAAATTAGAGGTATGTATAACGGAGATAGAAGTCGTAAAGAGACTCTAGTGGAATATGGATTTAGACTACCAAGTGCATTAGATAATAGACCATTAAATTTTGAAGAATTTGAAAAACTAATCCCTCAAGTAATTTGTACTAGCGCCACTCCTGGAGATTATGAATTAAATAAAACTGACGCCCCTATTGCTGAACAAATTATTAGACCTACAGGTTTACTTGATCCTCATATTGAAGTTAGACCAACTAGAGGCCAAATTGATGATATTCTTTTTGAGATTAAAAAGAGAACTGAGCGTAATGAACGTGTGATGTTAGTCACCTTAACAGTGAAAATGGCAGAAGACCTCACTCAATATTTAAAAGAAAGAGGTATTAAAGTTGTTTATTTACATCATGAAACTAAAACACTTGAAAGAAGTGAGATTATTTATCAACTCCGTAAAGGAAAATATGATGTTTTAGTAGGCATTAATCTTCTTAGAGAAGGCTTGGATATTCCTGAAGTATCTTTAATTTCTATTTTAGACGCCGACAAGGAAGGTTTCTTAAGAAGTACAAGAAGCTTAATTCAGGTTATTGGTAGAGCGTCACGTAATCAAAATGGCTTAGTCATCATGTATGCGGATAATATGACTGATTCTATGAAAGCAGCAATAGATGAAACCAATCGTAGACGAGCTATTCAAGAAGCTTATAATGAAGAAAATGGCATTATTCCTAGAACTATTGTTAAAGAGATTAGACCGCCAATACATAATAGTGATGATGAAATTTCTGAAATGATTAAAGTTTCGAAAAAAGGTAGTAGAAAAGAAATTGAACTACGTATTAAAGAACTTGAAAAACAAATGCGCGAAGCTGCTAAAAACTATGATTTTGAACGTGCAGCAGAATTGCGTGATATCATCTTAGAATTTAAATCTTCTTTAAATTAGTAAAAAACACTTACACGCAATTATTTATTTAATATATACGCACAAGGATATAATTTTTTCCTTAGGAGGAACACTTATGAAAAAGCGTAAAGGATTTTTGTTTCCAGTTTTATCTATCCCTCTAATTTTAGGTATGGCAACTTCTTGTGGAGGAAAATCTCCAAGTCAAGGTGAACCAACAAGTGAGATAGTAAAAATTGAAATTCAAGGTGATAAGAAAACTACATATCACTATGGAGATAGTTTTGCCCTTCCTACAATTATTGCCACTGATAAATCTGGTAAAACATATGATGTTAC